>NZ_JBQFMH010000010.1:0-185697 GCF_056531745.1 Ruegeria sp. L12
GAAACCTCATCTGCACATGCCCTCCCATGTCAGAATACGAAGACGCCGCTGAGTAATACTCCTCAACCCCGCCCAATAATGGGCGGGGTTTTCGCCAATCGGAAACTCCTGTTCTGATTTGAACCCCTTCCGCGTGTCGTTTTTGTCCAAAGAAGCGTCTTTTCTGCTTGCTGCGGCTGCAAACGCCCCATACCCCTGTGCGTGGGACACCCCTCCCCAACGAGGGGCGTGTATCTGGAAGGGTAATACAGATGACTATCGAACAACCGGCAACGCGGCCGGCGAATCCGCGTTTTTCCTCGGGCCCCTGCGCCAAACCCCCCACATTTGAACTGTCCAAACTGGCCGATGCCGCATTGGGTCGGTCGCACCGTGCCGCTGTTGGCAAGGACAAGTTGAAGGCGGCGATCGAAGGCACGCGTGAGGTTCTTGGTATTCCGGCAGACTACAAGATCGGCATCGTTCCCGCCTCGGACACCGGCGCCGTCGAGATGGCGCTGTGGTCGCTGCTGGGCGAGCGCAAGGTCGAGATGTTGGCGTGGGAAAGCTTCGGTTCTGGTTGGGTGACCGATGTGGTCAAGCAACTGAAGATCGACGCCGAAGTGATAACTGCCGATTATGGGCAGATCGTGGATCTGGCCTCGGTCGATTTTGCCAATGACGTAGTGTTTACGTGGAACGGCACGACCTCGGGCGTGCGGGTTCCGAATGGCGACTGGATCGCCGACGACCGTCAGGGGCTGACAATCTGCGACGCGACCTCGGCAGCCTATGCAATGGACCTGCCGTGGGACAAGCTGGATGTGACCACCTTCAGCTGGCAGAAGGTGCTGGGCGGTGAAGCTGCCCATGGGATGCTGATCCTCAGCCCGCGCGCTGTGGAACGGTTGGAGAGCTACACCCCCGCTTGGCCGCTGCCGAAGATTTTCCGTCTGACCAAGGGTGGCAAGCTGATCGAGGGCATCTTTACCGGGGCCACGATCAACACGCCTTCGATGCTGGCGGTTGAGGACTATTTGTTCGCGCTGGACTGGGCGCGCTCGGTCGGCGGCCTGCAGGGGCTGATCGCCCGCGCGGATGCCAATGCCGGTGCGGTGCATGCGTTTTGCGACCAGAACGACTGGATCGCCAATCTGGCCGAAGACGCGGCGACTCGGTCGAATACATCCGTCTGCCTGAAATTCACCGACGCACGCATTCAGGATGGCGCAGCATTCGCCAAGGCCGTCGCCAAACGGCTGGAGGCCGAGAATATCGCGCTGGATATCGGTGCCTATCGCGACGCGCCTGCGGGCCTGCGGATATGGTGCGGCGGCACGGTCGAGACCTCGGATATCGAGGCGATGCTGCCCTGGCTGGCCTGGGCCTTTGAGGCCGAAATTGAGGCGCAAACCGAAGCCGCCTGACCTTTTCACCGGGCCGCGACACAGGCCCGGACCTTCCATATAATTCAAGGACCACAAATATGGCCCCCAAAGTACTCGTATCCGACAAGCTCAGCGAAACCGCCGTGCAGATTTTCCGCGACCGTGGCATCGACGTGGATTTCATGCCCGATCTGGGCAAGGACAAGGACAAACTGGCCGAGGTGATCGGTCAATATGACGGCCTCGCCATCCGCTCGGCCACCAAGGTGACGCCGACGATTTTGGAGAAAGCCGACAAGCTGAAGGTCATTGGCCGCGCCGGGATCGGCACTGACAATATCGACAAGGACGCCGCCTCGAAAAAAGGTGTGATCGTGATGAACACGCCGTTCGGCAACATGATCACCACTGCTGAGCACGCGATTGCAATGATGTTCGCCGTGGCGCGGCAAATCCCCGAGGCCAGTGCCTCGACCCATGCGGGCAAGTGGGAAAAGTCCAAGTTCATGGGGATCGAACTGACCAACAAGACCCTCGGCGTCATTGGCGCCGGGAACATCGGCGGCATCGTTTGTGAGCGCGCTTTGGGTCTGAAGATGAAGGTCATCGCTTATGACCCCTATCTGGGCGAAGAGAAAGCCGCTAAGATGGGGGTTGAAAAGGTCGAACTGGACGAGTTGCTGGCGCGCGCCGATTTCATCACCCTGCACGTGCCGCTGACTGATCAGACCCGCAACATTCTGAGCCGAGAGAATCTGGCGAAAACCAAGAAAGGTGTGCGCATTGTCAACTGCGCCCGTGGCGGGTTGGTCGATGAGGACGCATTAGCCGAAGCACTGCAATCGGGTCAGGTTGCGGGTGCAGCCTTTGACGTGTTCAGCGAAGAACCCGCCAAGGACAACGCACTGTTCAACCTGCCCAACGTGGTCTGCACCCCGCATCTGGGCGCCGCGACGACCGAGGCGCAGGAAAACGTGGCGTTGCAGGTGGCCGAGCAGATCTCGAACTACCTGCTGACCGGAGCGGTGGAAAACGCGCTGAACATGCCCAGCGTGACGGCGGAAGAGGCCAAGGTAATGGGGCCTTGGATCAAGCTGGCCGGTCATCTGGGCAGCTTCATCGGTCAGATGACCGATGAACCGGTGCAGGCGATCAATATCCTCTATGACGGGGTGGCCGCCGAGATGAACCTGGCCGCGCTGAACTGCGCGGTGGTTGCGGGGATCATGAAAAAGTTTAACCCCGAGGTGAACATGGTTTCGGCTCCGGTGGTTGCCAAGGAACGTGGGATCAAAATCTCGACCACCAATCAAGATAAATCCGGCGCGTTCGAGGGTTATATCAAAGTGACCGTCGTCACCAGCAAACGCGAACGGTCAATCGGGGGCACGGTGTTCAGCGATGGCAAGCCGCGTTTCATCCAGATCAAGGGCATCAATATCGATGCCGAGATCGGGGCGCATATGCTCTATACCACCAACGAGGACGTGCCAGGCATCATAGGCGCACTGGGTCAGACTATGGGTGAAAATGACGTGAACATCGCCAACTTCACCCTTGGCCGGTCCGAGGCGGGCGGTGAAGCGATAGCGCTGCTTTATGTTGACGAACCGGTCCCCGCCGAGGCGCGTGCGAAACTGGCCGAGACCGGATTGTTCACGCAGATCAAACCGCTGGAATTTGACGTCGCCTGACCTCGGCATCCCGCGATCTGCCATCTGTTCATGCCCGCGCCGGAGACAGCGCGGGCATATATTTTGGACCATAGCGCCGCCGAGGAAATCGCTAATTGCGATGGCCTGCGGTCAGAATTGCGTGGTCATCCGATATCCGGCGGCGAAATACATCTTGGCGAAGGTGACGGGACGGCCCTGCAACCAGGTGATACGCTCTGCGGTGAAGACCGGCTCCCCTTCTGGTAGATCGAGGAAACCAGCGACCGAGATGTCGGCGCGACTGGCCAGAAAGGTTAGTTCGACATTGGTGAACGGGACTGTCTGAACCAGCCAGTCATTGGGTCCGATTTGAGAGAAATCGGCCTGCTCGACCTGCGGAACACTCTCGACCACTATCCAGCGGTCCTCGTACTGGAACGGGGCATTGCCCGAATAATGCATGCAGCGCACATGCATCACGCGGTCGCCCGCTTGCAGGGCCAGTCGGGCGCGCAGCCAGTCAGGGGCGGGCTGTATCTCGGCTGAGACCAGCGCATAGCGATAGGTGCCGCCCAGGGCTTCGACCTCATCCCGAACCAGCGGAATGGTGAAGCGCGCTTGCCTTAGCGGCGCGCTCAGGACCCGTGTTCCGGCTTTGCGGCGGCGTTCCAGAAAACCCTCATCCGCCAGTTCGCGCAGGGCGCGGTTCACCGTTGTGCGGGTGCAGGAGAATTCGACCGCGAGTTCCTGCTCGTTGGGCAGCAAGCTGTCCGGCCGCCACTCGCCCGAGCGAATGCGGCGCAGAACCGTCTGCTTGATGTCCTTGTAACTGGTGGTGTCGTTGCTTTGGGTCATTTCGGCTCTGATACAGGGGTTTTTGACTAAATGTCAGCCAGAAGGTCGGTCATTGCTGCACGATATGCAGACAGGATCGCAGCGCGGGCGACATGTCGACCGGCGCGCACCTGATGGCGTCCCGCCGACCACAGATCGGTCACTGTGCCGTCCGGTGCAGCGAAACACAGGCCATCGAGCAGCTGGTCATCCCGCAAGGTACACAACGTCGGGTGGGTCCGGTCGATTGCCACCAGATCAGCCAGCTTGCCCACGGCGATCTCACCGGCATCGCGTCCCAGCGCCTGCGCCCCGCCCCGTGCCGCACCGGAATAAAGCGCATGGCCCACAGATCCTTCACCTCGCACCAGCACCGTCCGGGCCTTGTCGCGAAGCCGCTGCGAATACTCCAAAGTCCGCAACTCTTCGGGCAGGGAAATACGCACGTTCGAATCGGACCCGACGCCAAATGCGCCGCCGTTTTCGACATACACCGCGCCGTTGAAGATGCCATCACCCAGATTTGCCTCGGTAATCGGACACAAACCGGCGACCGCCCCGGACTGCGCCAGTCTGCGGGTTTCATCATCGGTCATGTGGGTGGCGTGAATCAGACACCAGCGTGCATCGACATCGGCATTGTCCAGCAACCACGCGACCGGGCGCTGGCCCAATGCGGTCTCGACATCTGCGACTTCCTGCAGCTGTTCCGAAATGTGGATATGAACCGGGCCCTGCGGCGCTTGGGCCAGCACCTGTTTCAGATCATCCGGCGCCGTGGCCCGCAGGGAATGAGGTGCGATGCCGACACGGCTGTCAGCATGAGGCAGATCGGTTCGGCAGTCGTCCACCAGACGCAAGAACCGTTCGACGTCATTGCCAAAGCGCAACTGCCCTCCGGCCAATGCCTCTTGCCGGACGCCGCCGTAGGTATAGAGCACAGGCAGATGCGTCAGGCCGATTCCGGTCTGGTCGGCGGCTGCGAATATGCGCTGGCTCAGCTCGGACAGTTGCGCATAGGGCGCGCCGCCCGGCTGATGATGGACATAGTGGAATTCTCCGACCGAGGCATATCCGGCCTCCTGCATCTCCATGAAAACCAGTGCTGCGATGGCTTCGATCTGCTCGGGCGTCAGGCGGTCCAGAAAGCGATACATCAAGGTGCGCCAGGTCCAGAAGCTTTCGCGTCCGGCGGCACGAACCTCGGTCATTCCGGCCATCGCGCGTTGGAACGCATGGCTGTGCAAGTTTCCAAGCGCGGGCAGCAGGACGTCGACGCAGGCATCCTGTGGCTGCGCGGGCGTCTGCACCATAAGCGAGGATATCCGCCCGTCCGTGATCTTGACCCGCACATCACGCACCCAGTTTGAGCCTAACAAGGCGGTTTTTGCATGAACCGTCATGGCATTTCCAATTTGTGTAGACTTTAATTCGATACACGTATACGAAAAATCCAAGCGCAGGGGGAGCCCAAAAGAATCGCCATGACGAAAAAAACCGTTCTTCGCAGCAAACACATCGCAACCATGCAATCCGGTCACCCCTATGGGTTGATCGAAGATGGCGCGGTGGTCGTCGAGGGGGAGGAGATTGCCTGGGTCGGGTCGTGGTCCACGCTGCCGCAGGCTTTTTCCGATGCGCCCTGTACCGATTTCGGCGACCGCCTGATCACTCCGGCCCTGATTGATGCCCACACACATGTGGTCTTTGGCGGCAATCGCGCCGCCGAGTTCGAGATGCGATTGAATGGTGCAACCTACGAAGAGGTCGCGCGCGCAGGGGGTGGCATACTGTCGACGGTCAACGCGACTCGTGCGGCGTCGGAGGACGCTTTGCTGTCAGACGCCCTGCCGCGTGTGGATGCCTTGCTGGCCGAGGGCGTGTCCTGCATCGAGGTCAAGTCCGGTTACGGGCTCGATTCCGAGACCGAATTGCGCATGCTGCGTACCGCACGGAGAATCGCACAAGAGAGGCCGGTCCGGGTGCGGATCAGCTTTCTGGGCGCACATGCGATCCCGCCGGAATATGCCGGACGCGGTGATGCCTATATCGATGAGGTCTGTATCCCGACCCTGCGCGCGGCGCATTCCGAAGGCCTGGTGGATGCCGTCGACGGGTTTTGCGAAGGCATCGCCTTCAACCCGTCGCAGATCGAGCGTGTCTTCAAGGTCGCGCAGGAATTGGATCTGCCGGTCAAGCTGCATGCCGAACAATTGTCCAATCTGGGAGGCGCAAAGTTGGCGGCCTCATTCGGGGCCCTATCCGCCGATCATATCGAATATCTCGATGCGGATGGGGTTGCTGCCATGGCGCAGGCGGGCACTGCTGCGGTGCTGCTGCCCGGGGCCTTCTATACGCTGCACGAGACCCAACTGCCTCCGATCGAGGCGCTGCGCGAGCAGGGGGTTCCGATGGCGCTGGCCACCGATTGCAATCCGGGTTCGTCTCCGCTGACGTCGCTGCTGTTGACGATGAACATGGGATGCACCCTGTTCCGCCTCACCCCGCACGAGGCGCTTGCAGGCGTGACCTGCAATGCCGCGCACGCCTTGGGGCTGACGGATACCGGGACAATCGCCGCCGGTCTGCGTGCCGATCTGGCGGTCTGGGATGTGGCGCACCCTGCTGAGTTGTCTTACCGAATTGGCTTTAACCCCCTTCACGCACGTATTTTCGGAGGTCTGCAATGACGCCCTTGTCCCTCGTTCCGGGTCAGGTTTCACTGGCTCAGCTTGAGGAAATCTATTGGTCCGAGGTTCCGATCTCGCTGGATGCATCGTGCCGACCAAAGGCCGAGGCCGCAGCGGCGCGCATCGCGCAGGCGGCGCAGGGGGCCGAGCCGGTTTACGGTGTAAATACCGGGTTCGGCAAACTGGCCAGCCACAAGATTGCGGCCGAGGATACCTCGACCCTGCAACGCAACCTGATCCTCAGCCATTGCTGCGGGGTTGGTCCTGCCGTGCCGCGGCGTCTGGCTCGGCTGATGATGTCGCTGAAACTGCTTTCATTCGGGCGCGGGGCCTCCGGTGTGCGCTGGGAATTGGTGGAACTTCTACAGCAGATGCTGGTTCGCGGCGTGACGCCTGTGATCCCGGCACAGGGATCGGTCGGGGCGTCAGGCGATCTGGCCCCATTGGCGCATATGACGGCAGTCGTGATCGGGGAAGGCGAGGCCGAGGTGAATGGCGCGGTGCTGCCTGGGGCAGAAGCGCTCAAATCCGTCGGGTTGGAGCCGATACAGCTGGGCCCTAAGGAAGGGCTGGCCTTTATCAACGGCACCCAGTTTTCGACGGCCTATGCGCTGGCGGGGCTGTTCGAAGGTTGGCGCGCAGCGCAGAATGCGTTGGTGGTCTCGGCGGTTTCGACCGATGCGATCATGGGCTCGACCGCGCCCTTGCAACCTGAAATCCACACGTTGCGTGGTCATCGCGGCCAGATCGAGGCCGCCGCCGCCATGCGCGCCGCGTTGGACGGATCCGAGATTCGCGAAAGTCATCGCGATGGCGATACCCGCGTGCAGGACCCCTATTGCATCCGCTGCCAGCCCCAGGTGACCGGAGCGGCGATGGACGTGATCCGGCAGGCCGCCACGACGCTTGAGATTGAGGCGAACGCAGCCACCGACAACCCACTGGTCCTGACCGACCCCGAGGCAATTGTCTCGGGCGGGAATTTCCATGCCGAGCCTGTGGGTTTTGCCGCCGACATGATCGCGCTGGCCCTGTCCGAGATCGGCGCGATTGCCCAGCGGCGCATTGCCCTGATGGTGGACCCGGCGCTCAGCTTTGATCTACCGCCGTTCCTGACGCCGCAACCGGGGCTGAACTCGGGCCTGATGATCGCCGAAGTTACCGCCGCCGCGCTGATGAGCGAGAACAAGCATCTGGCCAACCCTTGTGTGACCGACAGCACGCCTACGTCGGCCAATCAGGAAGACCACGTCTCGATGGCGGCCCATGGGGCACGGCGATTGGCGCGGATGGTCGAGAACCTGAACTATATTCTGGGGATCGAGCTGCTTTGCGCCGCGCAAGGCGTCGAATTCCGCGCCCCTCTCCAAACCGGCGCACCATTGCAGCGGGTGATTGATCGCCTGCGCGCCGATATCCCCGCGCTGGCCGAGGATCGGTACCTTGCGCCTGAACTGGAACAGGTACGCACCCTGATCGCGGACGGTTCTGTTCTGCAAGCCATCGATGTGCCAATGCCGGGGCTGACCTGATGCAGGTGTTCGACGTTCAGCACGGCGACGGCCCCATTGTTCTGGGCCAGCCACATGGCGGAACTTATGTGCCGCCGGATATTGCGGGTCGTTTGAATGCGACCGGGCAGTCCCTGAAAGACACGGATTGGCACATAAACAGGCTCTATGACGGGCTTTTGCCGGGTGCCACTGTCGTGCAATCGCATGTCCACCGCTATGTGATTGACTGCAACCGCGACCCGTCAGGCGTGTCTTTGTACCCCGGGCAAAACACAACGACTTTGGTGCCTTTGACCGATTTCGATGGGCAGCCGATCTGGCAGCAGGGGCAAGAGCCGTCTGTCGACGAAATCGAAGCCCGCCGCCAAGCCTATCACGCGCCCTATCATGCGGCGCTGGAGGAAGAGTTGCAGCGGGTCAAAGCCAGGCATGGTTTTGCGGTTCTGTTTGATTGCCATTCGATCCGCAGCCGTATCCCGTTTCTGTTCGAAGGTACCCTGCCTGATCTGAATATCGGAACAGATGGAGGCGTGACCTGCGCGCCCGAAATCGAGTCTATTACTTATGAATTCGCCGCATCTTCGCCCTTTAGCACGGTTCTGAACGGCCGTTTCAGAGGGGGCTGGACCACGCGCCACTATGGCCGCCCCGCCGAGGGGCTGCACGCAATTCAAATGGAGCTGGCGCAATCGACCTATCTGACCACGGAAGCTGCGCCTTGGGCTTTTGACAACAAAAAGGCGGCGCGTCTGCGCCGCTGGCTATTCGACATTCTGGACGCCATCCAGGACACTGCATTGGAGCTTGCACAATGACCGACCCTCGCAAGAATACCCGCGATATTTTCCCGCCGACCGGCCCCGAGTTGAACGCCAAAAGCTGGGTGACCGAGGCGCCACTGCGGATGCTGATGAATAACCTGCACCCGGATGTGGCCGAGAACCCGCATGAGCTGGTGGTCTATGGCGGCATCGGTCGTGCGGCGCGTACGTGGAAGGATTTCGACACTATTATTGCCGGTTTGAAGGATTTGGAGGAGGACGAGACCCTGATCGTCCAGTCCGGCAAGCCCATCGCGATCATCCGAACGCATAGGGATGCGCCGCGCGTGTTGATCGCCAATTCCAACCTCGTGCCGCATTGGGCAACCTGGGATCACTTTAACGAGCTCGATAAGAAGGGCCTGATGATGTATGGCCAGATGACCGCTGGTTCGTGGATCTATATCGGCACGCAGGGCATCGTTCAGGGTACTTATGAGACCTTTGCCGAGGCTGGCCGTCAGCATTATGACGGCGACCTGACCGGCAAGTGGATTCTGACCGGAGGTCTGGGCGGTATGGGCGGCGCGCAGCCGCTGGCCGCTGTCTTCGCCGGGGCCAGCTGCCTGGCGGTGGAGTGCAACCCGGACAGCATCGATTTCCGTCTGCGCACCAAATACCTCGACGAGAAGGCCGAGACGCTGGACGAAGCGCTTGAGATGATCGACCGCTGGACCAAAGCGGGTGAGGCGAAATCGGTTGGCCTGCTGGGCAATGCGGCCGAGGTTTTTCCTGAAATCTATCGCCGCATGGCTGAGGGCGGGATGCGCCCGGATATCGTGACCGATCAGACCAGTGCGCATGACCCGATCAACGGCTACCTGCCGCTGGGATGGACCATGGGTGAATGGCGCGAGAAGCGCGAAACAGACCCTAAAGCAGTGGAAAAAGCCGCGCGCGCCTCGATGAAACAGCATGTCGCAGCGATGGTCGATTTCTGGAACGCAGGCGTACCTACGCTGGATTATGGCAACAACATTCGTCAGGTTGCGCAGGATGAAGGGCTTGAGAACGCCTTTGCCTTCCCCGGTTTTGTTCCTGCCTATATCCGCCCGCTGTTCTGTCGCGGCATCGGCCCGTTCCGCTGGTGCGCCCTGTCCGGTGACCCCGAGGATATTTACAAGACTGATGCGAAGATGAAGGAGTTGTTTCCCGAAAACGAACACCTGCATCGCTGGCTGGATATGGCGCAGGACCGCATCGCGTTTCAGGGTCTGCCTGCCCGCATCTGCTGGATCGGTCTGGGGGATCGGCACCGCGCCGGGCTGGCATTCAACGAGATGGTGGCCAAAGGCGAGCTGAAGGCGCCGGTCGTCATCGGGCGCGACCATCTGGACAGCGGCTCGGTCGCCAGCCCCAATCGCGAGACCGAGGCGATGCTGGATGGCTCGGACGCGGTTTCGGACTGGCCCCTGCTGAACGCCCTGATTAACACCGCCAGCGGCGCGACCTGGGTGTCGTTGCATCACGGTGGCGGGGTCGGCATGGGCTTCAGTCAGCACGCAGGCGTAGTGATCTGTGCCGACGGAACCGAGGATGCCGCGCGGCGGCTGGAGCGGGTGCTGTGGAACGACCCGGCCTCGGGCGTGTGGCGTCACGCGGATGCAGGGTATGAGATCGCCAAAGACTGCGCCCGCGAACACGGGCTGCGGCTGCCGGGCATTCTGGGCTAGGTCAAACTGTCTCTGGTGAAACGGCGACCCCTGCGATATCTCGCAGGGGAACTTGCCGGAGACCCGATATGTACGTAGCCACCCTGTTGACCAATCCGAATGCGCCGACGCTCGATCAGGCATTGGTCGAGTCTCTGCGCAATGCCTGGGGCGGGGGCGATGGGATCTGGCTGAGCCCCGGCGAGGCAGCCGAGTTTTCCATACCTGAGGTGCCTGAGAACCGGTGGGACGTCTGGGCAGAGCTGCAGCAGGTCGGCGTGGATCTGGTCGTTCAGCAGTCGGAAGGCCGGCGCAAGAAAATGCTGCTGGCGGATATGGACAGCACCATGATCCAGCAGGAATGCATTGATGAACTGGCAGATGAGGCAGGCGTCGGTGATCGGGTCAAGGACATCACCGCGCGCGCGATGAATGGCGAACTGGATTTCGAAGGCGCGCTGACCGAACGTGTCGGGTTGCTGAAAGGGCTGGACGAAAGCGTCATCACCAAAGTTCTGAATGAACGGATCACTCTGATGCCGGGCGGCAAAGCGCTGTTGGCGACGATGCGCGCGAACGGGGCTTATGCCGCGCTGGTGTCTGGTGGTTTTACGGCCTTTACCGCGCGCGTGGCCGAGCTGCTGGGCTTTGACGAGAACCGCGCCAACACCCTTCTGGCCGAAGACGGCAAGCTGACCGGAGATGTGCAGCGGCCCATTCTGGGGCGGCAGGCCAAGATCGAGGCGCTTGAGCAGATTTCCACCCGTCTCGGTATCGCTGAGACGGAAGTGATCGCCGTGGGGGACGGGGCCAATGATCTGGGTATGTTGGGGCGCGCCGGAACGGGTGTGGCGCTGCATGCCAAGCCGTCGGTCGCCGCGGAATGCGATATTCGGATCAATCATGGGGATCTGACGGCGCTGCTGTACCTGCAGGGATATGGGCGTTCCGAATTCGTATCGCCCTGAAGGGGTTTTCTTAATTTAACATTTGTGTTAAATAGTGGTCATGAACACGCTTCTGACCAGTTTTTCCGCTTTGTCCGATGCTACCCGGTTCTCGATTGTCGAGCAACTGATGGATCACGGAGAGCTGCCCGCCGGTGATCTGATCGAAGGGCGCGGCATGTCCGGCGCCGCGATCTCGCGCCATCTGAAAGTGCTGCGCGAGGCTGGTCTGGTGCAGCAACGCGTGCAAGGCACGCAGCGGATCTATTCGATCCGGCCCGAGGGCCTGCGCGCCATTGCCGACTGGACCATTTCCAGGCGGCAATTCTGGGAAAACAGCCTCGACCGCCTCAGCGACATTATCGAAAGGGAAAATTCATGGCCGACCTGAAACTGGAGCGGGAGTTCCCCATCAGTCCCGAAGACCTGTTTGCGTGGATCAGCGACGGGGCAAGACTGTTGCAATGGTGGGGTCCTGAAGGGATGCATGTGCCTGAACACGATCTGGATTTCTCGCGCACGGGTCCATGGTATTCGGTGATGCAGAACAGTGAAGGCCAGCAATACAAGGTTTCGGGTCACGTGACCCATGTCGATCCGCCGAAATCGGTGGGGTTCACATGGGGCTGGCATGACGATCAGAATCAGCGCGGGGCGGAAAGTCACGTGACCTTTTCGGTGGTGGCCACTGAAACCGGATCACGTCTGACGCTGGATCACCGCGAACTGGCCGATGCCGAGGCCGCAGCGAACCACAATCAGGGCTGGACCTCTTCGCTGCGCAAGCTGGAGGCGAAGGCAAAATAAGTTTTCATCAGGGAGGAGCGATATGCCCCAATATTTGTTTGTCTATCACGGGGGACATACCCCAACGGACCCCGCCGAGATCGAAGCCACGATGGCCGCCTGGGGGGCCTGGTTTCAGGACATGGGCCCAGCGCTGGACATCCCCGGCAATCCGGTGGGCCAGTCCTATACGGTCAGTTCCGGCGGCGTGGCTGACAATGGCGGCGCGAACCCGGCATCGGGCTTTACGGTGATCAAGGCCGACAGCATTGATGCCGCGACCGAGATGGCCAAGGGCTGCCCGATGGTGGTTAACGGATCAGGCTCGGTCGAGGTGGCCGAGGTGCACGAGATCGAAATGTAAACCTTAGCCGGGAAAGCCCGGCGCGGGCTTGATCACGCCACATTCCAGCCCGCGTCGGCTGTATTGCGTGGCGTTCAGGAATTTGCGGGTGGCCGGGTGATCGGCCTCCAGCACACCCAGGCTGACCAGAAGGGCGGCAATCGCGCATTCGCTGGCGCGGGTGGTGCCATCGGTGATCTTCAGCGCGATGCCCATGCGTTTTTCGGGGATGATGGCCACGAAGACGGCCTCGGCCCCGGTTTTGATCGCGGCGCGGCCATTCATGGCACGCATCATCTCGGTGCAGGCGCGGGTCTCTCCGGCGACCAGTTCAGGGTGTTTCATCATCGCGGCCGTCAACTGCTGCGCCGCATCACTGGCCCGGTCCGACCGATCCGCCGCCGAGGCGAACCACGCCATCGATCGCGCCAGACCCACCAGAGACGTGGCAAAGTTCGGGGCCGAGCATCCGTCGATCCCATAGCAAGGGCTGGTCTCGCCCGTGGTCTCTTCGAAGGCCGACAGGCATGCCTGTTGAACCGGGTGGTCGATCTCAAGATATTCCGGTCCGGCGCCCATATGCTGGGCGACCGTCAGGAAGCCGCAGTGTTTGCCGGAACAGTTATTGTGAATTTGACACGGGGTATCATCCGCCAAAATCAATCCGTCGCGCGCAGCCATATCCTGCGGCTCCTGCGGGCCGCAGCGCAGATCGGGATCGGTCAGGCCAAGGTGATCCAGCCAGGCACTCACCCGATCCGTATGGATATGCGCACCGTTGTGCGAGGCGCAGGCAAGCGCCAGATGCTCGGATGTCAGGCCATATTTCGCGGCAGCGCCCGAGGTGATCAAGGGCAGTGCCTGGATCATCTTGGCTGAGGACCGGGGATAGATCACCGTCTGCGGATCGCCCCAGCTTTGCACGATCTGACCGCTGCCATCACAGACCACCGCGTGCCCCAGATGCAGGCTTTCCAGCAGCGGCCCGCGCCACAGCTCTGTCATCGCTATCGGTTGTGTCATCCAGGGCCTCCGATTCATGCGCAAAAAACTGCCAATCGCCCTTTCGCCTGTGGCGAAACCTGCGTTAGTGTGTGTATGTCGACAATCATCGGGATACGCAACTGATCAAGGACGAGCCGGGCAGAGCTCGCGAGCCGATTCCGATGGGTATGAGGTATAGGTCGGGCCAGGAGGCTGGAAAGATGGGATCAAAGCTCGTCCGCGTGATTGCGGGCCTGTGTATGGCAGGGATGGCGACAACGGCGGTTGCGCAGCAGGCAACAAGCACCAACCGTGTTGCAGCGAAAACCGATTGGAGCGTTTTCGTCGAAGAAGACCCCACCGAATGCTGGAGCGTTTCGGCGCCCAAGGAGACGGTGAACACGCGCGGCGGACGAGTCGTGTCGGTGCGGCGCAGCGATATATTGCTGTTCGTGTTCTATCGCCCCAACGCAGAGGTTAAAGGTCAGGTTACCTTTACCGGTGGCTATCCTTTTGCCCCTGGATCAACCGTCAATCTGGTTGTTGATGGCAGTGAGTTTGAGCTGTTCACCGATGGCGAATGGGCATGGCCTGCGACCGCCTCTGACGATGCCAAGATCGTCACCGCGATGAAACGCGGCAGCGAGGCGGTGCTGACCGCCCGCTCGGAACGTGGAACGCAGACCAAAGACACGTTCTCGCTGCTGGGCTTTACGGCGGCCATTGAAGACGCCGAAACGCGCTGCACAAACTAAGCGACATTCGGAAGTGATCTCATGACCCCGCCGCATGGCGGGGTTTTGCGTTTGTGTTCTTTCTTGGGGGTTTACGCCACGTCGGGGCGAATATCTTGATCCGGATCAAAGCCGCACGCCGCGTTTTCTGAACTCATCGGTTCAGACAGTACCGTGGGAGAGCACAATGACCTTGAAACCCTACTTCGCCGCCCTTTTGGTGGCATCAGCGCTGTTGGCTGGCTGCGAAAAGGGATCGGACACCTATCCGATAACGGGTGAGCAATGCGGGCCGGAAGACCCGGTAAAAACGCTGGATGCAGAAGATTGCTATATCCCGCCCGCAGTGAATTGATCCGACAAGGCCGCAGGGGAACTGGTCTCCTGCGGTCGTTTTTGTTCTGATCCACGCCCTGTGTTAGGCAGTGATGAATTGTAGTCGCCACCAGAGAGGTCACCCGATGCGCTGGATTCTGATCCTGTTTCCCTTTGCCGCGATGGCAGACCCGACGATGGAATGCACGGATGCGGGGTCTCAGGTCGAAATCGGGTCCTGTGTCTCGGAGATGGAAGAGCGCGTGAATGCTGCAGTGGACAGCAGCTATGCCCTTGCGATGCAGGCGGCGACGGAATTGGACGAGGTCACCGGGCGCGTCGTCACGCAGCCAGCACTGGAAGCAGCGCAGAATGCATGGGCTACCTATCGGGACATGCAATGCGATGCCGTGGGTGCTTCGTTCGGGGGTGGGTCGGGCACGGGTATCGCCATCACCGCCTGTCGGGTCGATCTGGGCCGGGCGCGTGTTGACGAATTGCTGCGCTTTGCGAATTGACGCACGAATTCTTTTGATCTTTGCGCGCGTTCCTATATAGAGGCGCATCCCAAGCCAGAATCCACCGAGATACGCCAATGTCGCCGAAAGCGCCGATCACTCAAGACGTCATGACCATCCCCCGCAAACTGCCCGAGGGGAAGGTGAATCTTGTCGGCCTGTCCCGCGATCGCCTGCGGGAGGTTCTGATCGAACATGGCACGCCAGAGAAGCAGGCCAAGATGCGCACCGGGCAGATCTGGCAGTGGATCTATCAATGGGGCGTGCGCGATTTTGCCGAGATGACCAATCTGGCCAAAGCCTATCGCGCGCAACTGGCCGAGCATTTCGTCATCGAAATCCCCGAAGTGGTCACCCGTCAGGTATCCGAGGATGGCACCCGCAAATATCTGTGCCGCATCGCGGGCGGACATGAGGTCGAGGTTGTATATATCCCTGAAGAGGATCGCGGCACGCTGTGCATCTCGTCTCAGGTGGGGTGCACGCTGACCTGTTCGTTTTGCCACACCGGCACACAAAAGCTGGTGCGCAACCTGACAGCGGCCGAAATCGTCGGGCAGGTGATGATGGCCCGCGACGATCTTGACGAATGGCCCACCCCCGGCGCGCCCAAGGACGAAACCCGGCTGCTGTCGAACATCGTTCTGATGGGCATGGGCGAGCCGCTTTACAATTTCGAAAACGTCCGCGACGCGATGAAAATCGCCATGGACCCCGAAGGGATTTCCCTGTCGCGCCGCCGGATCACCCTGTCGACCTCGGGCGTAGTGCCGGAGATTGCGCGCACGGCTGAGGAAATCGGCTGTCTGTTGGCGATTTCCTTCCACGCGACCACTGATGAAACCCGCGATGTTCTGGTGCCGATCAACAAGCGCTGGAATATCGAGGAGCTGTTGCAGGCGCTGGCCAGCTATCCCAATGTCTCGAACTCGGAACGGATCACTTTTGAATACGTGATGCTGGATGGCGTGAACGACAGCGATGAAGACGCGCATCGTCTGATTGACCACATCAAGCGCCACAATATCCCGGCCAAGATCAACCTGATTCCGTTCAACGAATGGCCCGGCGCACCATATAAGCGCAGCTCGAACAATCGTATCCGGGCGTTTGCGAACATCATTTATCAGGCGGGCTATGCCTCACCCATCCGCAAGACGCGGGGCGAGGATATCATGGCCGCCTGCGGTCAGTTGAAATCGGCCACCGAGCGGGCCCGTAAATCGCGCAAGCAAATTGAATCCGAGGCCGGATTGGGCTGATTTTTCAGATTTAATGTGAACATTGCGCCCTGATTTGGTATGATTGTCTCTGTACTGGCGGGGATGGATGCTCACCAATACACACAAGACGGCGAGCCCATGACCCGGCTCATGGTAAGTTGACGTGACCGCGCTAACTTTTATTACAAAGCTTAGCGCAGCGTTCAGGCATAACCGTTTATCGGATGGGCCATGAAAAATGTTTGAGAAGTTCGAGTACCTTATTGGCACAGCGTTCCTGGTGTCCGTACTGACGACTGGCGCATTGGCGCAGAGCACGGATCAAGAGGCGCATCTGGCGATTGAGAATCCAGCTGATCTGTCGAAATCCGAGGCACAGGCACATTACCGGTCCCTGACCCGTCGCATGGCGCGCGGTTATGCGGCGGCACAGCTTGATCTGATCCGCAATTATCAAAGCTGGCCGTTGTTCAACGACGCGCCATATATCTCGGCCACGCATGGACAGCGCTATGTGAACAGCTATGCCAATCGCATGGCCCACAACTATGGCACGATGCAGGAGGGTGACCTGCTGCCGGCAGGATCGGTTCTGGCCAAGGACAGCGTGACGGTGACAGATGAAGGCGCGGTTCATCCCGGCGCTTTGTTCGTGATGGAGAAGCTGCCTGAGGGCGCGAACCCGGAGACCGCGGATTGGCGCTATATCATGGTGATGCCGGATGGGTCGCTCTTTGGTGACACGATGGGCAATCGCGCAGCCGCAATGGCCTATTGTCATGAATGCCACGAAGCTGTCGCAGACCGGGATTACACCTTCTATGTCCCCGAGGAGTACCGCGTCGATCAGTGATCGTTAGGCCCAATTGGCCACTTTTGTTTAGCGACGTTGGAACCGCGCTGTCCCGATGATTTCGACCAGTTGCTGGCGGATCGGTTCTGGCTGCGCCTCTACCGCGTTCAGCACCTCGCGCAGCTCGGCGCGCAGCCCGTGCATCTGATCGATCAGAGACATCATCATCGACAGCGCATCCGCCTCCATCTCGTATTGCTCGTGCAACTCGCAGGCCAGTTCCAGCCGGGCAACATCGATGCTGTGATAGACCAGCCCCTGTTCCGATTGCTCGGGGATCACGATCTCGGCCGCCAGATATTCGGTCAGCCGGTCCGAGGTCAGGCGGGTGACGGTTTCAATCAGCTGCTTCTCGCTCAGGGTCATGACGGCATTCCTTTCCGCGGATCATAGCGATGCGTTTCGCGCCATGTTTCCATGAATTGCTTCAGGTCATCATCCACCGTGTCGGGCAGGGCAACGGTCAGTTCGATCAACTGATCCCCGCGTTCGCCTGAGCCGCGTTTCTTCACGCCCTTGCCGCGCAGGCGCAGGGTCTTGCCGCTGCTGGTGCCCGCAGGCACGGAAACGTTGACGCCGCCGTCGATGGTGGGGGCGGGCACCTTGCCGCCCAGAATGGCCTCGTCAATGGTGATGGGCAGCGTGATATGGATGTCGTCGCCCTGACGATCAAACACCGGGTGTTTCGCAACCGAGACCGTCACCAGGGCGTCACCCGCAGGGCCTTCGCCATAGCCCGGTGCGCCTTTGCCGCGCAGCCGGATGGTCTGGCCATCGGTAATGCCGGCAGGGATCTTGACCTCGATCCTATCCCCATCCGGCAGGGTCAGTTTCTGGCTGGCCCCGAACACCGCATCCAGAAAACTGATCTGCAGAGAATAGTTCAGGTTGTGCCCCGGCGCATGAAACTCCTGCGTGCGCTGGCCGCCAAAGCCACCGCGCCCGCGCATGAACTCGGCGAAGATGTCGGACATGTCATCGGGGTCCGCCTGACGCCCGCGATAGGGGTTCCCGGCAGCCTCGGCATAGTCGCGGTAATATTGTTGCTGCGGGCGTTCCTGCCCCGAGGCATCGATCTCGCCATTGTCATAGCGTGTGCGCTTGTCCGGGTCTTTCAGCAGGTCATAAGCAGCCGCTGCGGCCTTGAACCTGGCTTCGGCCTCGGCGTCGCCCGGTTTCAGGTCCGGGTGACAGTTCTTGGCGATGCGCCGATAGGCTTTCTTGATATCGGCAGCGCTGGCATCTTTGGCGACACCGAGAACGGAATAGGGATCGTCGCTCATCTCACCTCTCGTGGATATGGGTGGGGCTGATCTTGATGAAGGTATTTTATCATGTGATTTCAACAGGTCAAAACGCAAGCGGCGCTGAATTGCCTCGCAAAATACGATTGCCCTGCTAATATCTGCATGTTTCGAACTGTTATTTGCCGGAGATCACCTCATGTCGCGCAGAATAAAGTCCATCCTCGCCCTGCTGGCCGGGAATGCCATCGGGTTGCTGCTGGCCTCGCTGCTGCTGGCGGGCTTCGCGATCAAGCCAATCTCGTTCATTGTTGTGGTGATTGTCTTCACGCTGGTTCAGGTGGTGGCAGAACCGCTGATCCTGAAACTGGGGGAAAAGAAAGCCCCGGCGCTGAAGGGCGGTATCGCGCTGATCGTCACCTTTGTCGGCCTGCTTGTGACCGATCTGATCACCGCGGGGCTGACGGTTGGCGGCATCTCGAACCTGCTGGCCGCAACGTTGCTGGTGTGGCTGGGGGCGTTGATCGCCAGCATCGTGCTGCCGATCTATGTGTTCACCGAACTGCGCGAGCCCAAAAAGAAATCATAACGCGTTCAAGCTGGTCTCGATCGCCTGCCACAGTTCCTCGACCGGTTCGCATCCGACCGACAGGCGGATGAAGGCCGGATTGACATCATCACCCCAGCGCGCGCGCCGCTCGGCCGAGCTGTGGACGCCGCCGAAAGATGTGGCGGGGCGCAGCAGGGGGCAGGTGTTGATGAAGGCCTCGGCCTTGTCTTCATTGTCCAGCGTCAGCGACAGCAGGAACCCGAACCGCGCGGTCTGCGCCTTGGCCAGCGCATGCGATGGATCGTCTGGCAGACCGGGATAGCGCACCTGACGCACGGCGGGATGCGCAGCCAACCGTTCCGCCAGCACCTGAGCAGAGGTACACATGCGGTCAAAGCGCACATCCAGCGTCTCCAACCCGCGATGCAGCAGCCACGCCTCTTGCGGGCCGGGGATCGCGCCGGAAACTTTCCGCCATTCCTCGACCCGCTCCATGATCGCTGTATTGCGGCTGGCCACATGGCCCATCAGCATGTCGGAATGCCCGCCCATCGCCTTGGTGTCCGACGACACCACAACGTCGATGCCCAGATCCAGCGGGCGCTGGCCCAACGGGGTCAGCGTCGTGTTGTCGGCAATCGTGATGCCGCCAGCAGCACGGACCTGTTCCGCCACCGCCTTCAGGTCGATCATGTCCAGCCCGGGGTTCGAGGGGCTTTCGACAAACACCACGTCGAACCTGTCAAATCCACCCTCAGCAAAACCGGTGGTCGGGCGTTCTTCGACCACCACGCCCAGACCCGACAGAAACCGATCCGCCAGCAAGCGGGTCACGTAGTATCCATCTGACGGGATCAGCAGGCGCGACCCGGCCTGCACAGTGGCAAACAGTGCCGCCGAGATGGCCGCCATGCCCGATGGAAAGCTGAGGCAGGGCGCGTCTTCCAGATGCGTCAGCACATGTTCCAGATGCACCCAGGTCGGATTGTCCACGCGGCCATAGGTGGCGTGCCCATCCGGCGCACCCGGCAAGTGGTACATGCTGCTTTGTGTCAGCGGCAATGCCACCGGCTCGCCCTTATCCAGCGCATTGCCGCGCAGGTGAAGCATCTCTCCGGTCCTGACCACCATTAGTCAGCGCCCCGGAATTTCGTCGCGCGGGGGGGCAGGTTCCCAGTTCTCGATGATATCGACCGCCTCTTGCGCTGTGTCGACAAAGCGGAACAGGTCCAGATCCTCGTCCGAGATGGTGCCCGCATCCGCCAGGGCCTCCCAGTTGATGACTTTTTCCCAGAACGCGCGCCCGAACAGCAGGAACGGCACGCGATCCATGCGACCGGTCTGGATCAGGGTGAGGGATTCGAACAGCTCGTCCATCGTGCCGAACCCGCCGGGGAAGATGGTGATGGCACGGGCACGCATCAGGAAATGCATCTTGCGGATGGCGAAATAGTGGAAATTGAAGCTGAGCTCGGGGGTGACATATTCGTTCGGTGCCTGTTCGTGCGGCAGCACGATGTTCAGGCCGATGGAACAGCCACCCGCATCCTGCGCCCCCCGGTTGCCGGCCTCCATCACACCGGGGCCGCCGCCGGTGACAATGACGTTTTCGCGGCATCCGGTCTGGTTCGATTTCTCGGTCATCAAGCGGGCGAATTCGCGCGCCTCGTCATAATATTCGGACAGCCCGGCCAGCGTTTCCGTGCGCGCAGTGTGTTTCTGCGCCGGTTCCGGGATACGCGCGCCGCCGAACATGACGATGGTCGAGGTGATCTCACGCTCGGTCATGATCATCTCGGGTTTCAGCAATTCCAGCTGCAGGCGCACCGGACGCAGCTCATCCCGGCAGAGGAATTCGTCGTCGGCAAAGGCAAGGCGATAGGCGGGTGAGCGCGTCTGCGGCGTGTCAGGAACCTCGCTCGCGGTCGAGCGGTCGGTCTGCGCGTCGCGGAACGGGCTGTGGCGGTCTTCTCTCATCGGTGATCGATCCCTGCTTGCGTGTTCATGAAACAGCTATAGGGTTCGCGGGCAGAGTGCCAGTCACGGAAGAACAAGAATGGATTGGAAGAGTGAAATATCCGCAGCGCGGGATCGCATCGCAGGATACGCGCAAGTTACACCGGTGATGGAAAGCCATATGCTGGGCTATCCGGTCGAGATGAAGCTGGAGCATATGCAACACACCGGCAGTTTCAAGGCGCGCGGGGCGTTCAACACGTTGCTAAGTATGGATGTACCCGATGCGGGCGTTGTGGCTGCATCCGGCGGCAACCATGGGGCCGCTGCCGCCTATGCGGCGCAAACTCTGGGCTATCCGGCCAAGATATTTGTGCCCGAACTGGCGGGCCCGTCGAAAATTGCCCTGATTGAACAGACGGGTGCGGATCTGAGCGTTGTGTCCGGCGAATACGCAAACGCATTGATGGGTGCGCAGGCGCATGAGGCGGAAACCGGGGCGATGCAGATCCACGCCTATGACGCGCCCGCAACCGTGGCCGGGCAGGGCACCTGTTTTGCCGAATGGGAGGCACAAGGCCTTCAGGCCGATACCGTTCTGATTGCCGTGGGCGGGGGCGGCCTGATCGCGGGCGCGCTGGCCTGGTTACAGGGCGCGCGTAAGATCGTGGCGGTCGAGCCGGAAACCTCCTGCGCGTTGAACGCAGCCTTGCAGGCGGGCGCACCGGTGGACGTCACCGTCTCGGGCATTGCAGCCAACGCGCTGGGCGCGCGGCGGATCGGATCGATCTGTTTTGAACTGGCGCAGGGGACGACATCAGTGCTTGTCACCGACGAGGCCATTGCCAGCGCCCAGAAAGCGCTGTGGCAATCGCACCGGATTCTGGTGGAGCCGGCAGGTGCAACCGCACTGGCGGCGCTGATGTCGGGGGCATACTCGCCGGAACCGAATGAGCGTGTGGCGGTGCTGATTTGCGGCGGAAACATCTCTCCGGCACCATTGAGCGGCTGACACGGACATAATCGGGCGCATATGGTGCGTTCCACGTCGCATTGCGCCGCGTGGTTCACTTGCGTATAGGCCAGACATACGTGAACAGATTCTGCAAGGAGCCCACCTATGTCCAACGCGCAGCTCGAAGCCGCCATCGAAGCCGCCTGGGAGGCGCGCGACACCATCACTCCCGCCACCACCGGCGAGACGCGCGAAGCAATCGAAGATACGCTGAACGCACTGGACAGCGGGTCGCTGCGCGTGGCCGAGAAGCTGGAGAGCGGTGACTGGCATGTGAACCAGTGGGCCAAGAAAGCGGTTCTGCTGGGCTTCCGTATCAAGGATATGGAGATCCACAACGGCGGCCCGCAGGCCGGTGGCTGGTGGGACAAGGTCGACAGCAAGTTCGCCGGTTGGGGCGAAAATCAGTGGCGTTCGGCCGGGTTCCGCGCCGTGCCGAACTGTGTGGTCCGCAAATCTGCCTATATTGCGCCGGGTGTTGTGCTGATGCCGTCCTTCGTGAACCTTGGCGCATATGTCGATGAAGGCACCATGGTCGACACCTGGGCCACTGTGGGATCCTGTGCACAGATCGGCAAGAACGTACATCTGTCGGGCGGCGTCGGCATCGGCGGCGTGCTCGAGCCGATGCAGGCCGGTCCGACCATCATCGAAGACAACTGCTTTGTCGGCGCCCGTTCCGAGGTGGTCGAGGGCTGCATCGTCCGTGAAGGCTCGGTTCTGGGCATGGGCGTGTTCATCGGCAAGTCCACCAAGATCGTAGACCGGGAAACCGGAGAGGTCATGTATGGCGAGGTCCCGCCCTATTCGGTGGTGGTCGCCGGTTCGATGCCGTCGAAGAACAATGTCAGCCTGTACTGCGCAGTCATCGTGAAACGGGTCGATGAGAAAACCCGTTCGAAGACCGGCATCAACGAGCTGTTGCGCGACTGATAGTCATGGTCTTGTGAAATACAAACGGATCGCGATGAGCATTGTCGCGGTCTGTTTCGTTTTGGTATTCCTCTTGAGCCCAATCTCAATCGTGATTGACGTCTAAAAGTAGCTTTTTCTGTCAATCAGGCACGATCAAATTGACAACGATATTCTTGTTTGGCCTCTCGCTAGCGAAGCTCTGCTTCGATCGATCCGTCGATCGGGATCAAAGCGCCTTGCTCCTGAGCGTTCAGAAACTCAATTATCCGGGGATCGTATCCTCGCCAGGGATGCGTGTCGATGGCATCAATCACAATAGGCAAGCCAGGGGTTAGTCTATTCACAAAGTCCCCCCAAGTCTCACTCGCCTCATAGTAGGGCGTGAACTTGGGCTCCACAACAAACAGGTCGGGCCTTAAATAGCGCATGTGTCGATCCCCGAAGGCGACTACAGTGCCCGAAGCAATGTCGCTGTACCTTTCCAATCGAGCTTTGGTCTGTGCAAAGTAGCCTGGATCGTTGGCCTGCCACAAAGCCTCGCGAGCAACCCATCCGCTAGAGAAAAGCCCAAGAAGGCACAATGAGAGAAACACGGGGTTCAAGATGCCTGGTCTCTTTTGCAGCAAGAAATTCAATACGAAAATATATAGCAACAAAACGCCGGGATTGAGCAGCCGATAACTAAACGGATCAAAATGGGTGCGCCAGCGTAGAAAAACTATCGCAGCCAAATACCCCAGACCGACCAACAAGAACCCGCTGGCCAAACCAGATCTGAAACCGGTTCCGGGTTCTTCTGGAAGCTTCAGATAAACAATAGTGACCCAAAGGAACAAGACACACTGAAGTCCAACGCCGATCCAGAATAAGCGGCCGTAATAGTTTGTAGTCATTGGAAGCAGCAGCTCATCGCGTAACGACGTTATAAGCGCCCAAGCCAGCTCAGCGTTACTTTCGGGTGCAGGAATTCTGTCTGGGCCAGTAGCGAAACCGGTTTCGGAAATGTTGAATTGCAGATGTAAGATGCAAATGCTCAGTGCGACAAGGGCTGCAAGTAAAAGAAGAAAGGAAGACTTTAGAGAATAACGTATGTTAATAGCGGCTGCCGCGAGGAGGACACATACTGCGAATATCCCGACATATCTTATTTCGAACAGCATTATTGAGAGGCAAATCGGAATGGCGAAATGGCGCAGAATACTTGGGTTTGTATCTTCGATCGCGCGGGTCATCGAAACTGAAAGCAATAACAAACCCAGAATAAATGGTCCTTCGCTCCAACTGAATGAGAAGATCGTTAGTGTGCTCGCATTAATCAATAGGAGAGAAATGGGCGCGCCGCGCTCGTTAAAAAACCAGAAAATTAAAGCCGCGCTGGAAAAAAACAAATTAGCGAGACGAGTTTCGAGGCCATGAACGCATCAACAGACAGTGATTTTACAAGCGCAGATACCGCCAAAGGATACCCTGGTGGCCAGGTTGCAATAAAAGATCGAGCCCCACTTTCCTGCGTCGGGTCTGGTAGCCAAACCCAGTTTCCTTGTGAAATCTCGTAAGCAATCCGCAGGTAATTGGTACTGTCTGCTGACAATCGACCATCCGCATCGAGCAGAACGCGGGCGGTTACGACAACAACGCATAGTACCAGAACCGAAATTGCTCCAAATGTCCGCCAGTTTTCTCTCAGCAATTGTTAATCCTCGTACTCGCAAACTGAATTCAAGAGTTAGTCAATTTGCACAATCGGAGTCCAAGTGGTTTTTCATAAGATAAACTACTCGAAATTTTTGCTTTTCGTAAATGTAAGCAAAGCAAAAATGATAGCGTGCTCAGCCATCTTTGCTGTGGGAGTTATGCGTTGTCAATACATGCCCCAGAAGACCAATTCGCGCTTATTAAGTCCTGGATTCAAGCGGCGAGTTGTGGTTTCGAGTGACTGTGTCTACTCGAATGGGATATCAACTTGACCAAAGAAATGTGGACCGATAAGGCCATTTCCATGGAAAAGCAGAAAAAACCCTCACGCCAGCAGGTCTATACACTATTGGTTCAGATCGGTCGCAAAGATGGCGACGGGCTGCCCGAAGGCGCGACCGGGGCGGCATTGATGTGCTTTGCCAGCGGAGTGGATGAGGCCGAGGCGGTACGCGAGACGGTGGCGATCCTGAAACAGGCCGACACTGCGCCGCTGGATGTCACCGGCTATGGCACCCTGGCCGAGCGTGAGGCGCAGGGGCATGATATCGAGCCGGATGAGCGGGCATTGATGCAGCGGGCGCTGGACGAAAACGCTGTTATCGTGGCGCAGATGACGCCGTTCTTCGGAGATGAAGAAACCGCCTAGTTCCGCGACCCGAACCACTTGCGGTAGATTTCATCATAGGTGCCATCTTCCCGCAGTGACAGCAGCGCCTGATTGACGTCTTCGACCAGGGGCGAACCGGTCGGGAAGGCGATCCCGTAGTTTTCGCGCAGGAAGATGCCGCCGGTCATTGTGGCAATGCGGCGCCCTTCGTGCGAGGCATAGTAGGACAGGATCGGGGCATCGAAGACGACCGCATTCAACTCTTCGTTCTCAAAGGCGGTCAGCATCTCCTGCAGGCCGGGATAGCCGGTGAACTCGATATCGCGCCGGTTCAGGAAACTTGCCGCGGTTGAATCGGTGATGGTGCCAACCTCTTTGCCATAAAGATCATTCACCGAATTCACACTGCCGGTGATAGCATCCACCGTCATGACCGATGTGATGCGCGCCGTGAAGACCGACACGATAAACAGCGACGAGACCACCAGAACGACACCCAGCAGACGGCCAAAAGGAGTGCGCGGCATCCGTTCTTCGAAGCCGCCATTGACCACGAGGTTGAGCGCCCACCAGAACGAGGGGAACCAGGCCTCGTTCAGCTTGCGGTCAAAATAGGGTTGTGCGCGGCGCTCGAAGCTCCACATCAGCATGCCGCCACCCAGAAGGATCGCAAAAGCCAGCCCGATGGCAATGAACAGTTCGCGCGACAACAGCGCCTGCAGCAGTGACGGCCTGCGTGCTGCCTCGGACGGCACCATGATCTGCAGACCGGCCTCGAAGATCGGCTGACTGAAATCCATCTGCGTCTCGCGCATCGCGGTGATCGAGATATTCGCAATCGCCAGATCGGCCGAGCCGTCCTGAACCGCGCCCAGCATTTCGCTGAACCCCTCAACCCGGTTGGTTGAATATTCCCATCCTAGCGACTCGGCCAGTGCCGCCAGCAGATCCATCGAGAATCCGGTCTGCGCGCCATCCTCGACAAACGAGAACGGGGCACGGGTCACCGTGGTAACCGTAAGGGTCTGGGCCTGGCTCTGCTGCGCGAAGACGGCGAAAGTCAGGCAGATCAATGCGAATAGTGCGCGTTTCATGGTCAATTCACCTGTTTCGCGGCCCTCTACCGTAATATGTTGCAGCGCGGCAAGATCGCCGCAGGGTCAAGGCCCATGTTTTATTAGAGTGTCATGGTCAATTTCCGGCCAGAGTGTTCGGGGATTTTACCGCTTCGGGGTTGGCATTCCGGTCAATTCGTTGAATCTGTGCAGGAACACCGGCGCCTACAGAGATGAAAGACCTATCATGACCGATCCCGTTCAGCTGACCGCAGATCTGATCCGTTGCCCATCGGTCACACCTGAGGAAGGCGGCGCGCTGGAATTGCTGGACCGAACCCTGTCAGTGGCGGGCTTCGAGTGTACCCGCGTGGATCGCGGCGGTGTCTGCAACCTGTTCGCGCGGTGGGGGCGTAAAGGGCACGCCAGAAGCTTTGGGTTCAACGGTCACACGGATGTCGTTCCGGTGGGGGACGAAGCGGCATGGACCAGACCTCCGTTCGGGGCCGAAGTGCATGACGGAGTGATGTATGGCCGCGGTACCACCGATATGAAATCGGGGGTGGCGGCCTTTGCAGCAGCAGCCATAGATTTCGTGCGCGATACGCCGCCGGATGGGGCCATCATCCTGACCATCACCGGTGATGAAGAAGGCGACGCGGTGGATGGCACAGCTGCGCTGCTGGATCACATGGACACCGCGGGTGAGCAGATGTCGGTCTGTCTGGTGGGGGAACCCACTTGTCCGAACCGTATGGGCGAAATGATCAAGATTGGTCGGCGTGGTTCGATGACGGCATGGTTCACGGTGACAGGCGTGCAGGGCCACTCCGCCTATCCGCATCAGGCGAAGAATCCTCTGCCCGCGATGGCGCGGCTGATGGATCGGCTGGCCAGTCACGAACTGGACAATGGCACCGACCATTTCGACGCTTCGACACTGGCGGTCGTCACCATCGACACCGGGAATGCCGCGACAAATGTCATTCCTGCGCAATGCAGCGGCACCGTCAACATTCGCTTCAACGACCTGCATTCCGGCGCGGGCCTGAGCGAGTGGCTCAGGGCCGAGGCCGCGCGTGTGGCCGAAGAGTTTGGTGTCGAGGTCGAGACAAGAATCAAAATCTCGGGCGAAAGCTTTCTGACCCCGCCGGGCCCTCTGTCTGATCTGGTGGCACAGGCGGTTGAGGCCGAAACTGGTGTGCAGCCTGAACTGTCGACGACCGGCGGCACCTCGGACGCGCGGTTCATCAAGAACCACTGCCCGGTGGTTGAATTCGGCCTTGTAGGCCGCACCTTGCATCAGGTGGATGAATGCGTCGAGGTGGCGCAGATCGAACAACTCAAGGCGATCTATACCCGCATTCTGACGGATTATTTTGCCTGACCCATGCAGCGCACATTGGTGATCATGGTGAAAGAGCCGCACCCGGGCCGTGTCAAAACGCGGCTGGGCCGCGATATCGGTATGGTCGGCGCGGCCTGGTGGTTCCGGCACCAGACCCGGTCCCTGATCCGGCGCTTGCGTGACCCGCGCTGGCAGATCGTGCTGGCGGTCTCACCGGATCGCGAGGGGTTGAGCAGCCGCATCTGGCCTGCAGACCTGCCGCGCGCGTCGCAGGGGCGCGGCGATCTGGGTGACCGCATGGGCCGGATGTTGCGAGGGATGCCGAAAGGGCCGGTTTGCCTGATCGGGGCGGATATTCCCGGCATCACCCGCAGCCATATCGCGCGGGCGTTTGGCGCGCTTGGGCGGTCGCAGATGGTGTTCGGTCCAGCGCCGGATGGCGGATACTGGCTCGTCGGCGCTCAGCGCTATGGCGCCTTGCCGTTGGATTTGTTCAAAAAAGTCCGCTGGTCGACCGAACATGCACTGGCCGATACGCTGGCCTCGATCCCCGGTTGCCGCGTAGAGCTGCTGGACCATCTGCGCGACGTTGACACAGTGGCCGATCTGACCCCCTGAGCGCTTTTTGGTCATGACGCGGTCGCATACCCATGCTAGGCCGAAGATATGACTCGCATCCCCACCAAGCAGGAGGTCCTGGACTGGATCTCGGCGAACCCCACCCTGACCTCGAAACGCGATATCGCCAAGGCCTTTGGCATCAAGGGTGCGGATCGGATTGATCTGAAGCGTATCCTTAAGGAACTTGAGGCCGAAGGACATCTGGAAAAGCGCAAGCGCAGCTATCGTGACCCGGATCGTTTGCCGCCGGTCAGTGTGCTGCAAGTGAAGGCGCCGAACGCCGATGGCGACCTGTTTGCCCGCCCGCTGGAATGGCATGGCGAAGGGGTCGAGCCCGTTGTGCTGATCATTGCCCGTGCAAGCGATCCGGCGCTGGGCGAGGGCGACCGCATTCTGGCCCGCCTGACTGTGGTGCATGAAGAAGACCACAATTACGAGGCCCGCCTGATCCGCCGCATCGGCACCAACCCGCGCAAGATCGTCGGCATCTTCCGCAAAGGGGCCGAGGGCGGGCGGATCGTGCCCATCGACAAGGCCGGGTCCACCGAATGGCTGGTCGCGGACGGCGCCGTTCTGGGCGCCAAAGACGGTGAGCTGGTCGAGGCCGAACAGGCGGGACCCAAGAACCGCATGGGCCTGCCGCGCGCGCGTATTGTTGAACGGCTGGGCGACCCGACCGCGCCCAAGGCGGTCTCGCTGATTGCAATCCACCAGCACGGCATTCCCGACGACTTCCCCGACAAGGTGATTGACGAGGCTGACAAGGCCAAACCCGTTGGTCTGAAAGGCCGCGAAGACCTGCGGGACATGCCCTTGCTGACCATCGACCCGTCGGATGCGCGCGATCATGATGACGCTTGCTATGCCCATGCGGATGACGATCCCAAGAACCCCGGCGGTCATGTGATCTGGGTCGCCATCGCCGATGTCGCCGCCTATGTGCAGCCCGGAACGGCGCTGGACCGCGAGGCGCGCAAGCGGGGCAATTCCAGCTATTTCCCCGACCGCGTGGTGCCGATGCTGCCGGATCGTTTGTCGGGTGACCTATGCTCGTTGCACGAAGGCGTTCCGCGCGCCTGTATCGCTGTGCGAATGCAGATCGACGCAGAGGGCAACAAGATCGGCCATCGTTTTGTGCGTGGGCTGATGCGCTCTGCCGCGTCGCTGAACTATACCGAGGTGCAGGAGGCCATCAACGGCACGCCCAACGACCGCACCGGGCCATTGTTGGAGACGGTGCTGAAACCGCTTTACGCCGCTTATGCGGCGCTGAAAATTGCGCGCGCGGTGCGGCAGCCGCTGGAACTGGACCTACCCGAACGCAAGATCGTGCTGTCCGACACCGGTGAAGTGACCAGTGTCGCCTTCCGCGACCGGCTGGATGCGCATAAGTTGATTGAGGAGTTCATGATCCTCGCCAATGTCGCCGCTGCCGAGACGCTGATCGCCAAACGCCGCCCGCTGCTGTTCCGCGTGCACGAAGAACCCGCGCCCGAGAAGCTGGAAAGCCTGCGGGAAACGGCGCAGGCGGCAGGGCTGAATCTGGCCAAGGGGCAGGTGCTGCAAACCCGGCACCTGAACGCGCTGCTGAACGCCGCCGCCGGGACCGAGGATGCGGAACTGATCAACCTGACCACCCTGCGGTCGATGGCGCAGGCCTATTACAACCCCGAGAATTTCGGCCATTTCGGTCTGGCGCTGCGCAACTATGCGCATTTCACCTCGCCCATCCGCCGTTATGCCGATCTGATCGTGCATCGCGCGCTGATCTTGGCCCATGGCTGGGGCAAGGACGGGCTGACCGAGGATGAAATCGCGCGGCTGGAGGAAACCGCCACCCATATCTCTGATACCGAGCGCCGATCCATGATGGCCGAACGGGACACCACCGATCGCTATCTGGCTGCGTATCTCAGCGAGCGGGTGGGCAATGAATTCTCGGGCCGGATCAGCGGCATCGCCCGGTTTGGCGCCTTCGTGAAGATGGACGAAACCGGCGCGGATGGGCTGGTGCCCGTGCGGTCCCTGGGGCGGGAATTCTTCCATTTCGACCGCGAGGCGGGAACGCTGATGGGCTCGGACACGGGCCTGATCATTGCCATCGGCCAGCGTGTCACCGTGCGCCTGACCGAGGCGACGCCGGTCACAGGCGGGCTAGAACTTGAGCTGCTGTCCATCGACGATCAGGCGCTTCCACGCGGGCGCGGCCCCGCCAAGCGGGGCTCGCGGCGCAAGGCTGTCAGCACCAAGCGCAAGAAGGACAAGATCAAGCGAAAGATCGAGCGCAAGCGCCGTCAGAGGTGATAGGTCAGCGCCCGCGCAATCAGCCAGCCATGGCGGGTCGGGTCGATCTGCGCGGGGTCGTCAAATAGCACCGCGCGGTTTCCGTCGATCCGGTCCTCACCCCGAAAGGCCGAGGTGAAATCGCTCATTAATCGGCTCTGGCAATGCACGAACAGGGCGAAGGACGCAGATCTATGCCCGCCCAGCCGGATCGTTGAACCTTTGGGTGCCAGATAGGCGGGCTGGCCCCAGCGCAGTTCCTCGCTCAGCGGTTGAGCGCGGGGCAGGGACGCTGCGGTCTCGAAGATGAGCGCGCGCAGGGTCAAAGCACCTGCGCGGGTGTCCTCCGGCAGCGCGTCAAAGGCGGCGGCCACTTTGGGGTCGTCAAACGGCGTCATAGCGGGATCGCCTGCTCCATCCGGTCTACATAGCTGTTCAGCAGCTTATCCTGTTTGATCCGTCGGGTCAGCGGGGTGTCGGCTGGCGTGGCGCGCATTGCCGCCAGCATGGGGCCGACGCTCATATCCGCCGAGGTCGGCGCATCGCTCATCAGATAGGGGGATAGCCACAGATAGGCCGAGATCGCTTCGAGGTCGCGCTCCAGCCTGTCTTGCCGTTCGGCGGATGAAAATCGGGAAACGCCCTGAAAGGACAACCCTTTGAGGACCGACTTGCGGATCGAATTTGAAACGGGCTTGCGGATCAGCGCCGGGATCGTGGTAAAAAACGTGTCCCGCAGGATCGGCCAGACCTGATCGTTGGCCCAGCGGTCCTGCACGATGTGAAAATACAGATGCTCTTCGGCCAGCCGGATCAGCGCGCGGGACTGCGCCTTTTGTACGTCACTGAGGCCAGCGTCGAAATCGATCCCCTGCGCCTCAAGCCAGTCGCGGATCAGGTCGCTGTCGGGCACCAGACGCTCGGGCGTGCGCAGAACCGGCAGCTTCTGATGCGGCATCTTGCGGGGGGCCAGCATGTCGGACCGCGCCCAGCGTTGCCCCGAGCGTTGCAGCATGAGCGCGGTTTTCACACAGAACGGGCTGGCGCTGAATTGGCCAAAGGCGGAAGGGAAGGTGAGTAGGGTCAGCATGGTGATCTCCATCTTGCGTCACGTGATGGGTACGATCCCCTGATGACAGATTTCGTCATCAGGGTTAGGTTAACTCTCACCATGTCCCGTACCGCCCGTCTGTTTCAATTGATGCAAGCTTTGCGATCTGGTCCGTCGCCCAGAACATCGGTTCAGTTGGCGCAGGATCTGGGTGTTTCAGCGCGCACCATCCACCGCGATATCGACGCTCTGCGCGCTTTGGGTGCAGTGATCGACGGTGAGGCCGGATTTGGCTTTACCCTGATAGAAGACGCCACCTTGCCGCCGCTGGGGTTCACAAATGACGAACTTGAGGCGCTGGTTCTGGGCCTGCGCGAGGTGCAACTGATTGGTGACCCGGCGCTGTCCGATGCCGCCAGCGAGGCGCTGCGCAAGCTACAGGGGCGCCTGCCACAGCGTCAGTCGCATCGGCTGAGCCACGCCGTTCTGACCGCCACGCGGTTTGACCGACCGGCCATTCCAACGATTGAGGTGGCCGCCTTGCGTCAGGCCGCGTGGGACGAGCGCGCGGTCGAGTTCGCCTATACGGATGCGAAGGGCGATGACACCCGTCGCCGGGTCAATCCGCTGAGCATCGTTTACATGGATCGCGCCAGTGTTCTGCTGTCTTGGTGTCATCTGCGGCAGGATTTCCGGGTGTTCCGGCTGGACCGGATGCAGGACATGACCGTGACCGAAGAGAGCTTTCGCCCCAACCGGGTGCCATTGCTGCGGGACGCCATCGCCCGCATCCGCGCCGAGCATGAGGCAAAGGATCACGAAACCGGGTCCTGAGCACTTTGTGAAACGCCCGTTCTGCGCTATCATCAGCACCGAGCAGTAATCAGGAAAAACGGAATGCATAAATGCATAGGCGGCGTCATGACCGCCGCATTATGGGCATCCATAGTGCAGGCGGAGATATCAGACAATTCAACACGGCCTTTGGCCCGACCTCAGATCGAAAACGTGCAGCTGGCCTCGGCGGATGTGACGGTTTCGATCCGGCCCGTGGTGCGGCCCGAAGCAAAGGTTCAACTCGTGTCAGCTGAGGGTAACGCGCGGTTTCAGGCATGGCTGGGTGCGTTTCGCGAACGGGCGATGGCACAAGGTATCTCGGGCACGACACTGGATCAGGCATTTGCGGGCCTTAGCTATGACAAGGAGGTCATTCGGCGCGACCGCAATCAGGCCGAGTTTTCCAAGCCGATCTGGGAGTATCTGGACGCCGCCGTCTCGGACACGCGGGTTTCGAACGGGCGCGCGGGGCTGGAGCGGCACCGGGACGCACTGACCCGGATCGAGGCGCAATATGGCGTCGAAAAAGAGGTGGTGACCGCGATTTGGGGGCTGGAAACGTCCTTTGGAACTTTTCGGGGCAGTAATCAGACGATCCGGTCGCTGGCAACGCTGGCCTTTGACGGAAGGCGGGCGACCTTTTTCGAAACGCAACTGATCGCGGCGCTGCAGATCGTGCAGGCCGGAGATGTCCGCCCGGAAAACATGATTGGAAGCTGGGCCGGGGCGATGGGGCATACGCAGTTCATGCCGACCTCGTTTCTAGATTATGCGGTCGATTTCGATGGTGACAGACGCCGTGATGTCTGGTCGGACGACCCAACCGACGCGCTGGCCTCGGCCGCCGCCTATCTGGCGCGGCATGGTTGGAACAAGGGGCAGCCATGGGGCGTCGAGGTCCGGTTGCCGGATGGTTTCGATTACGCGCTGGCGCGGCGGGATCATAAGGCCTTGCCATCGGATTGGGCAGAATTGGGTGTCGTGGCCCGCGATGGCGCTGCGGTACCGGATCACGGCGCGGCATCAATCCTGTTGCCTGCCGGTGGGCGTGGCGTGGCCCTGATGATCTTCGACAATTTCAAGGTGATCGAGGCCTATAACGGCGCCGATGCCTATGTGATCGGCATCGGTCACCTGTCCGACCGGCTGGCGGGTGGCGCGCCGTTTCAGGCGGGGTGGCCGCGCGGCGACCGGGTGCTGAGCTTTGCCGAACGCAAGGAACTGCAAAAGCGCCTGACCAAAGCCGGGTTCGACACGCAGGGCATCGATGGGCGCACCGGCCCCAACACGATCAACGCGGTGCGGGCCTTTCAGATGGCGCAGGGGCTGGTGCCGGATGGCTACCCCTCGCTAAGCTTGCTGGAGCGGATGCGGTGAAGACCCGGGCGGCCAAGGAGGCCGCCCGAACACCTTAGGACGCGACTTTCATCAAGCCTTTTTCGGTGATCTCCACCAGAGCCTCATCAAGCGATTTATGAATGCGCACGAACATCTCGTCGATATCCTCGGGCGTCATGACCAGAGGCGGAGAGATGATCATGCGGTCGCCGACATGGCGCATGATCAGATTGTTGGCAAAGCAGTGGTCACGGCAGATGTAGCCGACCGTGCCGGACTCGGACGCGAATTTGGCGCGGCTCGCCTTGTCGGGGGTCAGCGCGATCGAGCCCATCATGCCCACGATTTTTGCCTCACCCACCAACGGATGATCGGTCAGCGCCTCCCATTTCTCTTTCAGATAGGGGGCGGCCACATCGCGTACATGATCGATGATCTTCTCTTCTTCCAGAATGCGCAGATTCTCGAGCGCCACCGCTGCCGCGACAGGGTGGCCCGAATAGGTATAGCCATGGTTGAACTCGGTGGCGCTGATGACCTTGGCCACTTCATCACACACAATCGACCCGCCAATCGGCGCATAGCCCGAGCTGAGACCCTTGGCGATGGTCATGATATGCGGCTTGATTCCAACGGTTTGCGAGCCGAACCAGTTGCCGGTGCGGCCAAAACCGCAGATCACCTCATCCGCGATCAGCAGGATATCATACTTGTCGCAGATGCGCTGAATCTCGGGCCAGTAGGTGTCGGGCGCCACGATGACGCCGCCTGCACCCTGTACCGGTTCAGCGATGAAGGCGGCAACGCGATCCTCGCCCAGCTCCTGAATCGCTTCTTCCAGTTCACGCGCGCGGACCAGGCCGAATTCATCCGGTGTCATGTCGCCGCCTTCGGACCACCAGTTCGGCTGGTTGATATGATGGATGTTCGGGATCGGAATGCCGCCCTGCGCATGCATTCCGGCCATACCGCCCAGCGAGGCCGAGCCGACGGTTGAGCCGTGATAGGCGTTGTGACGGCTGATGATGATGTTCTTGTCCGGCTGGCCTTTTTCGGCCCAATAGGTGCGGACAAGACGGATGTTGGTGTCATTCGCCTCGGATCCGCCCCCGGCGAAAAACACATGGTTCAGATCCCCCGGCGCAAGCTCGGCCAGTTTCGCGGCCAGAGCGATCGCAGGCACATGGGTGGTCTTGAAGAACGTGTTGTAGAACGGAAGTTCGCGCATCTGACGCGCGGCGACATTGGCCAGTTCATCACGGCCGTAGCCGATATTGACGCACCACAGCCCGGCCATTCCGTCCAGAATGTCGTGCCCTTCGCTGTCGGTCAGATAAACGCCTTTGGCGCGGGTGATCACGCGCACCCCTTCCGTTTCCAGATCGCTGTTGGTCGAAAACGGATGCAGATGGTGTGCCGCATCCAGCGCCTGCAATGCGGCAGTTGGCATGTGATTGGTGATGGTGGACATCCGGGATTCTCCTGCAAGCGGGGTCGCCGTACAGAATATGATCAAATTTTTTGCTGTCAATCGAATCACCGTTTTCTAAACGGATTTCAGGGCATCCCCCATCATCATCATGCCTTGTTCGATGTCCTGCGCGGTCGCAATAGCGGCTTGTTCCGCATTGCGTTCACGCAGCGCAGTGATGATGTCCTTGTGCCTGTCCGGCAGGCTCTGCGTTCCGAAACGTCCGCACACGATGCGCAAGGAAGGCCCGAATCGAAGCCATAGCCGTTCCGCCAGATCGACAAGGATCGGGGCCTCGGCATGACCATAAAGCGCCTGGTGAAATGCGTGATTCAGCCGGAGATACCCGCCGACATCGCCATCTGCGATCATGCGGTCCAACCGTTGGTCTATGCGTTCCAGTTGGTCGATCTCTGCCGTGGGAATCTTGTCGGCCGCACGTCTGGAAAGCTCTGTTTCTATTGAGATTCTGGCGAATATCATCTGCTCGATATCACCCGAGGTCAGCAGCGGGACACTGACGCGCCGATTGCCCTGGAAGATCAATGCCCCGTCCGAGATCAACCGCCTGATCGCCTCGCGTACCGGGGTCATGCCGACGCCCAGCGAATCAGTGAGTCCCTGGATCGTAACCGGCTGTCCGGGTACCATGTCGCCAAACAGGATCTGTGATTTTAGGGTGTGATAGACCTGCTCATGCGCCGGGCGCTTTTCGCTGTCTGATGGAACTGCATTTGCTTTATTTTTGATCAAATCCAAAAGGTTTGCCCCGATCCGCGTGCCTGCGACTTGCCACAATATTTGCCTGCTGAGACTATAAGTCAGACGGGGATAAAACGCAAAACTTGATCAAATCCAAAAAAACGGGAAAATAGCCGCATACTTTCAGGGAGAGAACTATGAAACTGAAAACGCTGGGGATGACAGCGATCGTCGCATTGGGGACAACGGCGGCATTTGCTGAGGAAGTGCGTGTCTACAACTGGTCAGACTATATCGACGAAGAGCTGCTGACCAAATTCGAAGAAGAAACAGGGCTGACCCTGATCTACGACGTGTTCGACAGCAATGAGGTTCTGGAGACCAAGATGCTGGCCGGCGGGTCGGGTTATGATGTTGTGGTGCCATCGGGCACATTCCTGCAGCGTCAAATTCAGGCCGGAGCTTTTCAGCAACTGGACCAGTCGGCGCTGACCAACGCTGGTAACCTGTGGGACGTCATTCAGGAGCGCACAGTTGGTTATGACCCGGACAATGCCTATTCGATCAACTATATGTGGGGCACTACAGGTCTTGGAGTGAATGTCGACAAGGTCAAAGAGGTGCTGGGCGATGATGCTGCGCTGAACAGCATGGACCTGGTTCTGAAGCCCGAGAATATGGAAAAGCTGGCTGCCTGCGGTGTGCATTTCCTGGACGCACCATCCGAGATCATCCCGATGGTATTGCAGTACATCGGTGAGAACCCGGACAGCCACGACAAGGATGTGATTGCCAAAACCGAAGAGGTGCTGACAGCTGTGCGTCCGCACATCCAGAAATTCCACAGTTCGGAATACATCAACGCTCTGGCAAACGGTGATATCTGTGTGGCGGTCGGATGGTCCGGTGACATTCTGCAGGCCCGCGATCGTGCGGCCGAAGCGGATAACGGCGTGGAGATTGAATATCATCCGTTTGCCGAGGGCTCTTTGATGTGGTTCGACCAGATGGCAATTCCTGCGGATGCGCCGAACCCGGAAGGGGCGCATCAGTTCCTGAATTTCATCATGGATGCCAACAACATGGCTGCTGCGTCGAATTATGTGTACTACGCCAATGGCAACAAGGCCTCGCAAGAGTTTCTTGAGGAAGACGTGATCGGCGACCCGGCAATTTATCCGGACGCGGCGACCATGGCGAACACCTATATCACCACGCCTTATCCGCCAAAGACGCAGCGGGTCGTGACCCGACTGTGGACCAAAGTGAAATCAGGCACCTGATCTGACGACAGCGCAAGGCGGACGCACCGTCTTGCGCGTATTTCTGTCCAGTCCGACAAACGGGGGCCGCTTTGAACTCTGACGTTTTTGAGCCGTGGGATGACCCGCAGGCGAAACCTCTGATCCAGTTCCAGAACGTGACCAAGCGCTTTGGCGCGTTCACCGCAATCGACAATCTGTCGCTGGATATCTACGAACGAGAATTTTTTGCCCTGCTCGGCCCGTCGGGCTGTGGCAAGACCACGATGATGCGAATGCTCGCCGGGTTTGAAACCCCGACCGAGGGTCATATCCTTTTGGGCGGGCAGGATATCGATCCGATTCCGCCGAACAAGCGTGCGGTGAACATGATGTTCCAGTCCTACGCGTTGTTCCCTCATCTGAGCATCTGGGAAAACATCGCCTTTGGTCTGCGCCGCGATAACATGCCCAAACAGGACCTCAACGACCGGGTTGAAGAGATGCTGCGCCTGACCCGGCTTGAACAATTCGCCCGGCGCAAGCCCCACCAGATTTCGGGCGGGCAGAGACAGCGTGTGGCACTGGCCCGGTCTCTGGCCAAGGCGCCGAAACTGCTGTTGCTGGATGAGCCGCTGGGAGCGTTGGACAAGAAACTGCGGCAGGATACGCAGTTCGAATTGATGGACATTCAGGAAAAGACCGGCACCACCTTCGTGATCGTAACCCATGATCAGGAAGAGGCCATGACCGTCGCAAGCCGCGTGGCCGTCATGGATCAGGGCAAACTGATGCAGGTGGCGACGCCGGACCGAATCTATGAAACCCCAAACTCGGTCTACGTCGCTGATTTCATTGGAGATGTGAATATCATCGAAGGCCGCGCAACCGCGCAGGGCGATGAGAGTTATCAGATCGACTGGGCCGAGGGGCAACCGCCGCTGACGGCGACCTCTGCAACCAGCCTGACAAATGGTCAAGGCTGCCATCTGGCCATCCGGCCCGAGAAGGTGGCCATATCCGCCGAGCGCCCGGCGGATGCAATCAACGCCATTCAGGGCAAGGTGCATGACATCGCCTATCTGGGCAATCTGTCCACCTATCATGTCGAATTGCCCAATGGCACGATCATCAAGGCGCAAACGGCGAATACCCGTCGTATCTCGCGCCGGTCCTTTACCTGGGAAGACCCGGTCTGGCTGTCCTGGACGGCCACCGCCGCGGTTCTGCTGCAAAACTGATGCGCCGCGCCGTCCTGATTGCCATTCCCTACGTCTGGCTGCTGGCACTGTTTCTGGTGCCGTTTCTGATCGTGCTCAAGATATCGCTGTCGGACACCGCTCTGGCGATCCCGCCCTACACCCCGACACTGGATTTGTCTGCGGGCTGGGCAGGGGTCAAAGAGTTCTTCAGCCAGCTTGATCTGGAGAATTTCGTCTGGTTGACCGAAGATGATCTGTATTGGAAGGCCTATCTGTCCAGCGTCAAGATCGCCCTGATTTCAACCATTCTGACCCTTCTGGTCGGCTATCCCATCGCCTACGCGATGGCGCGTGCACCGGAAGAGTGGCGGCCCACGCTGATGATGCTGGTGATCCTGCCATTCTGGACCTCGTTCCTGATCCGTGTCTATGCGTGGATGGGTATCCTCAGCAACGAAGGATATCTGAACCAGATCCTGCTGTGGACCGGCATTATCTCGACCCCGCTGACCATCCTGAACACAAATACCGCAGTCTATATCGGCATTGTTTATACCTATCTGCCTTTCATGATCCTGCCGATCTACTCGGCGCTCGAGCGGATGGATGGATCGCTGATCGAAGCGGCCGAGGATCTGGGTTGTTCCCGCCTGATGGCCTTCTGGCTGATCACCATCCCGCTGTCGCGCCCCGGTATCATCGCGGGTTGTTTTCTGGTGATGATCCCGGTGATCGGCGAATTCGTGATCCCCTCGCTGCTCGGCGGCTCGGGCACGCTGATGATCGGTAAGGTGTTGTGGGAAGAGTTCTTCTCGAACCGCGACTGGCCAGTGGCCAGCGCCGTGGCCGTCGTGCTGCTGCTGATCCTCGTCATTCCGATTGTGCTGTTTCAGCGCAATCAGCAGAAACAGGCGGAGGCGGATCAATGAACAGGCTGAGTTGGTTCAACGCGGTCTCGCTGACGCTGGGCTTTGCGTTCCTCTATATCCCGATGATCATCCTGATCATTTTCAGCTTCAATGAAAGCAAGCTGGTGACGGTCTGGGCCGGATTTTCGACCAAATGGTACGGAGAATTGGTGCAGAATCAGGCTTTCCTTGATGCGGCATGGGTCACCATACGGGTGGCGGTGTTTTCATCGACTCTGGCTACCATTCTGGGCACGGCAGCAGCCTATGTTCTGGTCCGCGGCGGGCGGTTCTTTGGTCGGACGTTGTTTTCCGGCATGATCTACGCCCCGCTGGTGATGCCCGAGGTGATCACCGGTCTGTCCCTGCTGTTGCTGTTCATCGGTATCGGGCTTGACCGGGGCATTCTGACCATCGTGCTGGCGCATACCACCTTTTCGATGTGCTTTGTCTCGGTCGTCGTATCCTCGCGCCTCGTGACATTCGATCAATCGCTGGAAGAAGCGGCGCTGGATCTGGGTTGCTCACCAGCACAGGCGTTCCGGCTGGTCACGCTGCCGATCATTGCGCCAGCGGTGATTTCGGGCTGGTTGCTGGCCTTCACCCTGTCGCTGGACGATCTGGTGATCGCGTCCTTCACCTCGGGACCTTCGGCGACGACCCTGCCGATCAAGATATTCTCGGCGGTTCGGTTGGGTGTCAGCCCAGAGATCAATGCGCTGTCGACGCTGATGATCGCGGTCGTCACGGTAGGGGTCATCACCGCCTCACTGGTAACGAAACGGGCGATGATGCGTCAAAAGCAGGAAGAAATGGCCGCTGCGCGGGCTGAATGAAACGGGTATTTCCGGAATATGCCTATGGCCCCGCGCCACGTGCGGGGTGTTGGTGGGATGAAACGATTGCTGCCCCGTCCTGGCCCGTCCTGGATCGTGATCTTGGCGTCGATGTCGCAATCATCGGCGGCGGTTTCACCGGTCTTTCGGCGGCATTGCATCTGGCCGAAGCAGGCGTCTCGGTCGCCGTTCTCGAAGCAGAAACACCCGGTTGGGGCGCTTCGGGTCGTAATGGCGGGTTTTGCTGCTTAGGCGGTTCGAAGCTGAGTAACGCGGCCTTGTCCCGCCGGTACGGAGCCACCGAAGCGCAGGCCTATCACCAAGCGGAAACAGACGCCGTGTCACTGGTGGCTGACCTGTTGTCGCGCCTTGATATTGAGGCCGATACGCATTCCAACGGCGAAACCCGTCTGGCCCATTCGCCTCGCGCGATGGAGAAGTTGCGGCGTGAAGATGACGGGACCGGTCAGTTGCACGAGCGGGATGAACTGACGGCTCTCGGTCTCGGGGGGCGGTTTTTCGGCGGTTACACCAGCCCGGTCAGCTTTGGCCTCAACCCGCGGAAATACCTATTCGGTCTGGCGGCGGCGGCGCATCAGGCCGGTGCAAACCTGTATCAACACAGCCCGGTCCTGCGCATTGAGAAAACCGCAAACGGTCATCACCTGACGACCCGATCCGGTGTCGTGCGTGCCGCCAGCGTGCTGATCTGCACCAACGGGTATTCCAGCGACGACCTGCCGCCCTGGATGGCTGCGCGCTATATGCCTGCGCAATCCACGGTGATGGTGACGCGCGCCCTGTCCGGGGCGGAGTTGCAGGCTCAGGGTTGGACTTCGGGCCAGATGGCCTATGACACGCGCAATTTGCTGCATTATTTCCGCCTGATGCCGGATCGGCGTTTCTTGTTTGGAATGCGTGGCGGGTTGCTTTCTTCTCCTAGGGCCGAAGCGGCTATCCGACAAAAGCTGTTGCGCGATTTCAGAAAGATGTTTCCGGCTTGGGCAGGCGTCGAGGCCACGCATGTGTGGTCCGGCATGGTGTGCCTGTCCCGCGATCTCGTCCCCTTTGTTGGGCCTGTGCCGGGGCATTCCGGGCTTTACGCCGGATTTGCCTATCACGGCAATGGCGTCGCTATGGGCACCTATTGCGGGCGCGCGTTGGCCCGGATGGTTTTGGGGCAGGAGCCCGGTTTGCCCGGTCCGATGGCCAGTATTCCCCGTCGCTTTCCCTTCGGTCGATGGCGCCGTGCGGTGATGCCGCCGGCCTATGCACTGTTGGGGCTGGCAGATCTATAAAGTTGCGATTTCCAGTTCGTATCCTTTGGCGTAATCCGGGGCTCCGTTCTCGGCGCGCCAAAGGCAATAGGCCGCCATGCGCCAGGCGTACCAAGGTTGCAGTGTGCGATAACGCCGTGTGATGTGCGGGTCGCCGTAGGCCGCAAGGAACTGCGCCTCTTCCGTCGGTGCCAGAGGTGCCCCGCGATATAGCTGCTGCATCGCGGGTGACAGAAACATGGCCAGATCCTCGCACGGGTCACCCCAGGCGGGGCATTGCCAGTCGATCAGGGTCATGCAGCTATCGGCTTGCAGAATATTGCCAGCGACCGGGTCACCATGGATCAGAGATCGTTTGGGCAGGGGGGCGACGTCTTGCCAAGGGCGCATGGCCCGCAATCGGTCCGCCTTGTCTGAGAGGCACAGGGCCAGTATTTGTTGAGCATGCCGATCCAGATCGTCGCTTCCATTACAGCCCGGCGGAGCGTCCAGTTTGACAGATCGCTGGTGCAGGTGCTGCAGCAATCGAGCAACCCCTTCGACTCCATCACGCCACGGAGAGCCCGGGGCGTGGTCATAATAGACCCAGTTTGACGGTCCGAACGCACCGGTGGCCCGCAGTTTTGGAACGAACCCGGTATCCCCGAGCGCTTGCAGGCAGGCGGCCTCGAGCTTCGCATCATTGCGAAAAAGCGGATTGCGGAACTGCGCGCGATAAAGCTTGAGCACCGCACCGGTGTCACCGGACAACACTTTCCAAACCTGATTGGTGCGCCCACCATAAAGCACTTCGAACCGGTCATCCGGCTCGATCAGCTTGCGGGCGATGAGCTGATTCACAAGCTCGGATGGTGGGGCGGCGTGATCAGACAGGAGCTTTACCAGTTCTTCGGGCGAATCGCGGTGCGCCCAGCTTTGGCGCGCCCGAAGGATCAGATCAAGCGCCTGTGCGGATTTGCGAAACCGTTTCGACTGCAACCTCGGCACCGCTGTCCAGTTTCAACATGATGCCGCCGTCGTTGATCTGGGCTTCGACCACCCGGCTGAAGGCGGCGGCGGGGGTGCTGCTGAGCCTTCGTCCGTCTTTGAAGCTTTCGAGCGCGGCCGAGTAATTGCCCGCCGGGAAGGGGTTTCCAGCGCTGTCCACACCGGCCCATACGAACTCGGACCGGTCGAGCGGGACAGAGACACGGTCGACCACCGCGCCCTGTCCGTCCTGGATGACCAACTCTGCACGATCCGCTGTGGCCTCGGCCTGCGCCGAAAGTGTGACGGGTGCGGCCTCAAATCGAAACTGGGCGGTCGTCTGTACATCCATTCCGACCCAACTGCCGAGTTGTTCCAGATTGACGGATCCCAGCGACTGGGCCAGCGCCGACAAAAGCTCATTCGCTTTGACTTGTTGTTCCACCATCGAAAACTGGGCCAATTGCGAGGCGTATTCTGAAGAGCCCAGCGGCTCCAGCGGGTCCTGATTGCGCGCTTGTGCCGTCAACATACGCAGAAAAGTCTCGAAATCCGACGTCAGCGTAGAGTTTTGCGAGGGGGTTCCGGTCGCTGCCGGAGAGGTGGTTGTCGCGTTTAGGGCTGGGATCATGGGTCAGACTCTCATATCCAGGCCCCGATCGGGGCCAATCTGTAACGGGCGCGTGATCGAATCACTGCCGCTTGCGGGTTCGGTTGTATTGAAAAACGGCTCAGAATCCGGCTGTTCGCGCTCGGTCGGGGTGTCGCCGGACGATCCGAAATCCAGAGATAACCCGCCATATCCCAGCTTTTCGAACTCGGCTGATAGAATCGCGATATGGCGGCGCATAAGGTCGATCGTTTCCGGCCGTTCGGCCATGATCATCATATGCATCCCGTCGTCGCGGCCATTCAGCGTGATCGAGACGCGCCCAAGTTCTTCGGGGTTCAGCGCGATTTCCACCCCGCCTGCGCCGGGTTTTGCGGATATGACCGCCGCCATCTGACTGGCAATCGCTCGGGCGGTCTCGGCCCGCGCGGGAGGCGGGGGCATGGCGGGAGTGCTATCGCGCAATGCGTGAGAGGCCGCAGCCTCGCGCAAAGGTGGAAGATCGAGGAGGTCAGCCCCCGGAACAACGGATTCTTCTGCTCCTTTCAACTTGGGCAAGGCCACCTGCGGAACGGGGACGGAAGTGGACGGCGTTGCAGCATGCATCGGCTGGTTCGCGGGCAATGCCGTGGGCTCAGCGATACGTGCCTTGAGTAAAGGCTCTTGCTGACGATTCCGGGTGATTGCTTCCATGACCGAGACAACATTCTGAGGCTGCGCTGCTACGCTATGTTCTGCCTTCGGTTGGTGTCTTGTGACATCAATTTCGACGGGTTCGGCGGGCTTTGATCCGTCCGCCTGCGACGCCGCTTTCGGTTGATCTGGCAGCAAAACAGTGGCGTCCTGCGTTGAAGCAAGCTGTGAACGTGCGTGTACCGATTCACTGGGCAGAGCCCTATCGGGGACCCGCTCAGAATGTTCGACTTCAACGCCAACCGGCACGTCGGGTGTTCGAATCAACCCAATCTCTGGCTGGTCCGTATTCTCTTCAGCGCGCGCCTGAGGATCGGAAGGGCGTGCGGCTTCTTGGACGTCGACGTCAGACGGATCGGGAAGCGCAACCTGATCTGTGACCGTGATCTCGGCTTCCTTGTCCACATCCTTCAACCTGGCCTCTTCTTCCATCGCTTTCTCAAAAGCGAAGCCACTTTTCGACTCGGCATCTTTCCCCGGGGGGGTATCCGGTTTGGCACCGCTTGAGGATGCGGTTGTAATCAGGGTCAGCGGGTTGGGCATGTGGCTGCGACTCCGTTTATCTGTTCGGCAGCTTGCCCTCAGGAAGTTACGTTTATTTTAACCGCTTTCCTCTTTGATCGGGAAAGTTCGAAGCAATTTTCGGAGAATCCGATGACGATTCCAGTGACCGCACCCAAGGTGGGAAACACGGCGATTTCGCAAAAACTCAGGGCTGCATCTCTTGAGCTTGAGGCGGCATTTCTGGCTGAGATGCTGAAATCGGCGGGTCTGGGCGAAGCGCGCCAGAGCTTTGGTGGCGGTGCCGGAGAGGATCAATTCGCCTCGTTCCTTGTTCAGCAGCAAGCACAACAAATGGCGCGGTCCGGTGGCATCGGCCTGTCCGAGATTCTGTTCAACGCAATGATGGAGAAAACGGATGGGCAATGACCCGATCAAGGCACTCGAAGACCTGTTGGAGACTGAGCGCGCCGCGTTGGCGCAAGGGAATCTGGACGCACTGGACCAGTTGACGCCCGAAAAGGAGCAACTGATCGGTGTCATCAACGATCTGAAAATTTTCGAAACCGAAGACCTGATCCGGGTCCAGAAGAAGGTCGAGCGCAATCAGGCCCTTCTCAACAGTGCAGCTGAGGGGATTCGCGCGGTGGCAGACCGGATGTATGAATTGCGGCGCGTGCGGCAGGAATTCAGCACTTACGACGCTTCGGGTCAGCGTAACGGATTCGCCGTTCGCGCCCGTGCGAAGCTGGAGAAACGCGCGTAAGAACCGGTTTGATTCAAATCCTAGGTTTTGGGGATGGGTGTCTTAGCACTCCGTTAGGGGATCACGGTCAAAGGTGGCGTTGCACCTGATCAGCAGGTGGCGCGCAGGCCGCAGGGCACGACGCACAGGTCAGAACGACAGAATGCCTGCCGATGAGGCGGGAAAGCAGCGGCGCGAAACGCGCCCGAACATAAAAAGGATGACAAATATGTCCAGCATTCTGACGAACAATGGCGCGATGGTTGCGCTGCAAACCCTGAAGTCAGTCAACAAGAACCTGGAAATGACCCAGAACGCGATCTCGACCGGTAAGGATGTCGCGACCGCCAAGGATAACTCGGCCGTTTGGGCGATTTCCAAAGTCATGGAGTCGGACGTCAAGGGCTTCAAGGCCATCAAGGACAGCCTTGCACTGGGTGAATCGACCGTTGCGGTTGCACGAAACGCCTCGGAAACCGTGACCGACCTGTTGACGCAGATGAAGGAAAAGATCGTTGCGGCGCAGGAAGACAACGTTGACCGGTCCAAGATCAACGATGACGTTACTGCGCTTCGCGACCAGATCGCATCTGTTGTTGGCGCTGCGCAGTTCAATGGTCTGAACCTGGTTGATGGCACCGCGGGTACCGTCTCGGTCCTGTCCTCGTTGGATCGCGACAACACGGGTGCGGTGAACGCGTCGTCGATTTCTGTTGCCAGCCAGGATCTGTCCATTGGCGGCTATACCGCGAAAGGCGTCCTTGCCGGGTCGGACAACGCGACAACGGACAACGATGTCGCCGGATTCACTCTGAACCGCACTACAGGCACCGGGGACATCGTCATCGACAGCTCCACCGACAACTTCGAGGTGGGTGACAGCGTGTCGATCCGGGTTGGTGATCAAGAGGTGTCCTACACCATTCAGGACAGCGACCTGGACCCGTCCGGCACGTATGATGAAAACTACACCGATGCGCTGGTTGCGGTCGGTCTCAAGAACCAGATTGATGCGCTTGGGATCACTGGCCTTGCGGCTGACTATGACTCTTCCGGCGCACCGAATACCATCTCGTTTGCCACCGGTACCGCCGCTGCGGGTGCTGACGCGGATCAGGACATTTCGATCTCGGCACAGTTCACCAATGCCGGTTCGGGTGGTCTTGGCGCGCTGAGCTCGATCGACGTATCCTCGGATGCCGGTGCAGCCGCTGCGCTGGGCACCATTGAAACGCTGATCGACACTTCGATCGACGCGGCCGCGGCATTTGGTTCGGTGCAGGGTCGGATCGAAACGCAGCAGGACTTTGTGTCGAAACTGACCGACTCGTTCAAATCCGGCATCGGCTCTCTGGTTGACGCCGATATGGAAGAGACATCGGCCCGTTTGCAGGCGCTGCAGGTGCAGCAGCAATTGGCGACGCAATCGCTGTCGATTGCGAACCAGGCGCCGCAATCCATCCTGTCGCTGTTCCGTTAACCCGGAACCTATCCGGGGCGCGCTTGACGCGCCCCGGATCTGATCGCCCCAGAAGGACAATTGGAAGGATTTCAAGTGACCCCGCAAATGCTCGCCCAACATGCCTACGCGCAATCAGCAGCACCAACCCGCACCCCTCGGGATACGGAATACGAGGCGATATCAAAGATCACGCATCGCCTGAAGGCGGCGGCATCGCGCAAGGGCGCGGATTTTAGCGGTTTTGTTCAGGCTTTGCATGAAAACCGGCGTTTGTGGACCGTGTTGGCGACCGGTGTTTCAGACACGGACAATGCGCTGCCGAATGAACTGCGCGCACGGATATTCTATCTGGCGGAATTCACCGAACATCACAGCAGTCAGGTTCTGGGGAACAAGGCAGGGGTGGAACCCTTGCTCGAGATCAACATGGCCGTGCTGCGCGGGCTGCGCCAGATGAGGGGCAGCTGATGAGCGGTCTGGTTCTGAAACTTGCCCCGAAGGAACGCGTTCTGATCAACGGGGTGGTGATCGAAAACGGTGATCGCCGCAGCCGGTTCTCGATCATGACACCTGAGGCCAATGTCTTGCGTTTGCGGGATGCGATTCACCCGGAAGAGGCCAACACCCCGGTACGCCGCGTCTGCTATGCCGCGCAGTTGGTGTTGTCCGGTGACAGTGAACCCGATCAGGCGCGCCAGCGGCTGCTGCGCCGGGTTGAAGAGTTGAGCCAGGTGTTTACCGACACCGACAGCCGTCGTGTGCTGGCAGATGCGACCGAAGCACTGGTGTCCGAGCAATATTATAGGTGTCTCAAGTCGCTTCGCTCTTTGCTGCCGCGCGAAGAACGACTGATGGCGTATCAACAATGATCTTTCAGCCGGTCGTGCCAACAGAAGGGGTCGTTGGGTGGCGCTTTTTGCAGCGCACCTACGAGGCGCAGCTTGAAAGCTACTCTGCTTCCGCGGTGAATGAGAGGGATACGAAGTACTTTCTCGAAAACATCGGCAACATGCGTTCCGCTGAAGACTTGGTATCGGACAGGCGGCTGTTGCAGGTGGCCCTTGGGGCTTTTGGCCTGGAGGGTGATCTGGACAATCGGTATTTCATCCAGAAGGTTCTGTCCGATGGGACCCGGGCAGAAGATGCGCTGTCCAATCGTCTGGCCGACAAAAGGTACCGCGATATGGCCGATGCCTTCGGGTTTGGGCCCGGGGAAGTTCCGAAAACGAACCTTATTAACAACATGCGTAAGATTGCCGAGGACAATCTGGTGGCCAGCTTTGAAATCTCGGTTGGGCAACAAGATGATACCATGCGCATTGCACTCTACATCCAGCATGCATTGCCCGAATTCGCAGGGACCGACAGCAGCGAAGATACAAAATGGTTTGACCTGATGGGATCACCACCCTTGCGGAGCATGATGGAGACCACGCTTGGGTTGCCGTCAAGTTTCGCCCAACTAGATATCGACAAGCAGTTGGACGTATTCAAAGACCGTCTGCAGCGTGTCACCGGATCATCGAACCTGTCCCAATTCTCAGACGCTGAGGCGGTCGAGACGCTGACCGATACCTACCTGGCGAGGACCCAGATTGCAGCGCTGCAAAACACGATTTCGCCCGCCCAGACCGCATTGATCCTGCTTGGCGGCGGGTGATCCGGTCAGCGGCGCCGGTCAGGCATCCAATAGGGCATCCGCGGGACTGCGTAGCGCAAAGGACTCGACCGGTTGCGACACGTTGTGCAGTTTTATCGCGCCCAATGGGACAGCGTGCTGACATGCGGGTTCGATATCCTGTGACACCACGATCCGATGGCCGACGGTCTTACCATATTCGCCCAAACGTGCGGCGACATTGGCGGCCTGCCCGATCACGGTGAAATCCAAACGCTCACGCGAGCCGACATTGCCATAGGTCACCCGACCATAGGCAACGCCGATCGAGCAATCGCAATGATGATCCCGCTCTTCATTGCGAAGCGCGGCCAGTTTCCCGACGATTTCGACCGCTGATTGCTGCGCGTTTGCACGGGCGCGGGCCGGGTTGTCGCCGGCGGGGAATACGGCGAGGACCGCGTCGCCGATGAATTTCAGAACCTCCCCGTCATGGTCATGCACGATGCCGGACACGGTTTCGAAAAAAGAGTTCAGAATGGTGATATATCGGCTGCGGCCCAGCTGCTCTTCCAGCGTTGTCGAGTTTCGCAGGTCGCAGAACATGATCGCGGCATCAATGTCATCTCCATCACCGCGACGGATTTCACCGCCCAGTACCCGCGCGCCCGTGCGCTTGCCCACATAGGTCTCCAGCAGAACCTGCGCATTTTCGCGCTGCATGAAGACTTCATAAAACCGGGCGATGACCGAGGAACACTCGAAGACCAGCCCCAGATTCTCCGTGGTGAACCCATCCGGGTGATCGCAGGTCAACGTCAGAACGTTGATCCGCCCGTCCGAAAAGGGCAGCGGCATGGCGACATAATCCGTGGCCCCTTTGGCCCGCAGGTCTTCGATGATCGGAAAACTATTATGCGGGTTGTCGTTGTTCAGGCGCTGGCGCACCCCGCCCAATCCGTTCGAGACGTGGCGCAGCGGGCTGTTGGTAAAGGCCGGATGGTCGTGGATTTCATAGGTCGGGGTATGGGTCGATATCTCGGCCGCATCCTTTTCCCAGATATAGTGTTTGCCCGCAATCAGCGGGTGCAGCGACCAGACCAGAATGCTGAGACGCTGAATGGCGATGCCATGTTCCAGCATTTTCTCAGCCAGCGCTTTGGTAAACCCGTCGGGCGTATCCAACTCGGAGGCGCCGCGCATCAGCCAGTCAATCAAAGGCCCGCTGATGTTGCCGTCATCGGGGTGGCGCAGTTGGTTGGCGCCAAGATCGATCCTCGTGGCCGTATCCGGCATAAACCCGATATGGCCCTGAATGGCCGCACTTTCCGGAAAGGCGTCCTCATAGGCCCAGATCGAGTTGTTCAGCCGCTCTTCGGGCAGGCTGATGTCGTGATAGGTTGCGGTGCCTTTGAAGGGGCAAAAGGTCTGCAACTCGGTCTCGGGGCCAAGCTCAATACACAGGTCGTCGCGCGGGATGTATATCGCCGGCGGTAGCCGTGTTTCGTACATCACCTTGGCATTGTGACTTTCGGCCAAAAGGATATCGCCGCGGTAAATCGCGATCCGCCCCTGCAGGGGTTCGACGGAAATCCCATAGCCTTTGACATCTGGAGTGGCGTGGACGTTCATCTGTAACCTCCCTTGGCCAGTTCCTATAGGATGGGCCTTGGCGGGTAGATTTCCAAGGGGCGGGAGCCGTATTTCCGCACCCCTCTGGCCTCAGACCATCTGAATCACGTCTTTTTCTATCGACAGCATATAGCCTTTTTTGGCGATGTTCTTCACCAACAGCTCACTGACCATCTGATTGCCCAGGGCATCACGCAGTCGTTTGATCCGGGTGGCGCCTGCGGCTTCGTCGCAATCGGCGGCATTCTTGCCCGAGATCATCGCCTCGATTTGCACCCCGGACAGAACTTCATCATCCAACCGGGATTCGGCCAGAACCGACAGCGTCTCCATCGCGGCCGGGGTCAGTTTGAAGTCCATGTTGTTGAGGTAGACCGTGTTCTCCTCACGACTGATCAGAAGCGATGTGACCTGAATTCCGGTCCGCTCGATCTGGGCCATGCGGCGGTTGAACAGGACGAGCATCACCAGAAAAATCAGCGCCGCGATCAGCATGGCGCTGGCAAAGACGAGCAGCACGAAGATTACCATGCGATAACTGGATAGCGTGTCGGCAAAGGCGGTGCCGGACTGGGCCAGAATCTCAAGCAACCGGATTTCGGATTGCGAGGTCAGGTCGGCCTCGACAAACAAGCGTTCGACCCGGGCGTTGAAGGCGTTGGCATCGGGCAGTGTCCAGAACAGGAAAACCGCAGCCGTCACCAGGATCACTACAATTGCTGCGATCCCCAGACCAACCAGACGAACCCCCGTGCGACGCGCTTCAGTAACGGAGATAGAATTTTCCGGCATTGGCCTTCCTTCGATCCAACCCGTCCGCCTCAAACACGGACATGACATTCAACAGGGTCCAGCCGTTTGACTTCAGCCGCTTCGCGACCTCTTTCCGGGCCGGCCCCTTTTTGCAGTTCGAGACTTCCATAACACCATAATGCAGCCGCAAGGGATCATCCTTTTTGGCTTTGTAATCGGCGTAGCAGTCTGCCGCGATGGCCTGCGACCCCACCGATATCAGGGCCGTCAGAACCAGAGAAGAGAGGATCTGTTTCATGGGCTGCATCCTGCGCATGGGTTGTACGGATATTCAATAACCTCAGGGGGTTTGAGGTCGTGATATCCGATAACAGGGTGCCGTTATTGCTTGTCTGAAGGGGGTGGCCGCACTGTCGGGGCATCAAATACGCGGTCCGTCACGGGCCAGCCCCATCATCCGAAAGGACACGCATCATGCATCGTAAATTCATCGCTTTGATCGTCGCCACAGCCATCGCCATCACCGGGGTTTCCGCGTCTCAGGCGCGGGCGGCGGATACCGGGGATGTTATCGGCGGGTTGGCGGCGCTCGCAATCATCGGGGCGGCGGTCAACCACTATCAAAAACAAAATCGTAAACAGGTTGAGGTGCGCAGGCATCAGTACAAGCCGAAGCCGCAATACGTGTATCCCAATGTCAGGAAGCCCGTGAACAAACATCACGTCCGCCCGCTGCCCAAGCGCGTTGCGCGTTATGATTTGCCGCAGCGCTGCCTGCGCACCTTTGACGGCTATTCGAAAAAGCGTCCGCTGCTTGGACCGAATTGCCTTAAGAAGCATTACAAACATGCAAATAGCCTGCCCTACCAGTGCAAGGTTGGTTTCTGGAATGGTAAGACGGTAATACGGGCCTACGAACCCACTTGCCTGCGCCAGAAAGGATACCGTGTCGTTTACCAGTAATCGGTTTCGAGCAGGAGTGGTGCCAAAGAAGCGCCACATGGAAGAGGGTGGCGCAAGCTGCCCTCTTCTTTTTTCTTGCGCCCGTGACGGAAACGCGGTTTGCCAAGAGGATGTCGATACCTGATTATGAACTTGAAAAGGCCCTGCAGGCGCGCGGATATCTTCGCATTGCCGGGGTGGACGAGGTTGGGCGCGGGCCACTTGCCGGACCGGTTGTTGCCGCAGCGGTGGTTTTGAACCCGGACGACATCCCCGATGGGTTGAATGATTCCAAGAAGCTGACGGCCAAGCGTCGCGTCAGTCTGGACGACGCGTTGCGCGCGCGCGCCGATGTGGTGATTGCCGAGGCCACCGTGGCCGAGATCGATGAGCACAACATCCTGCGCGCCTCTCATCTGGCGATGGAGCGTGCGGTGGCCGCGCTGAACCCGGCGCCGGATTATCTGCTGATCGACGGCAACCTGATTCCTCGCGGTCTGATGATATCGGCAGAGGCTGTGGTCAAAGGCGATGCGCGGTCGGTGTCAATAGCAGCGGCTTCGATCCTGGCCAAGAACTGGCGCGATCGGCTGATGGTGGATTTGGCGCAACAGCATCCCGGCTATGGATGGGAGGCAAATGCCGGTTATCCGACGAAACAGCACCGCGACGCGTTGCGAAATCTTGGCGCGACCCCACACCATAGACGTTCGTTCAAACCCGTCCACAATATCTTGTATCAAGAGTAAATCGTAAGTCGCTGATTCAAAAAAGAAATTGACGGCGATTCGTCTTTGACTCATCCTAGTCTCAACCAAATGAGCGCAAAAGCGCCGTGGAACTGAGGCAGTGATATGACCACAATCAAGACAAAGGGCGCAGCCGCGCTCCCTTTAAACACGATTCTATCCGGAGACTGCATCGAGGTGATGAACAGTCTGCCGGAGGCATCGGTTGACCTGATCTTTGCAGACCCCCCGTATAACCTGCAACTGAAAGGCCAGTTGCACCGGCCCGATAACTCGCAGGTCGATGCGGTCGATGATCACTGGGATCAGTTTTCCAGCTTTGGGGCTTATGACCAGTTCACGCGCGATTGGCTGAAGGCGGCGCATCGGTTGCTGAAACCCAATGGCGCGATCTGGGTGATTGGCTCGTATCACAACATTTTCCGCGTGGGGTCTGCCCTGCAGGATGCGGGCTATTGGATTCTGAATGACGTGGTGTGGCGCAAATCGAACCCGATGCCAAACTTCCGCGGTAAGCGGTTCACCAACGCGCATGAGACGATGATCTGGGCCTCCAAGCGTGAAGGTGCGAAATACACGTTCAATTACGAGGCGTTGAAGGCATTGAACGAAGGCGTGCAGATGCGCAGCGACTGGGTGCTGCCGATCTGCACCGGGCATGAGCGTCTGAAGGATGAAAACGGCGACAAGGCGCATCCGACGCAGAAGCCGGAATCGCTGTTGCATCGGGTTCTGATCGGTTCCACCAATCCGGGTGACGTGATCCTTGACCCGTTCTTTGGCACCGGCACCACCGGCGCCGTCGCCAAGATGCTGGGTCGAGAATTCATCGGCATCGAACGCGAGGAAAGCTATCGCAAGGTGGCCGAGAAGCGCATCGCCAAGGTCCGCAAGTTCGACCGCGAAGCGCTTGAGGTCAGCGCCAGCAAGCGTGCCGAGCCACGCGTACCCTTTGGCCAGTTGGTCGAACGCGGCATGTTGCGCCCGGGTGAAGAGCTGTATTCCATGAACCAGCGCCACAAGGCCAAGGTGCGCGCAGATGGCACGCTGGTGGGCGACAACGTCAAGGGCTCGATCCATCAGGTGGGGGCGCATCTGGAAAACGCGCCCTCCTGTAACGGCTGGACTTACTGGTGCTTTAAACGCGATGGCAAAACCGTACCCATCGACGTGCTGCGCCAGCAGATCAGGGCCGAGATGCACAGCTGATTTTACCAATACCGCCGGTGCCTGTGGCCTGACACAAGGCACTACGCCTTGCCCCGCCGATGTTACGGCGGGGTCTTTTGTTTTTGCCCCAACAGTGATTGCATGAGGCAGCCCCTATTTGTCGCAAGAAAGTTCACGGCCATGACCGAGACCACCGTGCGCAGACCCCGCAGCCTGTTCTTCACGCAGCCTGATACATTCGATCTGGATAACAAATATACCGAGGCCGCGCTGGAACGGCACAAGCGCGAAGGGCTGGAACTGGCTGTGCGCGCCCGCTGGGTTGCGATGGGGCTGACTGCGTTGCTGTTGATCTATCTGAACCCTCAGTGGGAGGTGCTCTGGTATCACTTCATCCTGCTTCTGATCTGTGCCAATGGTTGGCTGATCCGACGTGCAGGTGAAGTGGGACAATCCCGGACCGAACTGCTTTTGATCTTCGTTGACCTGCTGATCATGACATTGGGCATGATCGTCCCCAACCCGTTCAGCGACGATGTACGACCGCTGGCGATGCAGTATCGGTTCGACAATTTCCAGTATTTCTTCATCATTCTGGCCGCAGGTACGCTGGCCTATTCCTGGCGCACGGTGATTGCCATCGGCACCTGGACCGCGGGGATGTGGACAGCGGGCTGGATCATCGCCTGGTGGGTATCCACGCCCATTCCGGGGATCAGTGAGCGCATCGCGGAAGCTCTGTCAGGCTACCCGGATGTGGCCGAGATGCTGGACCCCAACAGCTTCATGCCGACCCTGCGTGTCCAGCAGGTGATCGTATTCGTCATGGTTGCCGTCACACTCGGCATCTCGATGCGCCGCTTGAATCATCTGTTGATGAGCAACGCAGGGTTGGAGCGTGAGCGGGCCAACCTGTCGCGTTATTTCTCGCCCAATGTCGTGGACGAGTTGAGCCAGAACGACGAGCCATTGAAACAGATACGCAAAGAGGATGTTGCGGTTCTGTTCATCGATATTGTCGGGTTCACCAAATACGCGGCAGGGCGCGATCCTTACGAGGTGATCGAGGTCTTGCGCGGTTTTCACGCCCGGATGGAGACCGAGGTGTTCCGTCATCACGGGACGTTGGACAAGTATCTGGGCGACGGGTTGATGGCCACCTTCGGCACGCCGGTGCCAACGCCCATGGATGCGAGCAACGCGTTGGGCTGTGCCCGCGCGATGGCCGAGGTGATCGATCGCTGGAACCTCGATCGCCGCCGGACAGGTGAGCCTGAAATCCATGTCGGGATCGGGGTGCAATACGGTTCAGTCGTGTTGGGGGATATCGGCGCGAACCGCCTGGAATTTGCGGTGATCGGAGATGCGGTGAATGTCGCCGCCAAGCTTGAGGCGCTGACCCGGGATTTCAAAGCCCGTATCGTTGTGAGCGATGCCGTGCGGGCGCGGGTTGTGGAAGAGAATCCATCTGCACCGGACGTAATGGCCGGATTTGAAGCCAGGCGCCAGCAGGCCGTGCGCGGGGTCGAGGCGCCGATGGATGTCTGGGTGATGGCGGGCTGAGGTGCTCCCGCCCGTCAGAGCAGCATCGAAGATGCAGCTCGGACGGTTGGGCCGGGCAGCGCGCTGATGCGCGCTGCGGTCATGCCCCGGGCTTGGGGTTTTGCGCCTTGTTATAGGGCTGCCAGTTGGTGATCTCGGGGTAGTATTGCCGCCGCCATGCCCTGACGCGCGGGTTCATGATCCGTCGCCAAAGGGGCGGTACCATCGCGGCAACGGTCATCACGGGATAGCCGTAGGGCAATTGCGGTGCCGCGTCCTGCGAATGGTGCTGCAGCAGTGGAAACCGGCGGTTTGGTTTGTAGTGGTGATCCGAGTGCCGTTGCAGGTTGATCAGCAACCAGTTCGACGCCATCTGCGAGGCATTCCAGGAATGGCGGGGCCGGACATGCTCGTATTTTCCGTCGCCCAGATATTTGCGCGTCAGACCGTAGTGCTCGACATAGTTGGCCAGTTCGAGCTGCCAGATCGCTGTTCCCGCCTGTAGCAGGAAGAGGGCCAAGCCGGACCAACCGCCAATCAGGAAAGCCAGCAACAGCATTGCGCCCTGAAGTGCCCAGTAGCGCCAGAAGGGGTTGGCGGAATCATTCCACCGGCGGCCCTTGCGGGCGAGTTTTTCGCGTTCGGCCCGGAAGGCCGAGATCAGGCTTTGGCGCAGCACGCGGGGGTAGAATCGGTGGAACCCTTCATTGTAGCGCGCGGTTACCGGGTCGCGCGGGGTGCCGACAAAACGGTGATGCACCAGAAGATGCTCGGACCGGAAATGGGAATAGAGCACCATGGCCAGAAGGATATCGCCCAGCCAACGTTCAAGGCGGCCTGTCTGGTGCATCAGCTCGTGGCTGTAGTTGATCCCGATCGTGCCCGAAATCACTCCCATACCGAAGAAAATGCCGATCTTTTCCAGCGTCGACAGGTCCGAGCGGGTGACATACCAGACCAGGCCAAACAGTGTCAGGAATTGTATCGGAGCCCAAATTCTGGTCAGCAGAATGTACCAGCGCAAACCTGTATCGGGTGTGTCTGGGTCGGCATTTTCAAGGTTAAGTCCGGTCAGCCGGTCCAACACGGCGAAGGCCCACCAGGTCGACAGGGGGACCAGTAGGAACCACCAGCCACCCGCCAGCGTTGCGGCCCAGATTAGCGGGATCAACAGGATCGATATCCAGAAAGGCAGGGCGGATTGCCAGCGGGACAGGGTGTCTTGTTCGATCATATCGGTGCTCGGGTTTGTTGTCGTCACCTAGCCATGTTCGCGCATGATTCACAACGCGCTATTGGCCGCGCCACAGTGCATGGGCCTTGCGCATCACCGTTGGCAGGTCGCTGGGGCGGAAAGCGTGCTTGCCGATCAGGATCAGATCGCCGGTTGGCGTTCCGTGGGGCAGATCAGCGGTCCAGACGCGCACGATCAGGTGAAAATGTGTGAAGGTATGGCGCACCTCGCCCGGCAGAAGTTGCCAATTGGCGGGGAACGGAGGGGCCTCGGGCGGGGTGTCCGACCAGTCCGAGCCGGGCCAGCCGAGCATGCCGCCCAGCAGGCCTTTGTCGGGGCGGCGTTCCAGCAGCAGCGCTCCATCAGCGTCTTGGGCAATGTAGATGTGGCCGTGACGCGTGGGTTTGGGCTGTTTCGGCGTTTTGCGGGGAAGTTCGGCCTGCGTTCCGGCGATCCGGGCCCGGCACGGCTCGCGCAGCGGGCAGATACCGCAGGCAGGCGATTTGGGCGTGCAGATGGTGGCCCCAAGGTCCATCACCGCCTGCGCGTAATCGCCGGGCCGGAACGCAGGGGTCAGTGCAGTCGCCTTGTCCTTCAGCAAAGGTTTGGACCCCGGCAGCGGATCGTGAATGTCGAAAAGCCGCGCCATCACCCGTTCGACATTGCCATCCAGCACCGTTTCCGGCCGGTCGAAGGCGATGGCCGAGATTGCGGCGGCGGTATAAGGACCGATGCCCGGCAGTTTCAGCAGGGCGTCATGGCTGTCGGGGAAATCTCCCCCGAAATCCTGCGTCACTACACGGGCGCATTTCAGCAGGTTGCGGGCGCGGGCGTAGTAGCCCAGCCCGGCCCATTCCGCCATCACCTGATCATCTGGCGCGGCGGCCAGCGCCTGTACGTTTGGCCAGCGTGCGGTGAAACGTGTGAAATAATCGCGCACGGCCGCGACGGTGGTTTGCTGCAGCATCACCTCGGACAGCCAGATGCGATAGGGGTCGGGCTGCACACCGTCCGCGCGCTGCGCAGGGCCAACGCGCCATGGCATTTCGCGGGCGTGGCGGTCATACCAGTCCAACAACGCAGCGCTCACGGTAAATTCAGCGGAATCGCGCAAGTTTTATTCATCTCCCTGTCGGGTTTTGCTGGTACCCGGTTTCCTGCCCATTACAATAGCGGCACAGGAGTTGGAAACCAGATGCAGCGCAAACGGTCCACGACCCGCGGATTCAAACGCACCGCGACTTTGCTGAACGATCAGATCAGGCGCGCCGGGGAAAGCCGGGGTTTCGCCGTGTCGCGTCTGTTGACCCATTGGGCCGAGATCGTCGGACAGGACATTGCCGCGATCGCCCAGCCGGTGAAGGTGGGCTACGCCAAAGGTGGGTTCGGGGCCACGTTGACGGTTCTGACCACCGGACCTCAGGCCGCGATGCTGGACATGCAGCGCGAGCAACTGCGCGACAAGGTGAACGCGGTTTACGGATTCAACGCGATCAGCCGTGTGCGCATCACCCAGACCGCTCCGACCGGATTTGCCGAGGGGCAGGCCAGCTTCGACCACAAGCCGAAAGCAGCCAAACCCGCGATTTCACCTGAGATTGTCGCTGAGGCGGACAAAGTGTCACGTGATGTAAATGATGAAGATTTGCGTGCGGCCCTTGAACGTCTCGCACGCAACGTTTTATCCAGACAGAAACACTAAGAAAGGGCTGAGCATGAGCCGTATCGCAACCGTAATCTGTGCGGCCGTCGCCGTGGCCGCAGGCGGCTACTGGCTGTCGCTGTCAAATTCTTCGACCCCCGCCTATCCGCTGGTCAGCGCAGCAGAGGCGCAAGAGGCCGATCTGGACACCTCGACCATTGTCGAGATGGTGCAAGGGGCTGAGGACGCGCCGGTCGAGATCATCGAATATGCCTCGTACACCTGCCCGCATTGTGCGAATTTCCATCAGGGTGCCTATAAGCAACTGAAGAAGGATTTCATCGATACCGGCAAGGTGAAGTTCACTTATCGCGAGGTCTACTTTGACCGTTATGGTCTGTGGGCTTCGATGGTGGCGCGCTGCGCGGGTCCCGAGAAGTTCTTTGGCATCACCGACCTGATCTATGAGACTCAATCGGAATGGACCAGCGCCGGCGGCCCGGCCGAGATCGTGGACGAGCTGCGCAAGATCGGTCGCCTGGCCGGTATCGACAATGATCAGCTTGAGGCCTGCCTGCAGGATGGCGCTCGTGCCCAGACGCTGGTCGCCTGGTATCAGGAAAACGCCGAGCGGGACGGTATTCAGGCAACGCCGTCATTCGTGGTGAATGGCAAGAAGGTCGACAACCAGTCCTACGAAGACTTCAAAAAGCTGATCGAAGACGAACTCGGCAGCTAATTCTCAACAGGCCAGCCCACCACGGGCTGGCCTGCGTTTCAGGGGGATGGGGCGACCTGCGCCAGCGTCTCTTTGATCTTGTCATCCTGATCGATTTGCAAACGAACCGGCAGCGTCAGCACCTTGTTCCGGAACGAGGCAGGAAGACGCACGGCGTCTTTTTCGGTGGTGACCAATTGGGCACCCAGCGCTCGGGATTCACTCTCAAGCCGTGCCATCAGGGCCGAGGTCAGCGGCTGGTGGTCATCCAGCGCCTCGGATCGCAGCAGACGGGCGCCCTGCTGGCGTAAGGTGGTAAAGAACTTTTCGGGATGGCCGATGCCCGCGAAGGCCAGTACCGGGGTTTCTGCCCAGTCCATTCCGGTCTGCAACGGGCGCACTTCGCCTTTCGCATGGGGAACGGTCAGCGCCGGACCCCAGCGCTTGGCGAACGAGGCTTGCGCATCGTCGGCGCCCAGCGACAACACCAGATCGGCGCGTTTCAGGCCGGTGGCGACGGGCTCTCGTAGAGGGCCAGCGGGCAGACACAGCCCGTTGCCAAAGCCCCGCTCGGCGTCAACAACGATGACCGAGAAATCCTTGGCGACTGCGGGGTTCTGAAACCCGTCATCCAGCACGATGGCCGTCGCGCCGTCTTCTGCGGCGGCCTGCGCTCCGGCAGCGCGATCCTTGGCGACCCAGACATCGGCGAAGGCTGCCAGCAGCAGGGGTTCATCCCCGACCTGCGCGGCTGTATGTTTGCGCGGTTCAACCTTGACCGGTCCCTCCAGTGATCCGCCGTGGCCGCGCGTGACCACATGCGGCTGGTGCCATTTGTCGCGCAGGCGTTCCAGCATCCAGATCACCGTTGGCGTCTTGCCAGTGCCGCCAGCGTTCAGATTGCCGACGCAGATGACTGGTACGCCAGGTTTAAACCCGGGCCCTTCCGCCACACGGCGCGCGGTAGCCGCCGCATAAAGGCGACCAAGCGGAGCCAGCAATCGGGCGCACAGAGCAAGCTGGTCGGGGGCGGTGTTCCAGAACTCAGGCGCGCGCATCTTCAGCCCTCCGACGATCCAGTGTGTCCTGAACCAGATCGATCAGATGATCGGCCTGCGGTGCACCTTCGGTCACCATTTTCCATCCCGCCAACGCCATGTCAGCGGTACGGTCCGGTGCCAGCAATTCCACAACACCATCCCCCAGCTCGGTCGCAGATTTGACGCTCATCGCGGCCCGTACCTGTCCCAGTTGGTCATAGATATTCCGGTACTTGCCGACATGAGGTCCGTGGACCACCGCCGACCCCAGGGCAACTGCGATCAGCGGATCGTATCCACCGGTACCGCGTTCCAGCGAACTGCCCATGAACGTGACCGAAGAGACGCGATGCCACAGGCCCAGATCCTCGGCGTCAGAAGAAAGGATGACCTGAGTGGTATCTTCGATCGGGTGGCCTTCATCCCAGTTGGCGCAGCGCAGATCCATCGCCTCCAGCCGTTTGTACAGGGGTGCGGCCTCGGACATATCGGCCACATGCAGCACCAGTGCCAGACGTGGCAACATCCGCAACGCCTGACGGTGGGCGCTGAGGACCGAGATGAACTCTTTGTCCTGCACCCAAGCGGCCAGCCAGACGGGGCGCCCAGCCAGCGCGTGATTGGTTTTGATCAGCTCATCCTCGGGCCATGGATGGGGATTCGGGCTGATATGCAGCGGCGGCGCGACGGAAATCTTGGACGAGTTTATGCCAAGACGCCGGATTTGGCGGGCCGTTTCCTCCGTCGGTGTGATGATCGAGGTGAAACAATCAAAGGTGTAACGGGTGATATCCGGCAGCCAGCGTCCACCACGCGCGGCTTTCACGTCCACGGTTGCTTCGATAAGGACCAGTGGCGTGGACCGCTCCTGCGCGCGGGTGATGAAGTTGGGCATCAGCCCCCCGCCGAACCACAGAGCCATGTCCGGTTGCCAATAATCCAGAAAGGCACGCGCCGCACCGGTCTGTTCTGCAGGCAGAGAGACAATCGGAAAGCTGCATTTGCCCCATTCGGACAGTTCGGCATCGGGCGGCGCGGTCATCAGAATGGACAAGCCGGGCCGTGCAGGCAGCAGGCGGCGGCACAGATCGTCAATGGCCTGCAACCGGTCGGGTGTGCTGACATGGACCCACAGCAACTCACCTTCGGGGCGCGGGGTGTCGTTGAAATCCCCGCTATGAGGAACACCCCAGGACAGCACCCGATAAGCCGCAAGGCTCAGTGATCCCGATTTGCTCATGCGGAAATTCCGGTGCCGTTCGGGTCAAGCCTGGCATGAAGTTCGGAATGCAAGGCGGTTCCAGCAGCAACAACGCCATTGAGGCGCGGATGGGCATTGTTAAAGCGCAGAGGCTGGGCCATGCGGTCCGAACACAGCCCCCCCGCTTCGCGCAGGATCAGGTCCCCGGCGGCGATATCCCATTCCCAACTCGGGCGCAAAGTCAGCATCCCGTCGAACCGCCCCTGCGCGACCAGCGCCATCCGGTATGCCAGTGAGGGGCGATAGACGCGCTGGAACGCGGGGGCCGTACCCGACAGCCAGTGCCGAGCATCAAGATTGGGTTTGGCCGCCAGAATCTCGGCTTCGGTCAAGTGTATCTGCCCCGAAACCCGGATCGGGGCGCCATTCAATGTCGCCCCTTGCCCGCGCGCCGCCGCATAAAGCAGATCGCGCATCGGCAGATAGATCACCGCTGCCATAACCTCTCCTCGTTCGGCCACGGCCAGCGAATGCGCCCAGGTGCGCGAGCCTTCGGCAAAGCTGCGGGTGCCGTCGATCGGGTCGATGATGAACGTGCGCTCGCAAGTCAGGCGGTCCGCCGAGTCTTCGGTTTCTTCGCTCAGCCAGCCATAGCCCGGGCGGGCGGCTTGCAGGTCGCGCTCCAGCATGGCGTTGACGGCCAGATCGGCCTCGGTCACCGGCCCCGCGCCATTGGGCTTGTCCCAGCGCTGCGCCTGCGGCCCGGTATAGCGGGTGGCGATCTTTCCGGCCTCAAGCGCGGCATCGATCAGAAGTGACAGGTCAGTTGCCGGCAAGTGTCATTCCTTCGATCAGCAATGACGGCACCACACGCGACAGGTATGGCCGCGCATCATTGGCCGGGACGATCCGCATCAGCATGTCCCGCAGGTTGCCCGCGATGGTGCATTCATTGACCGGATGCGTGATTTCACCGTTTTCCACCCAGAACCCCGAAGCCCCGCGTGAATAGTCACCGGTATTGGGGTTGATGGTCGACCCGATCATCGAGGTCACCAGCAAACCCGTTCCCATATCGCGCAGCAGATCGGCCCGGCTGCTCTCGCCCTGCGTCAGGCTGAGGTTCCAGTTGCTGGGCGACGGAGGACCTGACACGCCACGCGCGGCGTTCCCGGTCGACTGCATCCCCAGCTTGCGCGCGCTGGACAGGTCCAGCGTCCAGCCGCTCAGTACGCCATCCTTGACGATGGCCCGGCGTTTTGTTGCCAGACCTTCGGCATCAAACGGGCGCGAGCCTGAGATGCGCGGGCGGTGGGGGTCTTCGATCAATGACAGATGCGCGGGCAGCACCTGCTGCCCGAGGCATTCTTTCAGCCATGAAGCCCCGCGTGCAATTGCGGCACCATTGCTGGCGGCCAGCAGATGCCCGATCAGCGAGGATGAGATGCGTTCGTCAAACACAACCGGAAAGTTGCCGGTTTGCGGCTTGCGCGCGCCCACCAGCGCAACCGCCCGTTCACCGGCCGAGCGGCCGATTTCGGACGGGCTGCGCAGGTCGGCCTGAAAGCTTCGGCTGTCGCCGTCATAGTCGCGCTCCATCCCGGTGCCTTCGCCCGAGATCGCGACGCAGGATGTGGACCGGCTGCTGCGCGCATAGCCACCGGAAAACCCGTTGGTTGCAGCAAGGTGAACGCGATAGGTGTCATAGGCTGCCGCCGCATCCGAGACCTGCGTAACCCCGTCAACCTCAAGCGCTGTGGCCTCGGCGGTCAGCGCATCCTGCATCAAGGCATCGGCACCGGGCTCCGGCGTCGGGTCGAACAATTCCAGCGCGTCCACATCCCAATCGCCTATCAGTTGATCGGGGTCGGCAAGGCCGGTAAACGGGTCCTCGGGCGCTTCGCGGGCCATGGCAACGGCGCGCTCCGCCATCGCAGTCAGTGTTTCGGGGCGGCTGTCCGAGCTTGAGACGATGGCCTGCCGTTTCCCCAGAAAGACACGCAGACCCAGATCGGTGGCCTCGGACCGTTCCGCATGTTCCAACGCGCCGCCGCGCACCTCGACCGATACGGAAGAGCCATCGATAACAATCGCATCCGCTGCCTCGGCCCCCGCCTTGCGCGCCGCATCCAGCAAGTCCTGGCTGATGTCTTGAGGTGTTCTGTTCATGAGGCCTCCGGGGTCTTGATGTCTTGGACCTAGCCTCGGAGCGTACGTCCCGCAAGGGCTGCGGCCCAATTGTGGGGACTGCCTGAGACGGGAAAGGCCGCACAGGCGGCCTGACCCGGAATCGGGATTACTTGATCCGTTGACCATTGGCCAGAATCTGGCCCTCTTCGGTGAACTCGATGGTCGAATTCAGCGTATCGGGCTCTTCGCCCGGAACCGCCATCAGGCCCATCATCATCCGAGCGCCCAGCGCGTCGTTTTCGGACACAAAACCCATGTTGATCAGCGTATCCAGCAAGGCATTGGCACCTACGAGTTTCAGATTGGCCACACCCGATGGTGCAGGCATGCCGTCAAACGCCTCTGTGTTGGAGTTGTCGAACGCGAAATCGCCGTCACCGGTCAGTTCCGCACCGACCAGAGAAACCAGCAATTGGTTGATCTTCAACGAGTGCAGCTCACCCGGTGCTGCGTCCGAGGTTTCGAGCGCTTCTACCGCCTCTGGGTCCAAGAAATCGACAAGCACTTTGGCGGTTCCGGTCGCATCCAGCGCAATCGTCGCCGGGTCGCGGGGCAGTGCGCCTGCCGGATCAAACAGGCCCCACAACACGTCGGACATGGTGAAATCCGTCAGATTCAGTCCAAATCCGAAGGGTTTGATCTCTTCCGAGGCTTCGATCGGCAGTTCAAATTTCAGCCCGGCATTGGCCATCGCAATCTCGATGGGGAAGGGCAGATCAGCCGTTGTGACCGCCAGTTTGGTGCTGTTTTGCGCAAGATCATACACAAGGCGCTGCGCATCGATGCTGCCGGCGAACTGACCGCCTTCGGAACTACTGCTCAGCGAGAATGCCTCACCCTCGGCGGTTCCTGCCATCTCGGTGCTGCCCGAGCCATAGGTGAACGTGCCCGAGGCCGCAAACCCGGCACCATAAAAATCCTGCACATTGGACGCATCAAATTCCGTAGGGATGGTGGTATCGCCCTCGAACGCCAGATCGTCCAGCTTGCCGCTGATCCGGCCGGTGTCGTCACTGTCAGGTTCGTCAAAGGCCACGTCATAGGACAGGCTGCTTGCGGTGAAATTCTGGGCTATGTCGCGCAGTTCGCCGATTTTCATCAATGACGAACCTGCGATCCGATTCATTGCGATATTCAGGTCCAGCACATCCTTGGAGACGGTTTCGTCGCCGAACTTCATCGAATCCAGCGCCAGCGCCAGGCTGTTTGCTGAATAGTCATAGGTCATTTCTTCGGGCGTGCCCGAGACCACCATGTTCAGGGCGTCCTGAGTGTACAGCAGGTCGGCCGAAAACGCCTCGCCCTCGGATTCGCCTGAGATCGATACCGGGAAGCTGTCGGGGAACCCGATATTGACTGTGCCGTCGCCGTTTTCGGTCAGGGTCATTTCCGGGATGACAACGTTGAACTGGTCTTCGGTGTCTGGCAGCACGACGGCCATGGTCATGTTTGCGATGGTGGTGACGTTGCCAGATGTGCTCTGGTCGCCTGTCACCTCATAGCCCATGCCGCCCAGATAGGCCTGCCAATCGGCCCAGACATCATCGGCGGTCACTTCTGCAAACGCGCCCTGAGTTGCAACGGCATAAGCCAGCGCCGCGCCGCAGCACTGGCGAAGGAAAACAGTCATAAGAGAACCCTTCTTTATCAATTTTGCGCGCATCGTCGTGCCTGTCGCGGTCAGCGTCAAGGGGCAAGGGGTGGACCAATTCCCCATTTCCACTGTACGACTTTACTCAATTTCAAAAGCAGGGATTTAAACGATGCAAATGCAAGGGAAAACCGTACTGATAACGGGGGCAAGCCGGGGCATCGGTGCCGAGGCCGGGCGCGTTTTTGCCGCAGCCGGGGCCAATGTCGTGCTGGTTGCGCGCAGCCGCGATCAGATCGAGGCACTGGCCGCAGCTCTTGGCGAAAATGTGATCGCGCTGGCCTGCGACGTCAGCGACTTTGCACAGTTTGAACAGGTGGTGGCCGATTGCGTCGACCGGTTCGGCTCGCTGGATGTTCTGGTGGGAAATGCCGGAGTGATTGATCCGATCTTTCACATGTCCAACGCTGATGTTTCGGCCTGGAGCGCGGCGATTGATATCAACCTCAAGGGCGTGTTCTACGGCATGCGGGCGGCTCTGCCGATCATGCGCGCCGCGGGTGGGGGCACGGTGCTAACGGTGTCATCCGGTGCCGCCTCGAACCCGGTTGAGGCGTGGAGCCATTACTGTGCGTCGAAGGCGGGTGCGAAAATGCTGACCGAATGTCTGCATCTGGAAGAGGCCCATCATGGCATTCGCGCCATGGGCCTGTCGCCGGGCACCGTGGCCACCGACATGCAGCGGTTGATCAAGGCCAGCGGCATCAATCCGGTCAGCCAATTGGATTGGGACGATCATATCCCGGCCGACTGGCCTGCGCGGGCGCTGCTGTGGATGTGTTCGGCGGACGCAGATGACTATCTGGGCGCCGAGATTTCCCTGCGCAATGAAGATATCCGCAAAAGGATCGGACTTACGTGATTGATCTGACGAAAGAAGATGGTCTGTGGACCGTCACGCTGAACAACCCATCCAAGGCCAACGCCCTGACAGCAGCGATGCTGACCGAACTGGTTCGGATCGCCGAGGCCGCCACCGAAGCGCGCGCCCTGATCCTGACCGGCGCGGGGCGTGTGTTCAGCGCCGGGGCCGATCTGGAGGAGGCCCGTGCCGGGCTTGCCACCTCTGATCTGTGGGAGAAGCTGTCGGGGGCCATCGCCGCACTGCCCTGTCTGACCGTGGCCGCGCTGAATGGTACGCTGGCCGGTGGGGCCAACGGGATGGTGCTGGCCTGTGATCTGCGCATCGCGGTGCCGTCGGCCAAGTTTTTCTATCCGGTGATGAAGCTGGGCTTTCTGCCGCAACCTTCCGATCCGAAACGCATGGCCGCGCTGATTGGCCCGGCGCGCACCAAGTTGATCCTGATGTCGGGACAGAAGATCACGGCGGATGAGGCCTATGCGTTCGGGCTGGTCGACCGTGTGGTCGAGCCGGATTTGTTGATGCCAACGGCGCGTGAACTTGTTGCCGACTCTCTGGCCGCCGATCCCGCGATTGCCGCCGGGATTGCCGGGTTGTGTCCATGAGGATTGCCGCCCTGCGCCTGCGGGTTGCCGACCCGGACCGCCTCGCCTCGTTTTACAGCGATGCACTTGGCATGAGTGTTCAGATCGAGGGGCCGAACCGTCGTCTCAGCTATCGGGGGCCGGGGGCCGATCTGCTGTTGATGCCGGGCGGGGGCGGCTACGCCCATGATCAGGGGCAGCGATACTGGAAGATTGGCATCACGTTGCCCGATGTCGATCTGGCCGCCGATTTCCTGCGCCAGAAGGGCATTCCCGTCAGCGCGGCGCGTCAGTTCATTGATATCGGCTATATGTGCCACCTGAGCGATCCCGAAGGGTTCGGGATTGAACTTCTGCAGCATGACTTCGAGGGCAACCGGCCCGATGGCGCCGCAGAGGCGGACGCCCCCTTTGACAACGCCTGCATCGGCCAGATCACCCTGCGGACGGGCGATATCGCTGCCGAAGATGTCGTTTGTCGCAAGTTGGGGATGCGCCTGCTGTCGATGCAGGATGTGGCACCTTACGGGTTTGATCTGCATTTCTATGCGTTCACTGATGAGACCCCGCCCAATCCAGATATCTGGGCCGTAGAAAATCGCGAGTGGCTTTGGAAACGCCCTTATACGACGTTGGAATTTCAGCATATTGCAGGGGCGCAATTCGCGCCGGTGCCCGACTATCGCGGGCTCGAAATCGAAGGGCTGGAGGCCCGTCAGCAAGACGCGTTCGGCGATCCGATCCTGCCCGCCTGATCAGCGCCCCCGCCGCTTGCCCGGCACCTTAGATCGAAACCCGGGCGGGCGTTTGCGGACCCAGTTCAGGAACTTCTCAAGCCTCGGATGCGTGCGCAGCGCCTCGACCGAGTTGAAACTGCGTGCCAGTTCGGCCTCGGTCAGGGTCGCATGAACCTCTTTATGGCAGATCTGATGCAGCAGAACGGTCGGCCCGCCCTTGCCTCCTTTGAGTTTTGGGATCAGATGGTGCAGGCTGCCAACCCCGTCGGGGATCGGGCGGTCGCAGAGCGGGCAGATCGGATCGGTGTTCGCCATGACGGTAATCTCGCGCCGATGCGCGGGCAGGGCAAGAGGGGCGCGATGGCGCAAGCAGTTGTGATCGGTGCAGGCCCTGCTGGGCTGATGGCGGCTGAGCAATTGGCGAGCGCCGGGCATCAGGTGCTGGTCGCCGAGGCAAAGCCGTCGGTTGCGCGCAAGTTCCTGATGGCGGGGAAGTCGGGTCTGAACCTGACCAAGGATGAGCCGTTCGATACCTTGATCGAAGCCTATGGCGAAGCTGAGGCGTGGTTACGGCCGATGATCCGCGCCTTTGACGCGCAGGCCGTATCCCGCTGGGCGCAGGATCTGGCGCAAGAGATGTTTACAGGCTCGACCGGGCGCGTGTTTCCGAAGGTGATGAAAGCTTCGCCATTGCTGCGCGCCTGGTTGGCGCGGTTGGATGAGGCCGGTGTACAGGTGCGGACCCGCTGGCGCTGGCTCGGCTGGCACGAGGGGGCACTGGAATTCGATACACCGGAAGGGACCCAATGCCTGACCCCCGATGTGACGATATTGGCGCTGGGCGGGGCCAGCTGGGCGCGGCTGGGCTCTGACGGAGAATGGGCTTCGGTCGTATCGGATAAGGGTGTTGAACTGACACCCTTCGCCCCGTCGAATTCGGCGCTGTCGGTAAAGTGGAGCCCTTATATGCAGCCGCATTTCGGGGCTGCTTTGAAATCGGTGCGTTGGCTGGCCGGTGACCTGACAAGCCGGGGCGAGGCTACCATTTCGGCCAGGGGGCTTGAAGGTGGCGGGCTTTATTCCCTGACGCCCGCGCTGCGTGAAGGCGCACCGCTGTTCGTCGATCTGGTGCCCGACGTTACTGTCGAAGCATTGCGATCGCGGCTGGCAGCCAAGAAACCCAAGGCGACCTTGTCGCACTGGCTTCGAAACAGCTTACGCTTGCCGCCACAAAAGATCGCGCTGTTTCATGAGATGGCCAAGGACCATGCGTTGACGCAGCCGGACTGGATTGCAACGTTGAAACACTTGCCTGTCCGGCATTCCGGTCTGAGACCGATGGATGAGGCAATTTCAACCGCCGGAGGCGTGGCACGCAATGCCCTGGATGACGGCTTGATGCTGAAAGCCTTACCCGGAGTGTTCTGCGCCGGGGAAATGCTGGACTGGGAAGCGCCAACCGGGGGTTATCTGCTGACAGCCTGTCTGGCCACAGGTCGTTGGGCAGGCCGCGCTGCCGCAGAATACCTCAAGGCGCACCCGAAAAGTTAAGATTTCACCGCCATCCCGGCCATTTTCAGATAGGCGGGACGTTGGCGCATCTCCTTGCCATAGGCGCTCAGAACTGCGGAGTTCAGCGGGAAACTGGCGTTTTTTGCCCAGCTCATGCAATGAATCAGCAAAATATCGGCGATGGTCATCTTGTCCCCCATCAGGAACGGCCCTTTGAAGCGCTTTTCAAGCCGCTGAAAGTTACGGTCGAATTCCCACTTGAGCGACTCACGAATTGCCGGAACCCGTTTCTCCTCGGGCAGGATGAATGTGTGCCGTGCCGCAACCCACAGAACCGCATCAATCTCGTCCAGAATTGTGTAGAACAGCGCGTCCTGCTCAGCCCGCTCGATGGTGCCGGCAGGATAGGTCAGAACCGCATGCTTGTCCGCCAGATAGGTCATGATGGCCGAGCTGTCGTTGATGGCGCGGTCCCCATCGACCAGCACCGGAACCTTGCCGGAGGGGTTCAGCTCCCAAATCGCTGGCGAGCGTGGGGCGACCGGCTCAAGCTCATAGGCCTCGCCCATTTCTTCCAACATCCAGATCACCCGTGATGTGCGGGTCATGACGGGGCCGTAAAGCTTGTACATGCTCATATCCTGTTGGTTTAGATACGCCGAAAGTGGGCCAGCAGCCGGACAGGGGTCAAGCAAAACCCTTGATCAACGTGACCGTGCCAGCATTGCCAGGCGGATCATCGCACGTTCCACCAGCGCCATCGCGGGTGCAGTCTGTCCGGCCGAGCGCAGGGACAGATCGGTATCCGTCAGCACCGTCAACGCCGTCTGCAGCTTGGCGGCTCCCCAGCCTTGCGCCTGTCGCAGAATGCGATCACGCCGTTTGCCATAGACCGGTGGACGCAGCTTGCCGATGCCTTGTGCCGCACCGCCCGGGTCCGCCGCGCAGGCGTAGAGGGTCCGGAAATGCCGGGTTGCTCCGATACACAATGTCACCCCGTTGGTGCCCTGCGCCTGCAGCCGCCGGATCAGCGGCCCGATCTCGCCGGTGCGGCCTTCGGCGACCACGTTCAGCACATCGTCCAGCGCTGCTTCGGTCGAGCGTGGGGCGCAGGCCTCGATATCCTCGATGCTCAGCTCTGACGCATCGCCCCGCTTGTAAAGCGACAGTTTCTCAACGGTTTGCGTGAAATCACCGGGGCTGAGTGCCAATGCCAGCTCGCTCAGCGCCGACATCGAATCGCGCGGAATGTTTTTCAGCCCGGCTTGCGAGAGGATGCGTTCAACCTCGGCCCGGGACGGCGGATCGTCGTAGATTCCCACCGCGTAGGTGGCCGGGTGCGCTTCGAACGCCTTGCGAATTTTCGAGCTGGGCTTGAGCTGGCCCGCCGTGACGATGATCTGGGCATCCCCTGCGGCCCAGTCCTCGAGCGCGGCGAGAATAGCGGGGGCGGCTGTCTCGGTGGCTTCCTCGACGAATACTGCGCGGGGGCCGGGGAAAAAGCCGACAACTTTGACCGCATCGAGTAACAAGGCCGGATCGCCGCGCAGGTCGGTTCCGGGAATGCGGGTCAGGCGCATTTCTTCTTCCGCGCCGTGGCCCAAGAGGGCCGCAAGGACCTGCTGCCGTTTCAGCGCAACGCGCATCGCGTCGGCCCCGTAGATCAAAAGTCCGGCCTTGTCCGCGTCCGGCTTGGCGAAATAGCCCTCTGCCTCGCGCGGGCTCAGCTTCATGTGGTCAGGCCACGCGTGGCATAAAGGCGTGTAACGATCTGGTCCGACAGAATTACCATCAGCCGTTCTTTCGCGTCGCGTTCATCCGCAAGTGTCGATACGGTCGATCCGGCAGCAGAATATCCGACGAAATCCACAACTGTACCAGAGGCCAGAATTTTTCCGGAGCTGTTGGACTTCAACGCGTAGGTCGCGCGTCCATCAATCGTATAACGGTCGGTTTCGTTGGATGTGGTGATCGCCGCGCGGCGGGTGATGGTCGAGACCTCAACATTCAGTGCAAAATCCTTGCTTGACGCGGCGCTGCGCCCCAGTTTGCGTTCAAGGCTCTGTACCAACAGGAAGCTGTCGACCGTGTTGGGGGCCGAAACAGCCACTTTTCCGTCCAGCGCGGTGCCTGCGCCGCCCGGCGCATAGACCGGTTCAAAGCCGCAGGCGGCCAGCGCCAGCGGCATAAAAAGCAGGGTTCTGCGGTCAAACGACGACATTCACAATCCGTCCGGGAACTACGATCACTTTCTTCGGCGCATTGCCATCCAGCGCCTTTTGCACAGCTTCGGTGCTGAGCGCGATTTTTTCAACCTCGTCCTTGGCCATATCCTTGGGAACGCTGATTTCCGCGCGCCGCTTGCCGTTGATCTGGATCGGCAGGGTGACGGTGTCATCGACCAGCATCGCCTCATCCGCGACCGGCCATGCAGCGGTGGCCACCAGACCTTCGCCGCCCAGCATCTGCCACAACTCTTCGGACAGGTGCGGGGTCATCGGCGACATCAGCTGCGCCAGTGTCTTGGCGGCCTGACGCTTTGCGTCGGTGCCCGCCTTGGATTTGGCCAGCGTGTTGGTGAAGGCATAAAGCTTGGCGATCGAAGCGTTGAAGCCGAAGGATTCGACCCCGCCAGACACATCATGGATGGCCTTGTGCATCTCGCGCAGCAGGGTTTCATCCTCGGCATTGGCCGGAACGTCCGAGTCTGCGATCTCGGATGCGATGCGGTGTACACGGCTGAGGTGTTTGAATGCGGCCTCGGCACCCGACGCGGTCCATTCCACGTCGCGCTCGGGCGGCGAATCGGACAGCACGAACCAGCGCGCGGTGTCTGCACCGAAGGCCGAGATGATGCTGACCGGATCGACCACGTTTTTCTTGGACTTCGACATCTTGGCCGAGGGGATGATCTCGACCTCGGTACCGTCGGCCAGTTTGCCGTCGATCACATCCTCGGGCAGGTGATAGACCGGACGGCCATTGGCGTCGCGGGTCTGGTAAATCTCATGCGTCACCATGCCTTGGGTGAACAGCGCATCGAAGGGTTCGATGGCTTTTTTTGGCAGGTGCCCGGTGATCTGCATCGCCCGCGCGAAGAAGCGCGAATACAGCAGGTGCAGAATCGCGTGTTCGATGCCGCCGATATACTGGTCGACATTCATCCAGTATTCGGCCTCGGCCAGATCGGTGGGCGTTTCCGCGCGCGGGGCGGTGAAACGGGCGAAATACCACGACGAATCGACGAACGTGTCCATCGTGTCGGTTTCCCGTTTGGCAGGTGCTCCGCAGGACGCGCATTCGCAATCGCGCCAGGTCGAGTGACGGTCCAGCGGGTTGCCCGGTTTGTCGAAGGTCACGTCATCGGGCAGGCGGACCGGGAGGTTTTCTTTCTTCTCGGGCACCACGCCGCAGCTATCGCAATGGACGACAGGAATCGGGCAACCCCAATAGCGCTGACGGCTCAGGCCCCAGTCCCGCAGGCGGTATTTGGTGACGCCTTCGCCCCAACCGGCCTTCTCGGCAAAGTCAACGGTGGCGTTGATGGCTTCGTCGCCGGTGGCCTCGGTCAGGCCCGCGAAATGGTTCACCCAGCGGACCTTCTCGGTCTTCGGCGGCACGAAGGCGATCTTGTCGACCGGCGAGTCATCATCCAGCGCAAAGAATGTATCGACCACCGGCAGGCCGTATTTGCGGCAGAAATCCAGGTCACGCTGGTCATGCGCCGGGCAGGCAAAGATCGCACCGGTGCCGTAATCCATCAGAATAAAATTGGCGATCCAGACCGGCAGTTCCCAATTCGGGTCCAGCGGGTGACGCACGCGGATGCCGGTGTCATAGCCCAGCTTTTCGGCGGTCTCGATGGCCTCTTCGGTGGTGCCGCCCTTGCGGCATTCCGCAACGAATTCAGCCACTTCCGGGCTTTCGGCCTCAAGCTGCTTGGCAATCGGATGGTCCGGCGAGATGCCGACGAAGGACGCGCCCAGCAGCGTGTCGGGGCGGGTTGTATAGACGGTGATCGGCTCACCACCATCGGTGCGTTCGAATCCGAATTGCAGGCCGCGTGACTTGCCGATCCAGTTCTCCTGCATCAGGCGCACCTTGGCGGGCCAGTTCTCCAGCGTGTCCAGCGCGTCGAGCAGTTCCTCGGAATAATCCGAGATTTTGAAGAACCATTGGGTCAGCTCGCGACGTTCGACCAAAGCGCCCGAGCGCCAGCCACGCCCGTTTTCCACCTGTTCATTGGCCAGAACGGTCATGTCGACTGGATCCCAGTTCACCACGGCGTTCTTGCGGTAAACCAGCCCTGCCTCAAGCATATCCAGAAACAGCGCCTGCTGCTGGCCGTAATATTCCGGGTCACAGGTGGCGAATTCGCGCGACCAGTCGATGGACAGGCCCAGCGGTTTCATCTGCCCGCGCATGTCGGCGATGTTGCCATAGGTCCAGTCTTTGGGATGGCCGCCGATGGCCATCGCGGCGTTTTCCGCAGGCATACCGAAGGCATCCCAGCCCATCGGGTGCAGCACGTTGTGCCCGGTGGCCAGCTTGTGCCGCGCGATCACGTCGCCCATCGTGTAATTGCGCACATGCCCCATATGGATTCGGCCCGACGGGTAGGGGAACATCTCGAGCACATAGTATTTCGGCTTGTCCGCCTTGTGGTCGGCGGTGAAGATACCGGCCTTGTCCCAGGCCTCTTGCCATTTTGCTTCGATTTCGGTGGCCGAGTAGCGCGACATTGTGCGGTCCTTCATGAATGAAAACGCCGGGTAGGAACCCGGCGTGGTCATAGAGTGATTTTCAGCGGGATTCTAGAACTTGTTGTCTGCAATGCGCAGCTGGCGCGCCCGGGACAGGATCGCATCCTCCACCGCACGGCTGGTCGCGGCGCTGACCGGAGAGCCGCCGCTGGATTGCAGAGAGACCGATAACGAACGCGCAGCAAGTGCGGGATCGCTGATATGGACTGTGGCGCGATACTGACGCCCTCCGCCCGGCGGTGTGCCATAGCCGGTCACGATCACACCGGTAAACGGGTCAACCTCCTGGATCGGCAGGAAATTCAGAACATCCAGAGACGCAGACCAGAGATAGCGGTTCACATTTGTGACCTGTTCCGAGTTGTCGGGGCCGAACACATCCCAGATCGTCGAGCGATTCGGGTCATTCAGTTCACGTTCTCCGGATGAGCCGCCATCGACGGACAAGCCGGATGCATCGCCAGGAGGCGGCCCTCCGCAGGCCGACACGGCGGCCGTCACTATGATCATCCCCAGAATCGTCAGCAGGCGCATCGTTAATAGACCCCGTACCACTAAATTGCACTGTCGGGTGATACTCCTAGAGAAGGTCCCGTGAAGCAACAAGCCTATTCTTTACATATGGGCGTGAGCGGAGGGTGCGATCAGGCGGAATTGCGACTGTGACATCCTTGCACCAATTTGGTCCGAATGACGGTGGGGCGCTTATGCCAAGCTTGCGCAATGGGGGCAAAAAAAGCGAAACGGTGTCCGTGCTGAGACGCGTGCTTTGCATGTGTCGAGTAGAAAAATCTTTGAAACCGAGGGAAACAAGATGAAAAAAGTTCTCTTCGCATCGACCGCTCTGATCGCAACCGCATCGGTTGCCGCGGCCGAAGTTAAGTTCAGCGGTTACGGCCGCTTTGGTATTGGCTACGTTGAAGATCGTAGCTTCTCGACAAGCGTTCAAGTCATCAACGAAGACGGCACCGCGCTGACAACCGTCACCGCTACCGCAGAAGGTTCGGACACCATCCTGGTATCGCGCTTCCGTCTGAACATTGACGCCAATGTTGAAACCGATGGTGGTGTTGAGTTCTCGGGCCGTGTTCGTCTGCAAGCTGATGAAAATTCGGCAACCGGCGAAGCCAACTCGGCTGGCCTGAACGGCGCACGCTTCTCGGTCATCTACGGTGGTCTGCGTGTTGACGCGGGCAACGTAGCAGGCGCCTTCGACAACCTGGCCAACTACTACGGTAACGAAGTTGGTCTGGAACTGTTTGCTGGTCAGTACTCGGGCGTCGACTATGACTTCCTGGGTTACTCGTCGACCGGTTCAGGCTCGAACGCTGTGTTCTTCCAGTACGCAGTTGGCGATTTCTCGTTTGGCGCGTCTTACGACCAGCGCGACGCATTTGACGTTGCTGTGACCACCGCCGCTGGCGAAACTCTTGGCGAGCTTTCCATCGACGATGCAGACCGTTGGGATATCAGCGCGACCTACTCCTTCGGCAACATCACTGCCGCGCTGGCCTATGGTCAGACTGACGGCGGCGACGGCGACGACCCAAGCCTGACCGTTCTGACCCTGGGTGGCGAATGGGGTGACTTCTCGGGTACTCTGTTTGTTGCTGACGACAACACCGAAGTAGACGCTACTGACGGCACTGCATACGGTCTGTCGGTTGCCTACAACCTGGGTGCCGCGACCACTCTGGTCTTCGCCTACGGTGACGGTTCTGCGGATGCTGACCTTCAGCAGGTTGCAATCGGTGCGATCTATGACCTGGGTGGCGGTGCATCGCTGCGCGGTGGTATTGGCCGCAACGACTGCGACGTTTGCGCAAGCGACACCATCGTTGCTGACTTCGGTGCACAGTTCAACTTCTAAGTTGATCTGAACCGCAAGGTTTAAGGGCAGGTCTTCGGACCTGCCCTTTTCTTTTGCTCCCACATGGTGTTTTTCTGCGACAAGCATGAAAGTGAGAGGCCCCATGTCGCTGCAAGAAATCTCCGACCGAATTGCCAAAGCGGAAGCAGCCGCCGGGCGTGCCAATGGATCGGTTCAACTGATCGCCGTTTCCAAGGTTCAGCCGGACGAGCGAGTCGAGGCGGTTCTAAATCAGGGCCACCGCTGTTTTGGCGAGAATCGGGTGCAGGAAGCGGCTGGTAAGTGGCCCGCGTTTCGGGAACGGTTCTCGGATATTCAACTCCACTTGATCGGCCCGTTGCAGACCAACAAGGCGCGGCAGGCGATGGAGCTTTGCGATGTCATCCACTCGGTCGATCGCCCGAAACTGGCAAAAACGCTGGCCCGGCTTGCGCAAGAGATTGGCGCCTGTCCGGATCTGTTTATTCAGGTCAATACTGGTGAAGAAGAGCAGAAGGCCGGTATCCTGCCTGCCGATGCCGATGCGTTTGTGACCGAGTGCAGGGCCTTGGACCTGCCGGTACGCGGTTTGATGTGCCTGCCGCCGGTCGAAGAAGAACCGGCGCTGCATTTTGCCCTGCTTGCGAAGATCGCGGAACGTAATGGTCTGGAGGGGTTGTCCATGGGGATGAGCGGCGATTTCGAATCTGCCATCGCTTTGGGCGCGACACATGTGCGTGTCGGCTCGGCCATCTTTGGCGAACGGGTCAAACCTCAGGAATGATTAAGCGCGTACCGGGAGTGATCCGGCGGGCAATCCATCTCAGGTGATCGCGGCGAAAGGCGATGCAGCCTTCGGTCGGATAGCGCGGGCGACGCCATTGATGCAGGAAAATGGCAGAGCCGCGCCCGGGAATTGCATTGGGCCAGTTCCAGTCCGTGATCAGGACCAGATCATACAGCGGATCGGCACGGCGCAGCTTTTCATGACTGAAGGCGTAAGGCACCCGGACGAGGTGGTTATACGATCCATCCCGCCCGTCATCCGACCACAGATCACCAGGCCCGATGGGCCGCGCCCAGGGGGCGGGGCGGGCGATACGGTCGGCGCGATAGAGCATGCCGACAATATGGTGAGTGCCCACAGGTGTCGCGCCATCGCCTTCGCGCTTGGCGGCGCGTAGCCCGCCCTTGCCAATGGCGCAGGGAAAGACACGCCCCGCATACCGGATGCCGCGTGGTGTCAGGACCAGATCATCGGGTGTCACAACAGGTGGCCTGACTTGGCCGCTTTGGTGGCCAGATATCCGCGATTGTGATCCGTTTCACCAACCTTCAGCGGAACGCGTTCGGTGACTGCAATCCCCGTCCGCTCCATCATTGCGATCTTGGCGGGGTTGTTGGTCAGCAGACGCACAGAATTGAAGCCAAGCGATTTCAGGATGTCCGAACCCAACCGGAAATCCCGCTCGTCATCTTCGAACCCCAGCCGGTGGTTGGCTTCAACCGTGTCAAAACCCTGATCCTGCAGGAAATAGGCGCGCATCTTGTTGGCCAGCCCGATCCCGCGCCCCTCTTGATTGAGATAGAGCAGAACGCCAGAGCCCTCAGCCCCCATCTGGGCCAGAGCACCGCGCAATTGCGGGCCGCAATCGCATTTCAGACTGCCCATCAGATCGCCGGTGAAACAGGCCGAATGCAGCCGGGCCAGAACAGGCTTGTCGCGGTCGGGGCGGCCGATCTCGATAGCATAGTGCTCTTCACCGCCATCCTCGGGGCGGAAGACGTGCAGGCGACCGGCCTCAGAGACTTCCATCGGCAGGCGCGCCGCCACAACCGCATGCAGGGCACTGCGATCGGCCAGATGAGGCGCCGCGTTCGTATGGTCAATGCAGGTCAGACCGTGGGTCACCGCAAATGCACGACCGTCCTCGACGGGCACAACAACGGCGGCGGGCAACAAATGGGCCGATTTCGTCAGCGAAATCGCGATGCGGTGCAGATTGGCATTGCCATGTCTTTCGGTCATCAGCGGGCCCTTCATGGGCGCGTTCAGATCGTCCGAGGGATCGGCCACCGCCTGCACCCAGCCCAGATCGACATCCGCCGGAATCAGAACCCGCGCCAGATCACCGTCATAGGCGCGGGCCTTCAACGTCTCGGCCCGCCTGACAGTTATCGCCACGACCGGTTCGCCGCCTAAACCTCGCAGATCCGCCAGCCGTTGCGGGCTGAGCGTTTCCGTGGCCAGCGCCAGAACACTGTAACCGCCGTCGTCGGTCAGGACTACGGGAACGCCCATGCGCAGATCGGCCCGTGCCCGTGCCAGCAGTTCAGTGATGCCAGGAAAGAGACTCATGCATGTTACCCTATAACGATCAGGCTCTTGTCCTACCCTGATCAACCGAGAATGTGAAACATTTCCTCCGCCTCAGACACGAGGGCGTGAAGCGATTGCAGCAAATCTTGCTGATTGCATCTTTGATGCGCAAGTGGTGGAAAAGGCTTAGGAGGACCGCAGATGGCACAGCTTAAAAAAATCCTGCTGGTGGATGACGATGAAGACCTGCGCGAAGCTTTGAGTGAGCAGCTCGTGATGACCGAAGACTTTGACGTGTTCGAAGCGTCAGATGGTGCATCTGCGATGGAACGCGCGCGCGAAGCGATTTACGATCTGGTCATTCTGGATGTCGGCCTGCCGGATACCGATGGGCGCGAGCTGTGCCGCCTGATGCGCAAACAGGGCGTCAAAAGCCCGATCCTGATGCTGACCGGCCATGACAGCGATGCCGACACCATCCTGGGTCTGGATGCCGGTGCGAATGACTATGTCCCTAAGCCATTCAAATTCCCGGTACTTCTGGCACGCATCCGTGCCCAGCTGCGTCAGCACGAGCAATCCGAAGACGCGGTCTTTGTTCTTGGCCCCTACACGTTCAAACCGGCCATGAAGATGCTGATGACCGAGGATGACCGCAAGATCCGCCTGACCGAGAAAGAGACGAACATTCTCAAGTTCCTCTATCGCTCGACCGATGGCGTGGTGGCGCGCGATGTGCTGCTGCACGAGGTCTGGGGCTATAACGCCGGTGTGACCACTCACACGCTGGAAACCCACATCTATCGCCTGCGTCAGAAGATCGAGCCCGATCCGTCGAATGCGCGCCTTTTGGTCACAGAATCGGGCGGATATCGTCTTGTCGCTTGATCTTGCTGGATTGACTTGGATCAAAGTGATACTCTTGAGACATATTTAGATTACTCCTATCCCGTGCATGTCCGGGTTATGACATGTACCTCCCTGTTGGACTGCCGGGCCTGATGGCCCGGCCTTTTTTTGTCGTGGTACTGTGGGCATACCCGCGCTAGGGTGCGCCAACCCCGACAAAGGAAACGCGCCTCATGCCCTTCACTCTTGCCACATGGAACATCAACTCGGTCCGCCTGCGTGAGCCTATCGTGCTGAAATTGCTGCAGGAAGAGGCTCCGGATGTGCTGTGTTTGCAGGAATGCAAATCGCCGGTCGAGAAGATTCCGACCGAAGGGTTCGCAGAGCTGGGATATACCCACATGATTGCGCGGGGGCAGAAGGGCTATAACGGTGTGGCCATTCTGTCTCGACTGCCCATAGAGGAAGTGGGTGACAAGGATTTTGCCGGTCTAGGCCATGCGCGCCATATCGCGGGGCGGTTGGAGAATGGCGTGACCATCCACAATTTCTATGTCCCTGCGGGTGGGGATGTTCCCGACCGTGAGGTGAATGAGAAATTCGGCCAGAAACTGGATTACCTCACCGATATGCGCGACTGGTTCCATGCCGAGACGCCGCAGAAATCCATTTTGGTCGGTGATCTGAACATTGCCCCGCGCGAAGATGATGTCTGGTCGCACAAGCAACTGCTCAAGGTGGTGTCACATACACCGATTGAGGTTGAGGCATTGGCCGAAACACAGGATGCGGGCGGTTGGGTCGATATCACCCGGCAGGATATCCCCGAAGGCCAGCTATACAGTTGGTGGTCCTACCGCGCGCGCGATTGGGATGCGGCGGACAAGGGGCGGCGGCTGGATCATGTCTGGGCCACACCCGATATCTCGAACGCGGGCCATTCCAGCCGGGTGCTGCGCGATGCGCGCGGATGGGAAAAACCCAGCGACCACGCGCCGGTTTTTGCGACATTCGACGTCTGATTGATGCAAAAACGCCCGACTCAGCCCTTGGTTTCTGACCCGCGCGGCTGCATATAGGGCGCAAATACGAACCAGAGAGTAATTGCCATGGACCTTCTGAACGGCGCAGCCAGCTCTGATGCCACCGATCTGATCAAGGACGGGACCGAGGCCACCTTCATGGCCGATGTGGTCGAAGCCTCGCAAGAGATGCCGATCATCGTTGATTTCTGGGCCCCCTGGTGCGGCCCCTGCAAAACGCTGGGTCCCGCGCTGGAGGAGGCTGTGACTGCTGCCAAAGGCGCGGTCAAGATGCTCAAGATCAACGTGGATGAGGCGCAGATGATCGCCGGCCAACTGCGTATCCAATCGATCCCGACTGTCTATGCGTTCTACAAGGGCCAGCCGGTCGACGGGTTTCAGGGCGCGCTGCCCGGATCCGAGATCAAGGCCTTCATCGACCGCGTGATCGAAGCCGCAGGTGGCGAAAGCCCCGGTGGTCAGTTGGAAGACGCGGTTCAGGCCGCCGAAGAAATGCTGACCGAAGGGGCTGCAGTGGACGCAGCACAAACCTTTGCCGCTATTCTGGGTGAAGACCCAAACCATGCTGCCGCTTATGGCGGGCTGGTGCGCGCGCATATTGCGCTGGGCGATCTGGATCAGGCCGAGGCGATCCTCAACGGTGCCCCGGTCGAGATTTCGTCCGCGCCCGAGGTTGAGGCGGCCCATGCGCAGTTGGAACTGGCGAAACAGGCCGCCGATGCGGGGCCGGTGGGTGAACTGACTGCAACGGTCGAGGCCGAGCCTGACAACCATCAGGCCCGTTTCGATCTGGCGCAGGCCCTGCATGCTAATGGCGATGTCGAAGAAGCGGTCGCTCAATTGCTGGAACTGTTCCGCCGGGATCGCGAGTGGAATGAGGGCGCGGCCAAGGCGCAGTTATTCACGATTTTTGATGCGCTCAAGCCCAATGATCCGATCGTGCTGAACGGTCGACGCAAGCTCAGCTCGATGATATTTGCCTAAATCCCGATCAGGGCTACACTCGACTGTATGATGCATCCCGCTGATCTGCCGGAGACGGTATCCGTGTTTCCACTGCCCGGAGCGCTTTTGCTGCCCCGGTCCCGTCTGCCACTGCATATATTCGAGCCGCGCTATCTGCAGATGCTGGATGACGCGTTGAAAACCTCTGAGCGGCTGATCGGGATGGTGCAGCCCAACACCTGTCAGGGGGATGAGACCAAGCTGCATCAGATCGGCTGCGCCGGTCGTATTACGCAGTTTTCCGAGACAGAAGACGGGCGCTATCTGATCACGCTGACCGGGATATCCCGGTTTCGGGTCCGGACTGAGCTGGACAGTTTTACCCCCTATCGGCGCGCGTCGGTGTCCTGGGACGGATTCGACCGTGACCTCGGCAAAGCCGAAGAGGACAATGGCTTTGATCGAAACAGATTCCTGAGGCTGCTGGAGCGGTTCTTCTCGTCCCGTCAGTTGTCGACGGACTGGGACACGATGAAGGACGCCGATGATGAGCTTTTGGTCAACTCTCTGTCGATGATGCTGGAATTCGACCCCGAAGACAAACAGGCCCTGCTGGAGGCTCCCTGCCTGCGCACAAGGCGCGAAACCCTGGTGACATTGATAGAATTCGCCATGCGCGGCGGATCGAATGAGGAAAAACTGCAATGAGCACGCCTGAACACGCCTTTGACCGTCACATGCTTGAGGCGCTGATCTGTCCGCAGACGCACACAACCCTGCATTATGACGCCGTGCGGCAGGAGCTGGTATCCAAAGCCGCTGGTCTGGCCTTCCCCATTCGAAACGGCATCCCGGTGATGTTGGTGGACGAGGCGCGCGCGCTGGACTAGATCGCACGCCCCTGCAGCAATTTGGGCAGATCGCCGGTCAGGCCAGCAGCCTCGCGCACAAAGCCCCGGCGCAGTCCGGGCAGCGATCCGACGATGCCCATGCCGATATCGCGGCCGATCCGCAGCAGGGGATTGTCGTTCGAAAACAGCTTGTTGAATACATCCGTCGCCATCGCAAGCGATGCCGTGTCGAAGCGACGCCATTCCTGATAGCGCTCCAGCACCAGTGTTGAGCCGATATCTTCGCCGCGTCGACCGGCAAGGGTCAGAACCTCGGCCAAAGCCCCCACATCCCGCAGACCGGCATTCAGACCTTGCCCGGCGATGGGGTGCATGCCGTGGGCGGCGTCTCCGACCAGCGCAAGCCGGTCAGCGATAAAGGAATTGGCGATGGTCAGGTTCAGCGGATAGGTAAACCGGTCACCTTGCAGGCGGATATCGCCGAGGAAATCGCCAAAGCGCGGACGCAGAACCTGCAGGTAGTCGACCTCGGGCAGGGCGTTGATCTGTTTGGCCGTCTCGGTGCGTTCGCTCCACACGATGGAGCTGCGGTTGCCGGTCAGCGGCAGAATCGCCAGCGGGCCGGGGGGCATGAAGAACTGATGGGCGATACCGTGATGGGGCAGCTCATGTTCGATGGCACAGACCAACGCGGTCTGGCCATAATCCCAACCGGTGCGCTTGATCCCAGCACGCATTGCGGTGCCGCTGCGGCGACCATCGCAGCCGACCAAAAGACTACCGGACAGGGTGGCTCCGTCATCCAGCGTCAGCACCGCCTCATTTGCCGAGATATGCTGTGACACAACCGTCTTGCCGCTAACCTGAGTGATCTCGTCCTGATCGGCCATCGCCTCCAGAAACGCTCGCCGCAGGTGGCGATCTTCGACCATATAGCCCATCGGGCCTTCTTCGATCTCGGCATGGTCGAAATGCATGAAGCACGGGGAAGGTCCGGCACCGGCATGACCATCCGTTACCTTGATTTCCAGCATCGGCTGAGCGTGCTCTTCCACCCGTTCCCACACGCCGATCGCATCCAGCAGGCGTTGCGAGGCCAGCGCCAGCGCATAGGCACGCCCGTCAAAAGCGGCGTTTTTGCGCACCTTCTCGGCCAGAGCGTCAACAACCGTGACGGAATGCCCGGTCTGGGCCAGCGCCAGCGCAAGGGCGGGGCCGTTTAGGCCGCCGCCAACGATCAGGATGTCGGATCTGTGTTCCATGTGCTGCAATATGCGCGCCCTTTCGGGATTGTCCATGTGCGGTCCTGTCGCTACCGTCCGATCACGGACATTTTCGGGAGGGGCGGGATGCAAGACTGGCTGACCATGACGGCATGTGATTTAGGCCGTGGCATCGGAATGGGACAGATCGATCCGGTTGAGCTGGCCGAAACCTATCTGACTGCGATCGACGCCCACCCGCATCGGGATCGGATCTATGCCCGCGTCACCCATGATCGCGCCCGCGCCGAGGCCCTTGCGGCGCAAGAACGGTCCCGACTCGGCCTGCGCCGATCATTGCTGGATGGCGTTCCGATCAGCTGGAAAGACCTGTTTGACACGGCCGGCATTGGAACCGAGTCCGGCTCGGCCTTGTTGAAAGGCCGCGTGCCCGAGGCCGACGCGCAGGTGCTGCGCAATGCAACCGCGATGGGCACGGTCTGTCTGGGCAAAACGCATATGAGCGAGCTCGCCTTCTCAGGCCTAGGCCTCAATCCGGTGACGGCCACACCGCCTTGTGTGAATGACGAAGACGCTGTGCCGGGCGGGTCGTCCTCGGGGGCGGGGGCGTCGGTGGCGTGGGGGCTGGCGGCGGGTGGTATCGGCTCGGATACGGGCGGGTCAGTGCGTATCCCCGCGGCCTGGAACGATCTGGTCGGGCTGAAAACAACGGCGGGGCGTCTTAGCCTTGAGGGCGTCGTGCCGCTGTGCCTGAAATTCGATACAGTAGGGCCGCTGGCACGATCGGTTGAGGATGCCGCCCATTTGCTGGCGGCGCTTGAGGGCACATCCCCTGCTGACTTGCGCGGAGTTACTCTGAAAGGCCGCCGCTTTGCGGATTTGCAGAACGTGGCCAAAGACGATCTGCGCGATGCGCCAGCCAAGGCCTATGACGACGCCCTGCTACGCTTAAAGGAGGCGGGGGCCGAGATCGTACCGCTTGAGGTGCCCGAGCTGAGCGACGCGATGAGCCTGTCCGGCGTGCTCTATACAACAGAGGCCTATGGCCTGTGGCGCGATGTGATCGAAGCGAACCCCGAGGCGATGTATCCCGAAATCCTGGAACGGTTCCGCATGGGTAAGGCGTATTCCGGCCCTGATTACGTGGCCGCATGGTCGAAACTTGTCGCGTGCCGACAAGCCTGGGACGCGGCGACCGCCGGGTTTGATGCCGTGTTTGCGCCGACGGCCCCGATTCTGCCGCCCAATCTGGACCGGTTGCTGAGCGATCATGACTACTATGTCACCGAGAATCTTCTTGCCTTGCGCAACACGCGGATCGGGAATTTGATGGGACTGGCGGCGCTGACACTACCCACGGGAACGCCCGGTTGCGGGCTGATGATGCTGGGGTATCCGGGGTCGGAAGAGGCGCTGCTGAGGCTGGGATCTGCAGCCGAAACCGCTTTGACCTGAATGCCACAATCCCCTGATTCGGCACCTCTTTGTCTGGACGAAGCCCGGGTCGATCTGTAATCTGTCAGAAAACGGGGCGCAAAATGACCCCGAAATTGAGGCAGTATCATGAATTTCCCCGAGCGGTTTTCGAACCTACCGGAATATGCATTCCCGCGTCTGCGCGCCCTGTTGGATCATCATCAGCCGGGCGGCGATGTTGTTCATATGACGATTGGCGAGCCCAAGCACGATTTCCCGTCCTGGGTGACCGATGTGATCATGGAAAACGCCGCCGGGTTTCAGGGCTATCCTCCGAACGAAGGCTCGCCTGCTTTGCGTGCGGCGATCACGGATTGGGTGAATCGCCGCTATGGCGTGTCGATGGATGCAGATGCCAATGTGATGGCGCTGAACGGCACACGTGAAGGCCTGTATAATGCTGCAATGGCGCTGTGCCCGGAGCAGAAGAACGGGCAGCAGCCGATCATCCTGTGCCCGAACCCATTTTATCAGGTCTACATGGTCGCCTCGATCTCGGTCGGGGCAGAGCCGTATTTTGTGCCCGCAACCGCAACGACCGGCCATCTGCCGGATTATGCAAGCCTGCCCGAAGAGGTGCTGAACCGCACCGCCGTGGCCTATATCTGCTCGCCCGCGAACCCTCAGGGGGCGGTTGCGTCGCGCGATTACTGGGCGGAACTGATCCAATTGGCCGAGAAATACGATTTCCGCATCTTTGCCGATGAATGCTATTCCGAAATCTACCGAGACACAGCGCCGGTTGGCGCGCTTACCGTTGCGCAGGAACTGGGCGCTGATCCTGAGCGGGTCACGCTGTTCAACTCTCTGTCCAAACGCTCAAATCTGGCCGGGTTGCGGTCAGGTCTGATCGCAGGTGGGCCTGAGACGATCAAACGGGTCAAACTGCTGCGCAGCTATGCGGGCGCGCCGCTGCCTGCGCCGTTGCAAGCCGCCGCCGCCAAGGTCTGGGCCGATGAGGCGCATGTTCAGGAAAACCGCGCGCTGTATCAGGAAAAATACGCCATCGCGGATGAGGTGTTTGCGGGCGTGCAGGGGTACATGCCGCCCGAGGCAGGGTTCTTCCTGTGGCTGCCGGTCGAGAATGGCGAAGAAACTGCATTGAAGCTTTGGCAGGAAACCGGCGTTCGGGTTCTGCCGGGGGCATATCTTTCTCAAGGTGATCCGGGGCAAAACCCGGGCGAGCAATTTATCCGGGTCGCCATGGTGGCCCCAAAAACAGAGATGAAGCGCGGGCTGATCACGCTCCGCGACTGCATCTATTCGTGAGGTACGAGGGCAAAATGGCATCATTGAACGCGCGCAACCGTGACCCGCTGCTGGACAGCACCACCCAGGCCGCCATCGAGCGGCGCAGTAAGGAACTGATCGGGATCGCTTTGATCCTGCTCGGGCTCGCCGCTGCTGCGATGGTCTGGTCCTATAATCCGGACGATCCGAACTGGATGGTGTCGACCGACGCGCCGGTGCAGAACTGGATGGGGCGTGTGGGGGCCTCGATCGCAGCGCCCTTGTTCATGATTGTGGGCTGGGGCAGCTTCGGCGTGGCGCTGGTTCTGATCACATGGGGCCTGCGTTTTGCCGGTCATTTTGGCGAAGAACGCGCCATTGCCCGTTTAATATTCGCTCCGATCTGGATTGCCGTTCTGGCGGTCTATGCCGCCACCCTGGTGCCGGGTGCCGAATGGCGCGCGACGCACAGCTATGGGCTGGGCGGTCTGTTTGGCGACACGGTGATGGGGGCGCTGCTGACGCTGCTGCCGATCTCTTCTCATTTTCTGGTCAAGCTGATGTCGCTGGCCATGGCGGTCGGGATGCTGGCGCTGGGTGTGTTCGTGCTGGGCTTTACCAAAGCGGATGTGCGCAAAGGGTTCCGTGCCTTCCTGCTGGGTCTTGTCATGGCCTATGACTTGCTGATGAACGCTCTGGGCCGCGGTGCCTCGGCTACGGCGCAGGCGGCGCGGGATCGTCGGACGCAATGGGTCGAACGCCGGGCCGAACGCGCCGTGCCGGTGCAGGCTCGTTTTGACGATGATCTGGCCTATGCTGACCCGATTTTTGAAGAGCCCGAGCTGGAAGCCCCCGAGCCTGAGCCAAAACCGGGCCTTTTGGCGCGGATGCCATCGCTGATCCGTCGGCCCGATCCGATGCCCGATCCGGAGTTGATCGATCCCGTCGCGGTCGAGGGTTACTATGACATGCCCAAAGAAGACCGCATCCGGTCAAAAATCTCTGCCGCTGTGCGTAACCGCAAAGTGGCCGCAGGACAGATGGCGCCCGAGCCTGATCCGAACCTGCCGCTGACCAAGGGACGCGGTCGCGGGCCTGATCCGCTGATCCTGAATGCAGGGCCGGTAGATGAACTGCCGCCGGAACCGCCCGTGACCACTGCCACGCTGCCGTCCGAACCGCCGCTGACCGCGACCGCTGAACCCGAATGGCAAGCGCAACAGGATTATGTGGCCGAGCCGGATTATGATGATGACGAGGCGGTGTTTGAAGAGCCTGCGCCGCAACCGCGTCAGGCTGTCAAAATCCCGGTCGCCGAACCGCGCAAACCGGTTGTCGCACAGCCTGTGCGCCGCGCACCCCCGCCGTCGCGTCGGGCACAGGCCGAGGCGCAGCCAACCCTGTCCTTTGAGGAGAAGCACAGCGATTTCGAGCTGCCCCCACTGGGCTTACTGTCCAACCCAGCCAGCATTCAGCGCCATCACCTGAGCGATGAGGCGCTGGAGGAAAACGCGCGGATGCTGGAAAACGTGCTGGATGATTACGGCGTCAAGGGTGAGATTGTCAGCGTCCGCCCCGGCCCGGTGGTCACCATGTACGAACTCGAACCTGCGCCCGGTCTGAAAGCCAGCCGCGTTATTGGTCTGGCCGATGATATCGCGCGGTCGATGTCGGCCCTGTCAGCACGGGTTTCGACCCTGCCGGGCCGTTCGGTCATTGGTATCGAACTGCCCAACGAAAACCGCGAGATGGTGGTTCTGCGCGAAATCCTCGCCAGCCGCGATTTCGGCGATGGCAACCACGCGCTGCCGCTGGCCTTGGGTAAGGATATCGGCGGTGAATCCGTCGTGGCCAACCTGGCCAAGATGCCTCACCTGCTGATCGCGGGGACCACCGGTTCCGGTAAGTCGGTTGCGATCAACACGATGATCCTGTCACTGCTGTACAAGCTGTCGCCGGACGAATGCCGCCTGATCATGATCGACCCGAAGATGCTGGAACTGTCGGTCTATGATGGCATCCCGCATCTGCTGTCGCCCGTTGTGACCGATCCGAAAAAGGCCGTCGTGGCCCTGAAATGGGTCGTGGGCGAGATGGAAGACCGCTATCGCAAGATGTCCAAAATGGGCGTGCGTAATATCGCAGGCTACAATGGCCGCGTGAAGGACGCGCTGGCCAAGGGCGAGATGTTCAGCCGCACGGTCCAAACCGGCTTTGACGATGAAACCGGCGAGCCGATGTTCGAGACCGAGGAATTCGCGCCCGAAGCGATGCCCTATATTGTCGTCATCGTTGACGAGATGGCTGATCTGATGATGGTCGCGGGCAAAGAGATCGAAGCCTGCATCCAGCGACTCGCGCAGATGGCGCGGGCTTCGGGCATTCACCTGATCATGGCGACGCAGCGCCCCTCGGTCGATGTGATCACCGGGACGATCAAGGCGAACTTCCCCACCCGGATCTCGTTCCAGGTGACGTCCAAAGTCGACAGCCGCACCATCTTGGGCGAAATGGGAGCCGAACAACTGCTGGGGCAGGGCGACATGCTGTATATGGCGGGCGGTGCCAAGATCACCCGCTGCCACGGCCCGTTTGTCTCGGACGAAGAGGTCGAGGAAATCGTTAACCACCTGAAACAGTTCGGCCCGCCGGATTACATGAGCGGCGTCGTCGATGGCCCGGCCGAGGAAAAGGCCGACAATATCGACGCCGTTCTGGGCCTGAACACGGGTGGCAACACTAATGGCGAGGATGCTCTGTACGATCAGGCAGTGGCGATCGTGATCAAGGATCGCAAATGCTCGACCTCATATATTCAGCGGAAACTCGCCATTGGCTACAACAAGGCCGCGCGGCTTGTTGAGCAAATGGAAGAGGAAGGCGTTGTTTCCGGGGCAAATCATGTTGGGAAACGCGAAATCCTCGTCCCCGAGCAGTAGGATATTTAATAACAAGGGCAGAACGCTTATCTGGGTCTCATGAAACAGATTGCTTTTGCCCTTGCTTTGACATTGGCCGCGCCTGCGGCCTGGGCAGCTGAAAAGCTGCCGCTGTCACAGATCTCCAACTATCTGAACCAGATGAAAACGGTTCAGACCACGTTCACGCAAGTGAATGACGACGGCTCGCTGAGCACCGGGAAGCTGTGGTTGCAGCGCCCCGGCAAGATGCGGTTCGAATATGACCCGCCCAACAGCGCGGTGGTTCTGGCGCGGGCAGGGACGGTGCAGATATTCGACCCGAAATCGAACCAACCGCCCGAGCAGTATCCCCTGAAACGCACGCCGCTGTCGCTGGTACTGGCGCGCAACGTGAATCTGTCGCAAGCCAATATGGTTGTGGGGCATGATTTTGACGGCACCGCGACGGTGGTGACAGCTCAGGACCCGAAGAATCCCGAAAGCGGACGGATCGAGCTGATGTTTACATCAGATCCCGTCGAGCTGCGCAAATGGGTGATCCACGACAATGCAGGCAGTCAGACAACTGTCCTGCTGGGGCCTCTGACCGAAGGTGGAAACCTCGATCAGAGTGTGTTTTCCAAGAAAACCCGGATCGGGTCAGGCGATCGCTGACCCGACACTTTCAGTAACGGCAGTTTGCCAATTGGGCCTGATACCGCTGCGCGCGGGCGTCCACATCATTTGCCACATTCAGCAGCCATGATTTTCTATTGTGGCTGCCGCGCGCAAATCCGGCATGGCCTTCGTGGTAGGCCAGATACTGGTTGCGCGTGTCGCTGGGATGGATGCCGTTGCGTTCGTAGCTTTTGTTCATGTACCAGCCGATGAAATCAGAGGCATCGCGGATACGATCCCGCTTGGCACGGCGTTTGCCGGTTTCTCGCTGGTACTGCTCCCACGTGCCATCCAGCGCCTGACCATAGCCGTAGGCGCTGCTTTGGCGCCCCATGGGAATCACGCCCAGCACATATTTGTGCGGCGTGCGTGCATCAGCACGGTATCTGCTTTCCTGATAGATCGTGGCCATCTGAACGTGCACGGGGACGCCCCATTTACGCTCGGTGCTCTTGAAAGCTTTGATATAGTCGGGTTTCTCGCGCGCAATGCTGCACGCGTCATTCAATCTGCTGGGCGGTTGCTTTGAGCCACCGCCACAGGATGCCAATAGAAGCACCCCGAAGAGTACGAAAAGAATTCTGCTCATGTGCCTCGTGCCTTTTTTCTATATTCTAGCGCAGATTGTGCTTTTAGGAAATCACAATCGTTACAGAATAATAGCAAGAATTAGAGGCAGTGCCGCGACGGACAACACGGTCGAGACCATGACCATGCCTGCAACGGCGTCGGAATCCGCCTCGAAGCGTTCCGCCAGCAGGTATGAGGTGACGGCGACAGGGGTGCACATCTGCAAGACCAGCACCCCGAAGGCGACGGGCTCCAGATCAAACCCGACGGCGATACCCCAGCCCAGCCCGAAACAGACGGCCAGTTTCAGCAGCGACAGCCAGATTGCCTGTTGCAGCTTCTGTGTGGTCAGACGCGCGATGGCCACGCCAACCGTGATCAGCATCATCGGCACCGCCATCTGGCCCAGCAGATCCAGCGTATTGGTCAGAAACAGCGGTGTTTCCCAGCCGCGCCACAGGAACAGGGCGCCCAGCAGCGTGGCCCAGACCATCGGTTCGCGCAGGACCTTGCCAAATGCACCGCGCCCGGCGACCAGATAGATGCCGTATGTGAAGGAAAACAGGGCTGTCACGGCCAGAAAAATCACTGCATAGCCCAGCCCGGCCTGGCCGAAGGCAAAGATGCACAGGGGCAGGCCCAGATTGCCGGTATTGCCAAAGATAAGCGGGGCCAGATAGGTGCGCTGTTCCAGTCCGGTGATGCGAACAAAGACCCAGAACACCACTGCCAATGCAACATGCGAGGCAATCGCGGCCAGTGTGAAAAGGGTTAATTCTCCGCCCGGGATGTCGGTTTGCATCAGGGCCACAAAGATCAGGCTGGGCACCGCCAGCGTCACCGCAAGGCGTGTGACGAACTGCAGCCGATACTCAAACCCCAGCTTTACCCAGGTGAATCCAATGCCTGATAGCAGGAACACGGGGGCCACGATTTCGAACACTGTCAGTAGAAGGTTCACAGACTGTTTCCCCGAATTTCAGTTCAATGATTGGCATTTCCGCCCGAAAAGATGTACTAAACTCATTGGGGGCCGAAACAATGTTAAAGACACAAGCCAAGTACCGCCTGGGACAGGTGGTTCGACACCGTAGACACCCTTTTCGAGGGGTGATTTTTGATGTCGATCCGGAATTTTCAAACTCGGAAGAATGGTATCAGGCCATTCCGGAAGACAGTCGTCCGCTGAAGGATCAGCCGTTTTATCACCTGCTGGCAGAGAACGACCAATCCTTCTATGTCGCTTATGTTTCAGAACAAAATCTGGTTGAGGACCAGTCGGGAGAGCCCGTGGATCATCCCGATATCCCAAATATGTTCGGACCGTTTCAGGACGGATCCTATCCGCTGCATTTCCAGTTGAACTGATTTAGCCACAAGGTTTTCCGGCTCAGTAGCCAAGCGCACATCCGTCTTTTCTGGGATCGCTGCCGCCCTCCAAAACACCGGATTCTAAGATTCGAATGGCTTGCGCTCCGCCCAGTGGAGTTTCCGGGGTTTCGACAATGTGGCCAAGGTCAGTCAATTGTTGCCGAACCTCGTCTGAATAGCCGCGTTCCAGTTTCAGCACGCCACCGTCAGCGAAAGCGCGCGGCGTGTCTATGGCGGTTTGAAGCCCCATTTCATAGTCTAGCATGTTCGAAATCAGGCGCGTGTGGCCGGTTGGCTGATAGGCTCCGCCCATCACGCCAAAAGGCATGAGGACCTGACCGTTTTGCCGCAACATGCCGGGGATGATCGTGTGCATCGGGCGTTTACCGCTGCCCAGCTCATTCGGATGTCCTGGTTCAAGCGTGAAACCAGCGCCGCGATTTTGCAGTAAAATGCCAAATTTCTCTGACGCAATGCCCGAGCCGAACCCATGATAGATCGAATAGATCAGCGAAACCGCCATGCGATCGCGGTCGACAACCGTGATATAGACTGTGTCCTTATGCACGTTTTCGGTCAGGGGCGCGGCGGCGGGCATGGCGCTGTCCAGCTTGATCAGTGCTGCCAGTTTGGCGGCGGTTTCGGGGGCCAGAAAGTGATCCATCCGGTTCGCGTGATCAGGATCGGCAATGAACCGGTTGCGCGCGTCATAGGCCAGTTTGCTTGCTTCGGCCTCGATATGCACACGCGCGGCGCTGTTGGGGTTCAGCGCCGACAGCTCGAAATGCTTCAGGATATTCAGCAGCAAAATGGCCGTGGCCCCCTGACCGTTTGGTGGATGCTCGAACAGTTCGAGGTCACCATAGATGCCGCTGACGGGCTCGGTCTGCTCACTGCGCGCCGTTTCGAAATCCGCGATAGTGTGGGTACCGCCGCGGTTGGTGAGCGCGGCCAGCATATCCTCGGCAATCTCACCCGAATAAAATGCGTCGCGACCGTTTTTGGCGATCCGTCGTAACACTTCGGCCTGACTGGGTGATCGAAAGATCTGCCCCGTTTTCAAAGGATTGCCATCGATCAAATAGTGTTGACGTGCCGCGCCTTGCAGCGTTGCAGCGGCGGTCTTCCAGTCGAACGCCACCCGGGCTGCCACCGGCACACCCGCTTCGGCATAATGAATTGCGGGCTGAAGGATTGAATCCAGACCAAGCCGCCCTTCGGTTTCTGCCAAATGACAGAAGGCATCGACTGCACAGGGCAGTGTCACCGCATCCGGACTGTCCAGCGGCACGGTGTCCAATCCCCGGTCTCGCAGAACTTGCGCATCAGCACCCGCCGGCGCGCGGCCGGAACCGTTCAGCGCGCGAACAGAATTCTCTCCGGCTCGGTTGTATAAGACAAAGCAATCGCCGCCCAAACCGGTCATCTGGGGTTCGCAAATCCCCAAAAGCACCGCACCGGCAATCGCGGCGTCCATGGCATTGCCACCGCGCTGGAGAATATCCAGCGCCACTTTGGCGGCCAATGGATGGGATGTTGCGCACATCCCTTCTGTCGCCAAGACTTCCGAGCGGCCCGCCTTGTGAAAATCGCGCATGGTTCAATCCTTCTGCAAACACGCAGACACTAGGCCGTAGCCAATAATTGTCCAATGCTATCAGGGAAGGAGGTCCTCGGCGCCGTTCACTGGGTGGGGGCTGTGACACAAGGCGCCGAGGGAAGCTATCTGAGCTACACTGACTGTATGCCCCTTGTTTGCGGCGCGACAATGGTTCGATTGGGGCGTTATTGTGGCTATTTGCAATCCATTATGGTGTGTCGACGAAATCAAACTGCAAAAGCAGCAGGTTGCGTCCTCCCTTACGCTCATAGCGAATGTCGCTGGCTAACTGGTGGATCAGGAACCAGCCGAACCCGCCTTCGGGCAAGTCCTGAAGCGATGTCTCGACCGAGGCCGGAATGCCCTCGGGCAGGCGCAAATTGGGCATGGGTTTGCCCGAATCTGCAATCTGAATCACCAGCCGGTTCCGGCACAAGCTGCAATCGATCCGGATATCGGCGGGGGCGATCCCTGCATACGCGTGCTCGACAACATTGTTGATCGCCTCAGCCAGCGCGATTTTGACGTCATTGGCCTTCCCTCCGGGAAGCCCATGCGCTGTCAGCCGGGTACAAAGCGCCGCGATTCCCGTGCTCGCCTGCACTTCGGTCGCCGGGAAGCTCAGCTCCAGACAATCCTGTTCACGATCAGAGGTCACGCCCTCCCCTCCTGCCGTCAGCTGTTGCCAGCAGTCATCGCGTTTTCCAGCGATGTAAACAGGCGAAAGACGGTGTCCATGCGGGTCAGGCGAAAGACTTTCTCGACAATCGGTTGCAGCCCCGCAAGATCCAGCCGCCGCCCCGGTCCAAGTTGCTTCATCGAGGCGACGATTGCGCCCAGACCACTGGAATCGATGAATTCAACCGACGACAGGTCCATCACGACCCGGACAGTATCCGTTTGGGTCAGGGCACGCATGTCTTCCTTGAATTGAATCGCCATTGCCGCGTCTATGCGGTCGCAATGAACTGAAATCACCTGTGTGTTGCCGGTCGTGCTGCTGCTGAGCCCCATGATCAACCGCCCTTTGCATTGCAATAAGATCGTAGAAATACGCTAGACGGGAATTCTTACCATTCGGTATCCATGGGCGGGAAAGCACAAGGAGAAGCGTCAGATGAAAGAAGTTGTGATCGCAGGGGCCGCGCGTACGCCGATGGGCGGGTTTCAGGGCATGTTCGATGGCGTCTCCGCCGCTGATCTGGGCGGCGCTGCGATCAAGGCAGCTTTGCAGGGCGCGGGTGCTGCAACCGTGGATGAGGTTCTGATGGGCTGCGTTCTGCCCGCAGGTCAGGGTCAGGCCCCGGCGCGTCAGGCCGGATTTGCGGGGGGGCTGAGCGAAGAGGTGCCAGCCACGACGCTCAACAAGATGTGCGGTTCGGGGATGAAGGCCGCAATGATGGCCTTTGACCAGATCGCGCTGGGCCACGCTGATACCATGGTCGCAGGCGGGATGGAGAGCATGACGAACGCCCCCTACCTGCTGCCAAATATGCGGGGCGGCGCGCGGATCGGCCATGGTCAGGTGGTGGATCACATGTTTCTGGACGGGCTTGAAGACGCCTATGACAAGGGCCGTCTGATGGGTACATTCGCCGAAGATTGCGCCGAATCCTTTCAATTCACCCGCGAAGCACAAGATGAATATGCGCTGCAATCACTGTCGAACGCACTGGCCGCACAGGACAGTGATGCGTTTGACCAAGAGATCACCCCGGTCACCATCCAGACCCGCAAGGGCGCCGTTGTCCTTGAGGCCGATGAGCAGCCGAAATCCGCGCGGCCCGAGAAAATCCCGACCCTGAAACCAGCCTTCCGCAAGGATGGGACGGTGACGGCGGCCAATTCTTCCTCGATCTCGGACGGTGCGGCTGCGCTGGTCCTGGCCTCGGCCGATGCGGCAGAGGCGCAGGGCCTGACCGTCCGCGCACGTATCCTCGGCCATGCCAGCCACGCTCAGGCGCCGGGTCTGTTCACCACTGCTCCGGTTCCGGCGGCGCAAAAGCTGCTCGACCGTCTGGGCTGGAGCAAAGACGATGTCGATCTGTGGGAGGTGAACGAAGCCTTCGCCGTTGTGCCGATGGCCTTCATGCATGAAATGGGCCTGCCGCGCGACAAGGTCAACGTCAACGGCGGCGCTTGTGCGCTGGGTCACCCGATCGGCGCCTCTGGTGCCCGTATCATGGTCACCCTTCTGAACGCTCTTGAAAAGCGGAACCTCAAACGCGGTATCGCGGCGATCTGCATCGGCGGTGGAGAAGGCACAGCCATCGCCATAGAACGCGTTTGACGCTTCATCTTTTTGCAAATACTCCGGGGGTGAATTGAGCCATCGGCTCAAGCGGGGACAGCGCCCCCATCCCTGAGATATCAAAAAGTGCAACCATGACTGTCGATTACGCAAGCCTCGCCAAAACCATCTCTGCCCTGACCGAAGGTGAAACCGACCAGATCGCCCTGATGGCTACGGTCGCCTGCGAGGTGCATCATTCCGATGAGCGCTTCGACTGGACCGGTTTCTATCGCGTCACCGAGCCTGAACTGCTGAAAATCGGCCCCTATCAGGGGGGTCACGGCTGCCTCGTGATCCCGTTCAGCCGGGGCGTCTGTGGTGCAGCTGCACGCACGGGTGAAACGCAACTGGTCCCGGATGTCGACGCTTTTCCGGGTCACATCGCCTGTGCCTCGTCCACCCGGTCCGAACTGGTTTTGCCGGTCCGCAACGCGGCAGGCGAGGTAATCGCGGTGTTCGATATCGACAGCGATCAGCCGGATGCGTTTCGTGAAGACGATGCCGTCGCGCTTGAGGCGATCCTGACGGAAGTGTTCGCGCGCTAGACAAGGGCGTTACCAAAGACCCACGCCAAGGTTCCGGGATAAGGCCCAGTAGCATAGCGCTGCCTGCGCCAACAGAATTGCAAACAGCCACGCGCTGAATCGGCGCTTGCGGGTTTTGTGCCCGAAGATCCAGCGCCCCAGGATCGCGCAGGGGCTGCCTCCGATGGCTGCCAGCCATAACAGGCGGTGCTCGGGGATGCGCCGTTTTCTGCGGCGCGCGCGCAGCTTGTCCCAGCCAAAGGCCAGTAAAGTCAGGGTGTTGATCGCCCACAGGTAAAGCACTGCAATCCACATCCCGTCTGCATACCCAAGCCTATCTGAACACCCAAGTGAAAAAACGCTTGGAAATTTCACCGACTCGAGGCATCGTGAAATTCAGGACCATTTTTTCACGCATGACGGAGTGCATCTTGAACAGCCAGGCCCCGCAAAGCGCCTCACTCGGAGCGGACCTGCGCGCCCTGCGCAAGGCGCGGGGTTTGACACTGACCGAGATTGCATCGCGGCTGGATCGCTCGGTCGGATGGCTCAGTCAGGTTGAACGGGACATGTCCGAACCATCGATTTCGGACCTGCGTCTGATTGCGGAATGTCTGGGCGTGCCCATGTCGATGTTGTTCGGTCAATCCACCGCGCCGGTGGACGAACAAGGCTATGTGGTGCGCGCCGGCTCACGCCGGTCAATGGGGTCGGGCGAAGAAGGGTTGATCGAGGAACTGCTCTCACCCGATCTGACCGATGATTTCGAAATGGTGCATTCCACCTTCCGACCCCATTCCAGCATGCAGACCCCGGCCATGCGTCCGACGCAGGAGGTGGGCTATATCGTCTCGGGCCGGTTGGATCTGAGCATCGGCGGCCATGCCTTCACTGTCGGACCCGGAGACAGCTTTCGCATCAAGCATGAACCCTATCAATGGGCCAATCCCTATGATGAGCCTGCCGTGGCCATCTGGGTCATCGCCCCGCCGGTGTATTGATGAGCTTCGAGGCCTGGACCATATTTGCGCTGTTCTGGGCGGTGTTCGTCACCACTCCCGGGCCGAATGCGGTGAGCTGTATCTCGAACGGGATGAGCCTGCCGTTTCCCAAGGCCATGCTGGGCGTTCTGGCGATCCTGACACAGGCAAGCGCGTTTCTTGTCCTGTCGGCACTGGGCATCACCGCCCTGATAGCTGCCTCACCAACCGGGTTCTTCATCGCCAAGCTGGTGGGGGCTGGGTTCCTGATCTGGCTGGGCATTCGCGGCTGGATGAACGCGACCAAACCCGCGCCAACCTCGGAACGCCCCGCACGGCACGTCTATCTGCACGCGTTGGCCATCGCCACCATTAATCCCAAAAGCGTCGCCGGATACCTCGCCGCGTTTTCGCAGTTCGTGCAACCCGATGTGCCGATCTGGCAGCAGATGGGGGTGATCATGCCCACTGCGGTGATCCTGACCACGCTCAGCTATACCGGGTTCACCCTGCTGGGCGCGGTGATGGGCAAGGCGGCCTTGGGGGCTGTGTTCAATACTTGGGTGCGCCGCGTGATGGCGGCCTGTTTCATCATCTATGGCGTGTTGCTGGGCACCAGCACGACGCCCACAGCAAGGGGGTAACGACATGCACACCGGTTCCTGCCTCTGCGGCAAGGTCGCCTTCACCATTGACGGGGACCTCGATCCTCCCAGCGCCTGCCACTGCGGACAATGCCGCAAGCAGTCGGGGCATCTTTGGGCCTCCAGCGCGACGCATCAGGACAATCTCAGCTTTATCAACAGCGAGACGCTAAGCTGGTATCGCGCCTCGGACATCGCCCGGCGCGGCTTTTGCAGCGCCTGCGGCTCGTTTCTGTTCTGGCAGCACAATGACGAAGACTCGATAGCGGTTTCCGTCGGTTCGTTGGACGAGCCGACCGGGTTGGATCTCGCCCAGCACATCTTTGTGGCGGACAAGGGCGACTACTATGACATCACGGACGATCTGCCCCAACGGGCACATTAACAGGGATCAAGACACATGAGCGATTTTCCGAAAAAAGCCCGCGTGGTTATCATCGGTGGCGGTGTGGTGGGGGCATCCTCGCTGTACCATCTGGCCAAGAAAGGCTGGACCGATTGCGTTCTGCTGGAAAAGAACGAGCTGACTGCCGGGTCCACATGGCACGCTGCGGGCAATGTGCCGACATTTTCGACCTCATGGGCGATCATGAACATGCAGCGCTATTCGACCGAGCTGTATGCGCGGCTGGCGGATGAGGTCGATTATCCGATGAACTATCACGTTTCAGGCTCGATCCGTCTGGCGCACAGCAAGGAACGGATGCAGGAGTTCGAGCGCGCCTGCGCGATGGGCCGCTATCAGGGCATCGCGATGGAGATGTGGACGCCGGAAGAGGCGAAAGAGCGCTATCCTTTCCTTGAGACCCACGATCTGGAAGGTGTCCTCTATGACCCGACCGATGGTGACATCGACCCGGCGCAGTTGACGCAGGCGCTGGCCAAGGGCGCGCGCGATCTGGGTCAGAAGATCATCCGGTTCTGCCCGGCGACCGGTGTGACGCAGCATGACGATGGCACATGGACAGTGCATACTGATAAAGGCAATATCGCCTGTGATTATGTGGTCAACGCCGCCGGTTATTACGCGCAGCGCGTCGGGGAATGGTTCAAGCCCTTTGGCGGCCGTACCGTGCCCGCGATGGTGATGAGCCACCAGTACCTGCTGACCGACGAAATCCCCGAGATCGAAGCCTGGTCCAAGGAAAACGGCGGCAAGCTTCCGCTGCTGCGCGATGTGGACGTGTCCTATTATCTGCGGCAGGAAAAGAACGGCTTCAACCTCGGCCCGTACGAGCCCAACTGCAAGGGCCACTGGATGACCGAAGATGACCCGATGCCCGAGGATTTCAGCTTCCAGCTCTGGAACGACGATCTGGACCGGATCGAGGATATCGTCACCGATGCGATGGAGCGGGTGCCGCTGATGGCAAGTTCGGGCGTCGGTCGAGTGATCAACGGGCCGATCCCCTATGCGCCGGACGGGTTGCCTCTGATCGGTCCGATGCCCGGCGTGCGGAACGCGTTCGAGGCGCATACCTTCACCTTCGGCATCGCGCAGGGCGGCGGCGCCGGCAAGGTGCTGGCCGAATGGATCGTCGATGGTGCAACCGAATGGGATATGTGGGCCGTCGACCCGCGCCGTTACACCGACTACACCGATCAGGATTATTGCAACCAAAAGGGCATGGAGGTCTATGGCAACGAATACGCCATGCATTTCCCCCACCACGAGTGGCCCGCCGCACGCGATAAGAAGGTTTCGCCGGTGCATGACAAAATCAAATCGCTGGGCGGTGTGATGGGTGTTTACGGCGGTTGGGAGCGTGCCAACTGGTTCGCGCAGCCGGGTGACGATACCTCGCTTGAGGCGACGCACACATGGGGCCGCTCGGGCCCGTGGGAGCAGCGGATCAAGGAAGAATGCGAGGCCGTGCGTGACCAATGCGGGGTGCTGGACCTGCCGGGTTTCTCGCGTTTCATGGTCAAGGGCGAAGGCGCGGCCGAAGCGTTGCGTGGCCTGGTCGCTGGCGCGTTGCCCAAGGTCGGGCGCATGAATCTGGTGTATATCTCGGATGACCGGGGCCGTATCCTGACCGAGATGTCCTGCCTGCGTCTGGGCGAGGATGAGTTCGTGATGATCACAGCCGCCGCCGCGCAGTGGCACGACCGCGATATCCTGACGGCCGCAATGCCCGCCGGTGTCAGCGTTGCAGACGTCACCACAACCCGCGACACACTGATCGTGACCGGGCCAATGTCGCGCGAAATCCTGTCCGGGCTGACGGATGCCGACCTCTCGCAAGGCTGGCTGACGCATCAATCGGCAACCGTGGCCGGGCAGCCTGCCCATCTGATCCGCGTCTCCTTCGCTGGAGAGCTGGGTTGGGAGGTTCATGCCCTGAACGAACATATGCCCGCGATCTATGACGCGATCATTGCTGCCGGTGCCAAGCCGTTCGGCATGTATGCACTGAACTCGCTGCGCATCGAAAAGGGGTATCGCGCGTGGAAGGGCGATCTGTCGACCGACTATTCGTTGCTGGAAGGCGGGCTGGGGCGCTTCGTCAAGCTGGATAAACCGCAGGACTTCCCCGGCAAGGCCGCAATCCTGAGCGAGAAACAGCAGGGCGTGAAGAAGTCCTTCGTGACCCTGACTGTGGATGCTGGTGATTGCGATGCGCCTTACATGTCCTGCATCTGGCACAATGGCGAGATCGTGGGCGAGACCACTTCGGGCGCGTGGGGCTATCGCGTGGGCAAATCCATCGCGCTGGGCATGATCAAGCCCGAGCTGGCGAACCCGGGCACCGCCTTAGAGGTCGAAATCTATGGCCAGAAATGCGCAGCGGTGGTGCAAGAGGACCAACCCCTCTGGGATCCTGCCAACGAACGGCTGCGGGCCTGATCAGTGGGCGTCCCCAGCGTCATGCAAGGTGTCTATCTGACCCGCCACGGCGGGCCGGAAGCGCTGGAGTGGCGCGAGGATATTCCCGTGCCAACGCCCGGACCCGGACAGGTGCTGGTCCGGGTTGCGGCGGCTGGGGTGAACAACACCGATATCAACACGCGGGTCGGATGGTATTCTTCCGAGGTGACCGGCGCTACAGATGCAGTCGATCAGGACGTGGATGCAGGGGGCTGGGGCGGCGCGCTGCACTTCCCGCGCATTCAGGGTGGTGATCTGTGCGGCATCGTCGAGCTGGCGGGCGCTGAGACCGGGTTTCAACCCGGTCAACGCGTGACCTGCCCCATAAACCTGCCGCGCCCCAGCCCGGGCAACCCGACCGGGTTCATTGCGCTTGGCTCTGAGATTGATGGCGCTTTTGCGCAGTATTGTGTGGTCGAGGCAGCCGATCTGTACGACGTCTCAGCCTCGCCGCTGTCGGATGTCGAAATCTCCGCCATCCCCTGCGCCTTTGGCACGGCGGAAAACCTGCTGACCCGCGCCGGAGTGACGGCAGGCCACAAGGTTCTGATCACCGGTGCCTCGGGCGGCGTCGGCCTTGCCGCTGTGCAACTGGCCGCGATCCGGGGTGCAGGTGTTTATGGCGTAACCAGCCCCGCCAAAGCGGATGTGGTCAAAAATCAAGGGGCCATCGGCACGTATGACCGGGATGCGCCCTTGCCCAAGGACATGTTCGACGTGGTGATCGACGTCGTGGGCGGCCCGGCCTGGCCTGGCCTGATTCTGGCGCTGAAACCCGGTGGTCATTATGCGGTCTCGGGTGCTATCGCCGGACCCATGGTCGAGGCCGATCTGCGCGACATCTACCTGCGCGACATCACCATCCACGGCTGCACCCATCAGGCGTTCGAGGTTTTTGGCCGCTTGGTTGGCTTGATGAACGCCGGCAGGATCAGGCCCGTGATCTCGAAGACCTATGCGTTGAAAGACATCGCCCGCGCGCAAGAGGATTTTCAGTCGAAAACGCTGCCCGGAAAACTGGTGCTTATCCCGTAAGGAAGACGAATATGGCTGACATCACATTGCTGGATGGCTCAATCGGGCAGGAACTGGTCAAGCGCAGTGGCGACAGGCCAACACCGCTCTGGTCGACGCGGGTGATGATCGACAAGCCCCAGATCCTGACCGAGGTTCATGACGCCTATTTTCGTGCCGGGGCCACGGTTGCGACCACAAACACTTATGCCATCCACCGTTCGCGCCTTGTGCGCGAAGGGATCGAGGATCAGCTGCCGGCCCTGATCGACGCGGCCCTTTCTGAAGCCGAACAGGCGCGGGTGAAAAACGGTGGACGGATTGCAGGATCTCTGGGTCCGCTTTTCGCCTCATACCGTCCCGATCTGAACCCGGACCCGGATGAGGCTGCCGAGAAGTTCGGGGAACTGGCTGCGTTGATGTTGAACCGCGTCGATCTGTTTCTGATCGAGACCGTATCATCGGTTCAGGAGGCCGAGGGTGCCTTGAGAGGCACCGAAGGGCGCGGAAAACCGGTCTGGATTGCTTTTTCGGTCAAGGATGAAGACGGCACGCGCTTGCGTTCGGGCGAACCGCTTGGGGAAATAGCGCCGCTGCTCACCCGGTTCCGCCCCGAGGCTGTTCTGATCAACTGCTCGCGCCCCGAGGTGATCCCGGCCGCGCTGGACATACTCGCCCCTATGGACTTGCCGTTTGGCGCTTATGCAAACGGATTTACAGGCATCACCGAGGGTTTTCTGAAAGAGGCGCCGACCGTCGACGCACTGAAACAGCGCACTGATCTGGGGCCCGTGGCCTATGCAAAACACGCAATGGGCTGGGTCGGCCAAGGCGCCACGATCATAGGCGGCTGCTGCGAAGTTGGCCCCGATCACATCGCCGCCCTCGCGCAACAGCTTGACGAAGCCGGTCACCGGATCGTCTGACACGTAACTTCGAAAGACAGGAAAAGGCACCCAAATGGTTGATCTTCCCAACAAGGCCCGTGTGGTCATTATCGGCGGCGGCGTCATTGGATGCTCGGTCGCGTATCACCTGACCAAGAAAGGTTGGAAAGATGTTGTTTTGCTCGAACGCAAACAGCTGACCAGCGGCACCACCTGGCACGCGGCTGGCCTGATCGCGCAGCTGCGCGCGACAGCGAACATGACCAAATTGGCCAAGTACAGCCAGGAACTCTATGGATCGCTGGAAGAAGAAACCGGCGTCGCCACCGGGTTCAAGCGCTGCGGCTCGATCACTGTCGCCCTGACCGAAGAGCGCAAGGAAGAAATCTATCGCCAGGCCGCCATGGCCCGCGCTTTCGGGGTCGAGGTCGAGGAGATTTCGAACGAGCGCGTCAAAGAGATGTATCCGCATCTTAATGTCGAGGATGTCAAAGGCGCCGTCTACCTGCCGCTGGACGGGCAGGGTGACCCGGCCAACATCGCGCTGGCTTTGGCGAAGGGCGCGCGCCAGCGCGGCGGCATCGTCAAGGAACGCGTGAAAGTTACTGATATCGTCAAGCGGGGCCGCTCGGTCACGGGTGTGGACTGGGTCGCCGATGACGGCAGCGCATCGGGGCACATCGAATGCGACATGGTGGTGAACTGTGCGGGCATGTGGGGCCACGAGGTTGGTCGCATGGCAGGCGTGAACGTCCCGCTGCATGCCTGCGAACATTTCTACATCGTCACCGAGGGCATTGACGGGCTGACCCAATTGCCGGTTCTGCGCGTTCCGGACGAATGCGCCTATTACAAGGAAGATGCGGGCAAAATCCTGTTGGGCGCGTTTGAACCCAACGCCAAACCCTGGGCGATGAACGGCATCCCCGACAGCTTTGAATTTGACCAGCTGCCCGAGGATTTCGACCATTTCGAACCGATCCTCGAGGCTGCGGTCAACCGGATGCCGATGCTGGCCGAGGCGGGGATTCACACTTTCTTCAACGGGCCGGAATCCTTTACGCCCGACGACGCCTATCATCTGGGGCTTGCGCCCGAGATGGACAATTACTGGGTGGCCGCCGGGTTCAACTCGATCGGTATCCAATCTGCCGGAGGCGCGGGCATGGCGCTGGCCGAGTGGATGGATACGGGCGAGAAACCGTTCGATCTGGGTGATGTGGATATCAGCCGCATGCAGCCGTTTCAGGGCAACAAACATTACCTGTTTGAACGCTCGAAAGAAACGTTGGGTCTGCTTTATGCCGACCATTATCCCTATCGCCAGAAGGCCACCGCCCGCGGTGTACGGCGCACCCCGTTCCATCACCACCTCAAGGAACAGGGTGCCGTTTTTGGCGAACTGGCTGGATGGGAGCGCGCAAACTGGTTCGCCAATGCAGGGCAGGAGCGTGAATACCAGTACAGCTGGAAACGCCAGAACTGGTTCGAAAACTCGGCTGCCGAACACAAGGCCGTGCGCGAGAATGTGGGCATGTACGATATGTCTTCCTTCGGCAAAATCCGCGTCGAAGGCCCGGACGCTGAAAGGTTCATGAACTATATCGGCGGCGGTGACTACTCGGTTCCAACTGGCAAGATCGTCTATACTCAGTTCCTGAACCGCATCGGTGGGATCGAGGCTGACGTGACCGTCACCCGCCTGACCGAAACCGCTTATCTGGTTGTCACCCCCGCCGCCACGCGGCTGGCCGACCAGACCTGGATGCAGCGCCACGCTGGTGGTTTCAATGTGGTGATAACGGACGTGACCACAGGCGAAGGCGTTCTGGCCGTCATGGGCCCGAATGCGCGTGCCCTGCTTCAGAAAGTGTCGCCGAACGACTTCTCGAATGCGACGAACCCGTTCGGAACGGCCCAAGAGATCGAGATCGGCATGGGTCTCGCCCGCGCCCACCGGGTGACCTATGTGGGCGAGCTTGGCTGGGAGATCTATGTGTCCTCCGACATGGCGGGCCATGTGTTCGAAACGCTGCACGAGGCAGGGCAGGACATGGGGCTGAAACTTTGCGGTATGCATATGATGGATAGCTGCCGGATCGAGAAAGGCTTCCGCCATTTCGGTCACGACATCACTTGCGAGGATCACGTCGTCGATGCCGGGTTGGGCTTTGCGGTCAAAGTGGACAAAGGGTGCGATTTCATCGGACGCGAAGCGGTCATCGAACGCAAGGAAAGCGGGCCGAAGAACCGGTTGGTACAATTCCGCCTGACCGATCCCGAACCGCTGTTGTTCCACAATGAACCCATCGTTAGAGACGGTGAATATGTGGGCTATCTGAGTTCGGGTAATTACGGCCATACCCTCGGCGGCGCGATTGGAATGGGTTACGTCCCCTGCGAAGGCGAAAGCGCTTCGGATGTGCTGGCATCGTCATATGAAATCGATGTCTGCGGCGTGAAGGTCAAAGCCGAAGTTTCGCTGAAGCCGATGTACGACCCCAAATCCGAGCGTGTGAAAGTCTGAGACCGGGCAAGGGGCGCTGCCCCCGCCGCGGCGAGCCGCGACTCCCCCGGAATATTTGGGGCCAGATGGAGTTAGGATCCCCTGCTTCATCTGGCTAAAAATATCCCGGAGCGCGAGGCAGAGCCTCGCAACCAACATATCGGCCCCATGGGCGCCGGAGAATTCGCCGATTCATCAGCAATCGTGATGGCTGATCCAACAGAATTGGTGGTTTTCTGAGGCACCGCCTTGCCCTAGACAAAGGCGTTGGCTTTCGGAGATCAGAATGACTGCCCGCGACACGACTGACCAAAATACGGACACATCCAAGGGCCTGGTCCTTGCGGTGACGGCGTATGTTTTGTGGGGGTTCCTTCCGCTGTACATGAAGGCCATGGCGCATGTCGGGCCGGTGGAAATCGTGGCGCATCGGGTCATCTGGTCGGTGCCCGTTGCAGGGTTGTTGCTGATTGCTTTGGGGCGCACGGCTGATTTGAAATCCGCGCTGCGCAATCCGAGGATGCTGGGGATGGCGGCGCTGACGGCGGCGCTGATCTCGGTGAACTGGGCGATATATGTCTGGGCGATTGCCAGCGGCCATGCGTTGGATGCCGCTTTGGGATATTACATCAATCCGCTGTTCAGTATCGCTTTGGGTGCGGTGCTGTTGCGCGAGCCGTTGAGCCGGATGCAGATGCTGGCCGTTGGTTTGGCGGCGTTGGGTGTGCTTGTGCTGGTGGTGCAGGCCGGGAGCCTGCCTTGGGCGGCCCTTGGACTTATGGTGACCTGGGGGTTTTATGCCTTTTTCAAGCGCTCGCTTCCAATCGGGCCCAATCAGGGATTTTTGCTTGAGGTTCTGATCCTGCTTATCCCGGCTCTGGCCTATGTGACATGGCTGGGGGCAACGGGCGAAGGGTATTTCGGTGCGACAGTATCTGACACGCTGATGCTCGCGGGTGCGGGTATCGTGACCGCTGTGCCATTGCTGGTTTATGCCAACGGGGCGAAGCTGGTACGCCTGTCAACCATGGGCATCCTGCAATACATCGCGCCCACGATGATCTTCATCACCGCCATCACTCTGTTTGGTGAGCAGATCGACAGCGGCCGCATGATTGCCTTTCCCCTGATCTGGGCTGGGTTGGTTGTGTATTCGATACCGATGATCCGGCAGATCAGATCTCAGGCCTGAGTGATCAGCCGCGCGGCCTCTTCGGCCCAAATGGAATAGGCCCTGGGGCTGGGGTGGTACCCGTCAGAGGCCGCCAGTGCAGGGTCGTCCGGCAGGTTCAGCGTCAGATGCCGGGCCTGCGGAAAACAGGATGCAACCTTCTGTAATCCATGGTCCAGACGTTTGGCCTGTTGCCCCAAAACCCAGGCCAGAGGCTGGGGCAGGGCGGGGAAACGGTGCATTTGGGGCACTGCAGTCAGGATCACTTTGCGCGCGCCCAGCTTTTTCGTGACAAGGGTCAACAGCTCGGTCTGATGTGTCTCGAATTGACGGCGGGTGACTGCCCGGGTGACATCGTTCACGCCAAGGGCTGTGATGACCACATCAAATTGCTGGCCAAGTTTTCCGAGCCGATTGATGGTGTCTTGAGTGGTGTGGCCGGTGGTGGCCTCCAGCCGCCATTCGACGGCGTTCTGCTTGCCCAATCGGCGGACCAACTGACCCGCAAGCGCCTGCTGCTGCGTACCTGCGCCCACGCCAGCGGCCGAGCTGTCTCCGGCAATGAGAAGACGCAGGCGGGGGCCGCGCCCTTCGCGCCCTTCGCGGGGGCCGGTGGGTTCGGGCAGCATTTGTGCATTGCGCCGAACCGAAAGGCCCTGCAATGCCAGAATCGGCAACAGGGGCACGCGCGCGATCTGATCTGCGGCCAGCGGCATGATCAGCTCAGCGCAGTTTTGAATTCCAGAAACCGGGCGTCCTGCATGACGCGTGCCATCATCGCCTCACGCAGGGCGCCGATGGTTTTGTAGGGACGCATGACGACCTCGAATTCCTGAATTTGGCCATCATCGTTCAGAGTGATCAGATCGACCCCAACAGCGTCCAGCTCACCGACCTTGCACTGGAATTCAAGCGCCCAGTCATGGCCCGCCCCCATGATCCGGCGATACCGAAAATCCGAAAATACCTGCCCCACATGTCCCAACACCGCCGCAACCGGTGCGCGCCCTGTCCAGGTGCTGTAATAGGTCGGCGGTGAAAACCGCACGTCCTCGGCCAGCAAGTCGTGGATCAGGCTTTCATCGCCTTTGGCGACAACCTCTTGCATGCGTTCGATTGTGGGGTGCATGGAGTCTCCTTCCGGTTGCTGTCAGAGTGGCTGAACCGGACTGCCCCACGCAAGGACGACGTTGCGGGAGGTCGCGGGCTGGGATAGGCAGGCGCGCATGAGCGAGACCTATGATCCCCCGCAGACACCTTTGGACGTGCTGCATGAAGATGCGCAGCTGATCGTGGTGAACAAGCCCTCGGGCCTGTTGTCGGTGCCGGGCCGTGGTGAGCATCTGGCCGATTGTCTTCTGTCGCGCGTGCAGGCGGCGTTTCCGCAGGCCTTGCTGGTCCATCGGTTGGACCGGGATACATCGGGCGTGATGGTCTTTGCCCAGACGCCGCACGCGCAGCGGCATCTGGGATTGCAGTTCGAGAACCGCCAGACCCGCAAGACCTATGTCGCGCGGGTCTGGGGACGGGTTGAGCCAAAGGCGGGGACTGTAGACCTGCCACTGATCGTCGACTGGCCCAATCGCCCGCGTCAGATGGTGTGTCACGAGACTGGAAAACCCGCGGTCACCGACTGGCGCGTGGTCAAACATGAGGGCGAAACATCACGGTTGCGCCTTTTCCCAAAGACGGGCCGGTCGCACCAGTTGCGTGTGCACATGCTGGCGCTGGGCCACCCGATTCTGGGTGACCCGTTCTATGCTGAAGGCGCGGCGCGGGACTTCCCCCGTCTGATGCTGCATTCCGAGGAATTGCGATTGAAGAACCCCGAAGGCGGCGTCTCGATGAAATTCCGCGCCAAGGCGGATTTCTAGGCGGTACGGGTCCAGAACACCTTCAGATTGCCCAGGGAAAACCGCCGTGCACGCCGCGCAGGGGCGCAGGGCTGGCGGGCGGCCATGATCTCGCGCTCGATCTCGAAGGCGCGCAGGGTGTGGTCTTGCGCCCAGCGGTCCAATTTCAGGGTCATCAGGACGTGGTTGTCTCGGCTTGGCATGATGGGTCTCCTTATTCCTGTTTGACCCAAACTGGCGCAGCTCTCCTGACACCACCTTGTCAGGGAGGTGTGCTAGGGTGTCAGCAGAGTGCAAGGAGACTCAGATGCGCCGTTCGACCCGTTTGTTCGAAATCATCCAGATATTGCGCGCGGCCCAGGCGCCGGTGACGGCGGATGCGCTGGCAGAAAAGCTCGAAGTGTCAGTACGCACGGTCTATCGCGATATCGCCGCCTTGCAGGCGCAGCGCACGCCGATTGAAGGGGAGGCGGGTGTCGGATATCTGATGCGGCGGGGATATGACCTGCCGCCGCTGAACTTTGACGCAGAAGAGGTTGAGGCGCTGTGGGTCGGTCTCTCGATGCTGGCGCGCACCGGTGACAGCACGCTGCAACAGGCCGCCGACCGGGTTTGTCGCAAGATCGAAGCCCTGCGCGCGCCTGCCGACTGGTTGCAGGTCGCGCCTTGGGGCGCGCCTGCGGATGATCCTGAAAAAGGCTGCGTTCCGGTCGTGAATTACCGCGAGGCGATCCGGGCAGAGCGCAAGATTCGCATCACTTATGAGGATTCTGACGGTGAAAAGACCGAGCGTACGGTGCGGCCCGTCGCGCTGATCTACCACATCGAATGCACTATGCTGGCCGCATGGTGCGAATTGCGCAATGGTTTCCGCCATTTTCGCACCGATCGCATCTGGGCTTGTGAGCTGACCGAAGAACATTTCTGTGGCCAGGGCGAGCCCCTGCGCGCGATATGGCAGGAACAAAACCGCTGGGACGGACCCGCGCCGACGCATTGAACGGCACGTTACTGCCAATTCACCCGATTGTTGCTTGAGCCGGGCTGCATACGGCGCAATATAATGGGCCAAAGAACGGTGTCCGGCCAAAACGGGTGCCAGAGCAGAAGGTTGAATCCATGACGATTTCCAAGTTTTTTGTTGCAGCCGGGCTCAGCTCGGTTTTGGTTTTGGGGGCCTGTACGGATCCGGGCACGCTGAACCTGCCCTCTGATCCCAACCAGAACGCCAAGCAAGGCGCGCTTATCGGCGGGCTGATCGGGGCCGGTGTTGGCGCGATAGCAAATGATTCCGACCCGTTGCTGGGGGCGCTGGCCGGGGGTGCCATCGGGGCTGCCGGGGGCGGAGTGATCGGCAATCAACTGGACCGGCAGGCGGCAGAACTGCGCCAGCAACTGGCCAATGATGGCATCACCATCACCAATGCCGGGGATCGTCTAATCGTTACCGTGCCCAATGACATCACCTTTGCCACCGACAGTTCGACTGTGAACCCCGCGCTGCGGGCCGATCTGGTTCGTGTGGGGCAGAACCTCGTGCGCTATCCCAACTCGAGCGTACAGGTTATCGGCCATACCGACAGCGATGGCGAGGCATCATATAATCAGGGCCTGTCCGAACGGCGTGCCCGTTCGGTTGCGGATATCCTGCAGGCCAATGGCGTAAACGGCGCACGCATCACAACGATTGGTCTGGGCGAAAGCCGGCCCGCCGCCTCGAACCTGACGCCGGAAGGCAAGGCCCGGAACCGCAGGGTGGATATCGAGATCATCCCCAGTGGAAACGCCTGACATTCAGGGGCACCTGCGGGTGCCCCATTTCCCGCACAGTGACTGCGCGTCACCGGGGCTTTGGTCCGGTGCGATCTCGGGCTAACAATTGGGGACACACCTTAACGGAGGTTCCCAATGTCCGATCCGATCCTTCTTGGCCTGTCTGGTTCACTGCGGCGGGGCGCGACCAATCGCAAGCTGCTGCGTGAGGCAGCGCGCCTGTTCGAGCCCGGAACGTTTATCGAGGCGGACCTGAGCCTGCCTCTTTATGATGGGGATGCAGAGACCCAACAGGGTATTCCCGAAGCGGTGCAGGTCTTGGCGGATCAGATTGCGCAGGCGCATGCGGTGATCATCTCGACCCCGGAATACAACAAAGGGCCGTCGGGCGTGTTGAAGAATGCGCTGGATTGGGTCAGTCGGACCAGCGGCAAGCCATGGATGGACAAGCCCGTGGCCGTGATGTCCGCCGCAGCAGGTCGCGCCGGAGGCGAGCGCGCGCAGATGATCCTGCGGTCCTTCATGGTGCCGTTTCAGCCTCGGATTCTTCAGGGTCCCGAAATTCATCTGGCTGACAGCTCCAACGAATTCGACACCGAAGGGCGTTTGATCAGTGACCGATATGAGCACTCACTTCAGACGCTGATGAACAAGCTGCGGGCCGAGGCCGGGCTCTGATCCGCGAGGGTGTGATGGACGCAGAGATCGTCGCAGACCTGATCGACCCGGCGCGGGCCAACGCGTTGCAGGTGGCGCTGGGACAGCAGCCGCCGATCGACGCCGGATCGCCCCTGCCGCCGTTTTTCCACCAGCTCTATTTCTGGTCGCCGTTGCCGCCCGCTGATCTGGGGCAGGATGGGCACCCGAAAGTGGGCCTTGGCCTGATCCCGGATATGGGGTTTCCCCGGCGGATGTGGGCCGGTGGTCGGTTGGAGTTTAATACGCCCTTGATCGCAGGCACTCGGGCCGAACGCAGGACTGTTCGGGAGAGTGCGGTGCAGAAGACCGGGCGCAGCGGTCCGCTGGCGTTTGTCACCCTACGCCATGAGGTCTGGCAGCAGGACACGCATTGTCTGACCGAGTGGCAGGATCTTGTCTATCGCGAGGACCCATCGCCTGACGCAGCGGCTCCTCGGCGCCCCGAGGCCCGAAGGGATGAGACCGACCTGCGCGAGGTCCGGTTCGATACAACTCTGCTGTTTCGCTATTCGGCGCTGACCTTCAACGGGCACCGTATCCACTATGATCTGGATTATGCACGCGACGTCGAAGGCTATGGCGGGCTGGTCGTGCATGGGCCTTTGCTGGCACAGCTTCTGATGCTGTATGCGACCGAATTGATCGGTCCGCTGGCCCGGTTTTCGTTTCGCGCCACGGCCCCGCTGATGCACTTTGAGACTGCGAGTTTGTGCCGGAATGATCAGGCGCTCTGGGTGCGTGGCCCCGACGGGCGGGAATGCATGCGGGCTGAGGCCTCAGCCTAGGTTCTTTTGCATGATGATCGAGGTGGTGCGGTCATAGCCCGGATGGGCCACCTCTGCGGTTTTCTCAAGACCCATGCGGGCAAAGGCGGCGTGGTTCTCGGCAAGCTCGATTCGTGTGCGAAGTTCCAGCACCGGCAGCCCCAGCGCTTTTGCGCGTATCTCGGCCAGCACCATCAACCGGCGCGCAAGGCCGCGCCCGCGTTGATCCTGGGCGACGGCAAGCTTGCTCAGATACAATCGCCCCGGCTTTGGCGTCAGAAAAATCACCGCATCCGGACGATCGCCGATGATCCAGATCTCACCGTCTCGCATCTGATCCCGCAGCGCGTCCAGCGACAGGCGATGCATTGATGAGGGTGGATCGATGCGCCCCTCCATATAGGCAAAGCTTTCGCGGATAAGGGTCAGAATAGCGGGCAGTCTTGGATCGGCTTGGGTCAGGCGCTCAGGTGTGTCGCCAAGGTCGCTCATAAGGAAGCCTCGGGCCGGAAATCTTCGGGGATTTGGTCTTTCCCGTCCAACATCAGGTCAGTCATGACCTCGGCCACTTTCGGAGCCATGCCGAAACCGATTTTGAAGCCTCCGTTCGCGATGAACTGTTCGTGGTGCAATGGATGCGCGCCCAGCATCGGGGCGCGGCTTTTGCTGCGCGGGCGCACACCGGCCCAACGCTCGATCACCTCGGCGCCGTGCAGCAAGGGCAGGGCGCGCGAGGCGCGGTCCAGAACGTCGTCCAGCGCCGCATCGGTGCTGTTGGGGTCATCGTACTCCCGCTCTGACGTCGAGCCGATGGCCAGTGTGCCATCCGCGTGCGGCACGATATGGATGGCATCCGCAAACAGCTGCGGCACCGATCCCGCGTCAAAGCGCAGCAAAGCGGCCTGTCCTTTGACGCCGTTGCCAACCGTCTTGCCAAAGGCGCGGCTGAGCTCTTCCAAACCGGCCAGGCCCGTGGCGTGGACGACCTGACCCTTGTCGGGCGCCTCTGCCACCACCTCGACCCCCATTACACCCAAGGCGGCAACCAGCGCGGCGCAGGCGCGTCTGGGATGCATGCGGGCGCTGAGCGTGTCACGGATGACAAAACCGGTGGGGCTGGGCGGGCACCAGGCACCGACCTCTGCGACCGGCAGCACTGTCCAACAGGCGCGCCCTTGCCAGAGCGTCTGAGCCGTTGTTGCCCGCGCATGGGCAAGATCCAGACTGCGCTGGTCCGCGATGGGCTGCAACCGGCCAAGGCGTCCATACCCGGAGGAGACGCCCCCCGTTGCCTCAACCTGCTGCCAGAAGGGTTCGGCCATGATCAGGCTGTCGAATTGAAAAGCCTTTTTGGCGTTCCAGTTTTCGGGCACATGCGGGGCAAGCGCGCCGACCAGACCACCGCTTGATCCCGCACCGGGGCCGAAAGGATCAACCACCTGCACTCTGGCGCCGCGCCGGGCGCAGGCCCAGGCGATGGACAGGCCGAATATCCCTGCGCCGCGCACCGTCACATCGACCATTGCCAATCCCCTTTTCCTTGTTCAGTGTCGCGCAGCCTAGCTACAGGATAACCCGATGGCAGACCAGCGTGCCGAATTGACATGGACCGAGGATCAGATCCCGGTTTCGGACCGTTTCGACGATCCCTATTACTCGTTGCAAAATGGGCTGGAAGAGACGCGCCACGTGTTCCTGGCAGGCAATGATCTGCCCGCGCGGTTTGCACCCGGGTTTCACATTGCCGAACTGGGGTTCGGCACCGGCCTGAACATGTTGACGGTCTGGTCTGCGTGGGAAGACGCGGGCCAGACGACTCCGCTGCGTTTCACCAGCTTCGAGGCGTTTCCGATGTCTCCCGACGAAATGGCGCGGGCGCTGGCCGCGTTTCCCGAACTTTCGCCCCGAGTCGAGCGATTTCTGGGTGTCTGGACGGGTCGGACCTGCAGGCTGGATACGTTGCATCTTGAGGTCATCCACGGCGATGCTCGCCAGACTGTGCCGCAGTGGAACGGCGTTGCGGATGCATGGTTTCTGGACGGGTTCTCGCCCGCGAAGAACCCCGAGCTGTGGGGCGCGGACCTGATGCAGCAGGTGGCGGATCACACGGCCCATGGCGGCACTGCGGCGACCTATACAGCCGCCGGTTTCGTGCGCCGGGGGTTGTCCGATGCGGGGTTCGACGTGACACGGACCCCCGGCTTTGGACGCAAGCGACATATGACCCGGGCGGCGAAGTCATGAGCCAGAAGAACAACGTCAATGCGGGCATTGCGCTGATGATCGGTGCAACGATTGTGTTCGCGTTGCAGGACGGCATCTCGCGCCATCTGGCAGGCACCTACAACACCTACATGGTGGTGATGATCCGATATTGGTTCTTTGCCTCCTTTGTGATCGCGGTGGCCGCAAGATCGCCCGGAGGTCTGCGGGCAGCGGCACAAACCAGTCAGCTTGGCTTGCAGATCTTTCGGGGCCTGTTGCTGGCCGGCGAGGTTTGCGTGGCCGTTTTCAGCTTTACCATCCTCGGGTTGATCGAAAGTCAGGCGGTGTTCATCTGCTATCCGCTGCTGATCGCCGCACTCAGCGGGCCGGTTCTGGGCGAGAAGGTTGGCTGGCGTCGCTGGGCCGCCATCGGGGTTGGTTGCATCGGCGTGCTGATCATCCTTCAGCCCGGCGCGGGCGTGTTCAACCCCTGGGCCGTGATCCCGCTGATTTCGGCGCTGATGTTCGCGGTCTACGGGCTTCTGACCCGATACGCCGCGCGGCGCGACAGCACCGCAACCAGCTTTTTCTGGACCGGCGTGGCCGGTGCGGTCGCAATGACCAGCGTCGGAATATGGTTCTGGGAACCCATGGCCAGCAGCGACTGGCTGTGGATGGGGTTGCTGTGCATCACCGGCGTGCTGGGGCACTGGCTGCTGATCAAATGCTATGAAATGGCCGAAGCCAGCGCCGTGCAGCCTTTTGCCTATTTCCACCTGATGTGGAGCGCCATTCTGGGCATCACCATCTTCAATGAGGCGCTGCGCCCCGCGCTGGTTCTGGGTGTCGGTCTGGTCATTGCGGCAGGTCTGTTCACCCTATGGCGCGAACGACGCAAGGGTTGACCCGGCCAGTTCTTGCGAGAATGGCACCGGCAGTGGTGGCTGGCCCAGACGCGCGCGATAGACTGGCAGGCTTTCAGCCACCCGCATGACGTAGTTTCGGGTTTCCTTGAACGGGATGGTCTCGATCCAGTCGATCACGTCTACCTCACCCCGGCGCGGGTCGCCATAACGTTCCATCCACGAATCCGGTCTGCGCGGTCCGGCGTTATATCCAGCGGCCATCATCACCACATTTCCGTTGAAATCCTCAGCGAGGCTGGACAGATAGTTGGCGCCCAGCTTGGCATTGTACTGCCAATCCGAGGTCAGCCGTCCGGTCTGGTGCCCGCTGAGAATGCCCAGATCCTGTGCAACCAGCTTTGCCGTTGCGGGCATCACCTGCATCAGGCCGCGCGCGCCTGCGCCGCTGATCACCACCGGATCGAACTCGCTTTCGCGGCGGGCAATGGCCAGCGTCATCTCTTTCGCCATCGGCAGGCCCATATCGGCCACTGGATGCACGGGATAATAGGCAGCGGGCAGGACGGTGCCTGTGGTCGCTGCGCGTTTTGCTATCATGACGGCCAGATGCGGCTCGTTCAGTTCGATTGCCAGATCACCCAGCTGAGCGGCCTGCGTCTGATCAAGACTTTCCACCAGATGGGTCAGGAAACGTTCGGACAGATTGCCTTCCCCTGCGCGCAACAGCAGCAGCCCGGCTTCAAGCACGCTTGAATCGGCAAACGCGGACTGTTTCCAATGCGGCGCGCGGCGCGGATTGGCCAGCTCGCTGTCGAACGGGCGACCGATCCGCTCGGCTGCCAACAATCCGTAGAACGAGGTCTGATAGTCCGCCCCCGCCGAATAAGCCTCATACGCTTTGTCGGCATCGCCCAATGCAGCGTAGGCACGGCCCAGCCAGTAGCCGCCGCGCCCTTTCGAAATCGGCGATCGCACCGCCCCCGAAAAGTTCTGGAAATGGCGCACGGCCGTGGCCGGATCGTTCAGCTTGCGCAGGGCAAGGAACCCGGCCAGCCACTCAAGATCGGCATAGGCATAGCCCATATCCGGTGTCATGTGGTGATTGGCGGCAATGGCATAGGCACGCTCGGCGCTGCCCGTACGCATTTCAAGCCGCGCCAGCCTGCGCCGTCCTTCGGCCCATTTGTCGGGTTCACCCAGTGCGTCCGGTCCGGTCGAACGTGCCAGCATCAGATCGATGGCGCTGTCATCCAATTCCTTCCGGTCGCGCCAGACGAAACGGTCAAAGGCCAGGCCCGGCGCATCGGCCAAGGAACTCGGGACCGCAGCAACCTTGCCATCCACACCATTCTGGCGTTTCTGCAAGGCAATCCGCGCCTCAGCCAGCTTGCGCTGATCCGCACTGACCAAAGGCAACATTTGCCCGGCGCTAACCAGTTGCCCGTCCCACAGCATTCGATCCAGACGCGCGCCGTGATGGGGTTTCAGCAACGCGCTGAAATTCTCCAGATAGGTCTTCTGCAGACCGGCCCCCATCGGCATCGTCCGCCATGCGGTCACGACATCAGCTTCGGCCTCGCCATGACGCCCCTTGCTCATCAGGGCGACAGCATAGTTCAGCGCCCCTTCGGCAGTTTGCGGCGGCATTCCGTCATAGAATTTCAGCACCCGATCCGCGTCTGTATTGGTGAACGACGGTTCGCTCTTGCGCCGCAGCCAGGCCAGTCCCGGCCAATCGGGGCGCCGCTCAAGAAACACCAGCACATCGCCCGAGCTGCCGAATCCTTCGCGCAGCCAATGCCAGACGATGATGTCCCGTGACACTGATCCCCGCTGGCCGGACACACGCAACGCCGCGTTCCAGTCTCCCTTACGCATCTCGTAAAGGCCCGCGCGCAGGTCGCCCACGGCCTCGGCCCGCGCCTGCCCCAAAGATCCCAGAATCACCGCCACCAAAAGCGCCAGAACGCGTGTCATGCCTTGCATTTCCCAACCAACCAAGGATAGAGCCATTCAGGATAAACCTTGCGCCGCCGGGATCAACTCACATCGTGATGATTGTGACCGCGTCAGGCGCAAAAATTGCTAACTGCACCTTAAGGAGCGTGTCATGTTCAAAGGCTCGATGCCAGCCCTCGTCACCCCGTTTTCAAACGGCGCGTTGGACCTGGATACGCTCAAACGCTTGGTGGAGTGGCAGATAAAGGAAGGTTCGACCGGGCTGGTTCCGGTGGGCACGACCGGCGAAAGCCCGACGCTCAGCCATGAAGAGCATGAAACGGTTGTGGCAGAGGTTGTCAAAGCCGCAGCAGGCCGCGTTCCTGTTATTGCAGGTGCCGGTTCGAACAACACGGTCGAGGCCATTCGTTTCGTCCAGTTCGCCAAGAACGCCGGTGCCGATGCTGCGCTGGTTGTGACGCCCTATTACAACAAGCCGACGCAAAAAGGCCTGCTCGCGCATTTCCGCGCGCTGCACGACTGCGCCGATATTCCGATCATCATCTACAATATCCCGGGCCGTTCTGTCATCGACATGACTCCCGAGACGATGGGAGAACTGGCCAAACTGCCGCGAATCGTAGGCGTCAAGGACGCAACCGGCGATCTGGCCCGCGTCAGCCAGCAACGCGCGAGCTGCGGACCCGATTTCTGCCAGCTTTCGGGTGAGGACGCCACGGCGCTGGGCTTTAACGCCCATGGCGGCGTCGGATGCATCTCGGTCACGGCAAACGTTGCGCCGAAACTCTGCACCGAATTCCAACAGGCCACTCTGTCGGGCGATTATGCAAAAGCTCTGGAGTATCAGGACCGCCTGATGCCCCTGCACGAAGCGATCTTCATCGAGCCCGGCCTTGTCGGCGCCAAATACGCGCTCAGCAAGCTGGGGCTGTGCAGCACCGAGGTCCGCTCACCCCTGACCGAGCTGGATGACAGCACCAAATCCGCCATCGAAGCGGCGATGGCGCATGCTGGCCTGATCTAGCTTACGTTCGATACAAAAAAGGGCGGCCTCGAACCCCGAGCGCCGCCCTTTTCATTCTGACGGATCCAGACTTCATCTGGCCCAAAAATATCCCAGGGGAGTCGCGGCTTGCCGCGGCGGGGGCAGAGCCCCCTCTACCGTTTCCCGTAATACAACCCGACGACATGTTCGGCCTGCGCGAAGAACAGCCAGCGGGACACTACGACCCCCGCCAGATGAGACAGCACTGCCAGCAGGGCAAAGAGATGCTTGATCACGACGCCCGAGACCGGGATCAGGATCAGCAGCAAAGGCAGTACAAACGCCAGACCAAAGGAAATTGCCCGCAGCTTCTGTGCGTGCTTGCGCCCGACCACGTGGACGAATTCGCGCAGCAGATAGTTGGTTCCTGTGTGCGGCGGCTCGAAGGCGCGCACGCCACCGCGGACACCCAGTCCGGTGGCGGTGCCCAACGTGGTGCCGGATCGCGCGAACGCGCCGTCACCTTTGGCCCAATAGGCAAGCTGCACCGCACCGGCGATGGCAAGCAGCCAGGGGGCCAGCGCTTCGGCTCCGGACAGCAGGGCACCTCCGGCCAGGCTGAAGGACAGGAACATGGCCGGTGTCAGCTCCATGTTCCAGCGCGGGATGGTCTTGAGCTGGGTGTAGATCATCGAAGTGGTGAACACGGTGGCAAGGCTGAGGATCGCGCCGATCCAGCCTAACAAGGTCCAGTGGCTTTGCAGGAAGACTGCGCCAAAGGCGTAAAGCCCCATGACGACAAGGGCGGCGACGGCGCAGACCCCTTCACGGCTGAGCCAGCTGGATTTCCATTGGCTGAAGGCTTTCCAGGCGCGCTCGGGATGACCCAAATGGAAGGTCGAGGCCAACAGGCCACCCACCGCAAGCGCGTAGGCGATGGCGTAGAAAACGAATGCCACAAAGCCGGTCACGGCAGGCTGACCGAGTCCGAGAAAAAACAGCAGGCCAAAACCCAGACCGGACAGGGTGGTGAAGAGGATGACGGAAGGTGCGGGATGCATCAGAGCTTCTCCAACGTCTTGTCGAGCCAACCAAGGAAGCCCTTGGGCTCTTCGGCCACAGGGGCCAGAAGCGGGGCCAGAATGTCGATCTGGTCCTCGACCGTGTCCTTGGGGCGCGGAGGCAGGTATTTGTTGACCGGTTTGGTGCCCATCTCAGGCATCAGATCCATGCCCTCGCGTTCGGCAACCAGTTTGTTGACATCGCTGTCGGGATCACCCAGATCGCCAAAATGCCGCGCGCCTGCGGGGCAGGTGCGCACGCAAGAGGGGATGCGATCCACCTCAGGCAGGTTCTCGTTATAGATACGATCAACGCAGAGCGTGCATTTCTTCATCACACTCTCGGCCATGTCCAGCTCGCGCGCGCCATAAGGGCAGGACCACGCGCACAGGCCGCAACCGATGCAGTCACTTTCATTGACCAGCACGATGCCGTCTTCGACACGCTTGTAGCTGGCACCGGTCGGGCAGACGGTGACGCAGGGCGCATCTTCGCAATGCAGGCAGGATTTGGGGAAGTGAATCAGCTGGGCGTGACCGTCAGCAGGCTGCACCTCGTAAGAATGCACACGGTTCAGGAAGGTGCCCGACGGATTGCCGCCATAGGCATCCTGATCGGATAGTGGCGCGCCGTAGTTTTCGGTGTTCCAACCTTTGCAGGAGATCACGCAGGCATGGCAGCCAACGCAGGTGTCCAGGTCGATGACCAGACCCATTTTGCGCTCGGTGGACGTGGGTAGCTGGGTCATTGCAGCATGCCTCCGCGTGTGTGGTGAGGGCAGGGGCGAGGGGCCAGCCCCTCGCGCTCCCCGGGATATTTTTGGCCAGATGAAGGGCGGATACGCGTCATTTGCCCACCTTCCATGCCAGATCTTTGGGACCGGTGCCGACGGGGGATTTGATCGGATCGAATTCCGGCTGGCTCTGGACGTCGGCGGGGGCGTCGGCCTTTTTGATCTTGACCTTGAGGTCGAACCAGGCGGCCTGGCCTGTCACCGGGTCGGAATTGGCCCATCGCATGCCATCCCCTTTGGCGGGCAGCAATTCGTGGATCAGGTGGTTGAGCAGGAAGCCCTTGGTGGCTTCGGGCGCGTCCTCTTGCAGGGCCCAGGCGCCTTTGCGTTTGCCGATGGCGTTCCAGGTCCAGACGGTATTGTCGTTCAGCGCCGCCATTTCCATCACGGGCACGGTGATTTCTCCGTGCGGAGAGCTGACCTTGGCCCAATCGCCATCCTGCAACCCATGTTCCCGCATCAGCTTTGTGGGCACGTAAAGCGGGTTGCGCCCGTGCAACTGGCGCAGCCAGGCGTTTTGCGTGCCCCAGCTGTGATACATCGCCATCGGGCGCTGGGTCAGAGCGTTGACGGTGAAGCCCTCGTTGCCCTGCTGATCGGTTTCGTACCAGATCGGCAGCGGGTCCATCTTGTCTTTGATGCGCTGGCGCAGATGTTCCGGCGGCTGGCGGTCGCCAAAGCCTTCGGCGGCCAGCTGGAACTTGCGCATCGGCTCGGAATAGAGCTGGAACAGATAGGGTTGCGGGCTGTCATAAAGGCCCATGCCCACGGCCCAGTCCTGATAGGCTGCGTTCCACGGTTTGTAGTAATCCGCGCCTTCGGGGATATGTGCGACATAGAAGCCGCCGTTGTCGATATAGCGGTTCAACTGCTCGGGGTTGACCTCTCCGCGCCCTTCCTTGTCGCCGTCTTCGCCCCGGAAACCGGCCAACGGGCCAATACCCGGTCGGCGTTCGTGGTTGACGATATAATCGGCATAGTCTTTCCACTTGGCGCTGCCGTCTTCGTTGGTGAAGCCCGGCAGGCTCATGCGGTTGGCCAGTTCGATCAGCACCGACTGGAAACCGCGCACATCGCGGTCGGGCTCGACCACCGGCCAGCGGATGGCGTCGGCGGCGGCATCAGCCTCGCAGATCGGGCGGTCGAGCAGAGAGATACAGTCGTGCCGCTCCAGATAGGTGGTGTCGGGCAGAATCAGGTCGGCATAGGCCACCATTTCCGAGGAATAGGCGTCAGAATAGATGATGTTCGGGATGACGTAGTTGCCGTCGTCATCCTTGGCCGTCAACATCTCCATCACGCCCTTGGTGTTCATGGACGAGTTCCACGACATGTTCGCCATGTACATGAACAGCGTGTCGATCTTGTAGGGATCGCCTGCAGCAGCGTTCGAGATCACCATATGCATCAGCCCGTGGGCCGACATCGGGTTTTCCCATGTGAATGCCTTGTCGATGCGAATGGGGCTGCCGTCATCGTCCAGCAACAGATCGTCGGGACCGCGCGGAAAGCCCAGATGCGGCCCGTTCAGCGGGCGGCCCGGACGGCGGTCGCCATGCGGGGTCGGGTGCGCCTCGACCGGTTTGGGATAGGGCGGTTTGAAACGGAAGCCGCCGGGGACCTCGACCGTGCCCAGCAGGATCTGCAGCACGTGCAGGGCGCGGCAGGTCTGGAACCCGTTGGCATGGGCCGAGATGCCGCGCATCGAGTGGAAGCTGACCGGGCGGCCTGTCATTTTCGAATGTGTTTCGCCGCGGAAGTCGGTCCATTCGTGATCCAGCTCGATCGCTTCGTCAAAGGCCACGCGAGCGATTTCGGCAGCAATGGCACGAATGCGTTTGGCGGGGATGCCGCAGCGCTCGGCGACGGCCTCGGGGGCGTGTTCGTCGCTGAGGTATTTCTCGGCCATCAGGTGGAAGACCGGGCGGTGGGTGACGCCGTCCTGTTCATAGGTCGCCGACAGGTCCGGGCGTACGCCGGGTTTGTCAAAGGCGGTCAGTTCGCCGGTCACCCGGTCGATTACCAGCGGTTTGCCGTCTTCATCGCGCAGGAACAGGCCTTTTTCCGGGCCTTCCGCGGCATTCACCAGAACCGGCGCGTTGGTATAGCGGCTGAGATAGTCCAGATCGATCTTGCCCGCTTTCATCAGCACATGGATCAGCGACAGGATGAACAACCCATCGGTGCCCGGCGTGATCCCGACCCAGTCGTCTGCCACAGCGTTATAGCCCGAGCGGATCGGGTTCACCCCGATCACCCGCGCGCCACGCGCCTTGATCTTGCCGATGCCCATCTTGATCGGATTGCTGTCATGATCCTCGGCCACACCGAACAACATGAACAATTTGGTGTGGTCCCAGTCGGGCTGGCCGAATTCCCAGAACGCGCCACCCATCGTGTAGATGCCGCCCGCAGCCATGTTGACCGAGCAGAAGCCGCCATGGGCCGCATAGTTCGGAGTGCCGAAATTCTGTGCCCAGAAGGAGGTGAAGCTCTGGCTTTGGTCACGGCCGGTGAAGAAGGCCAGTTTTTGCGGTGCGGTTTCGTGCAGTTCGTTCAGCCAGCCAACGGCGGTGCTGATCGCTTCGTCCCACTCGATCTCGCGAAATTCGCCCGATCCGCGCGGGCCGACACGGCGCAGCGGTTTGCGCAGGCGCGAGGGGGCGTTGACCTGCATGATCCCGGCGGAACCCTTGGCGCAGAGCACGCCCTTGTTGACCGGATGATCCCGGTTGCCCTCGATATAGGCGACCTTGCCGTCTTTCATGTGGACGTTGATGCCGCAGCGGCAGGCGCACATGTAACAGGTGGTGCGCCGGACCTCGTCCGAGACTTTGGGCGACAGGTCGATCCTGGGCTGTTGCGTCACGTCAATTCTCTCCCTATGGCCGGTTGCCTTGGTACCTGAACGTGCTGGCCATTCTGAGAATTTTGCTGCCGGGCTCAAGCATTTGCGGACGTTTTTCCCAGTGACGTGGGAAAGATGCCCCGGACTGTGGCCGGACCTTGGTGGTCCGGCCACATGTTTGGCTTATTGCGGACGCATGTCGTTGATGTCGATGCCAGCTACTTCGACCGGCTTCTTCATCGCGTCACGGCGGAATGGCTCACCCAGTTCCTGGTTGATCATCGCTTCGATCAGGGTGGTGATACCGTTCTTCTGATCTTTGATCGCCTGATCCAGGGCCGCGGTAAGCTCGTCCTGAGTGCGGGCGACAACGCCTTTTAGACCACAGGCGTTGGCGATACCGGCGTAAGACACCTGCGTGTCCAGCTCGGTGCCGACGAAGTTGTCGTCGAACCACAGGGTCGAGTTACGCTTTTCCGCGCCCCACTGGTAGTTGCGGAAGACAACCTGAGTGACAGCGGGCCATTCTTCGCGACCAATGGCGGTCAGTTCGGTCACGGCGATGCCGAAGGCACCGTCACCCGAGAAACCAACAACCGGAACGTCCGGGCAGCCGATCTTGGCGCCGATCACCGACGGCAGGCCGTAGCCACAGGGGCCGAACAGGCCGGGGGCCAGATACTTGCGGCCTTCCTCGAACGAAGGATAGGCGTTGCCGATGGCGCAGTTGTTGCCGATGTCGGACGAGATGATTGCCTCTTTCGGCAGGGCCTTCTGGATGGCACGCCATGCTTTCCGGGGGCTCAGCCAGTCCGGCTTGGCGGCGCGGGCGCGTTCGTTCCAGGTGGTGCCCGGATCGTCCTGCTCGTGATCCATCGAGGTCAGTTCCTGTGCCCAACGGGATTTGGTTTCGGCGATTTTCGCCTTGCGCTCGTCGCGGCCTTCGTCACCTGCGGTGTCCGACAGCTGCGCCAGGATGTTGGTCGCAACGGTGGCCGCGTCGCCAACTATGCCGACCGAGACCTTCTTGGTCAGGCCGATGCGATCCGGGTTGATGTCGACCTGAATGATCTTCGCATTTGCGGGCCAGTATTCCAGACCGTAGCCCGGCAGGGTCGAGAACGGGTTCAGGCGGGTGCCGAGGCACAGAACCACGTCAGCTTCCTTGATCAGCTCCATACCGGCTTTCGAGCCGTTATAGCCCAGCGGGCCAGCAAACAGCGGGTGCGAGCCGGGGAAGGCGTCGTTGTGCTGGTAGCCAACGCAGACGGGCGCGTCCAGACGCTCGGCCAGGGCTTTCGAGGCTTCGATGCCGCCTTTGGACAGAACCGTACCGGCCCCGTTCAGGATAACGGGGTTTTTGGCGCTCGACAGCAGCGCAGCAGCTTCGGTTACAGCTGCAGCACCACCCTGAGGCAGTTCGAATTCAACAACGGCAGGCAGTTCGATGTCGACGACCTGAGTGAAGAAGTCGCGTGGCACGTTGATCTGCGCTGGTGCGGATGCATGCTTGGCTTTCATGATCACGCGGCTCAGAACCTCGGCCATGCGGCTGGGGTCACGTACTTCTTCCTGATAGCAGACGCAGTCGGCGAACATGCGCATCTGCTCCATCTCCTGGAAACCGCCCTGACCCATGGTCTTGTTGGCGGCCTGCGGGGTGACCAGCAGCAGCGGCGTGTGGTTCCAGTAGGCGGTTTTGACGGCGGTCACAAAATTGGTGATGCCGGGGCCGTTCTGGGCGATCATCATCGACATCTTGCCGGTGGCGCGGGTGTAGCCGTCGGCCATCATGCCGCCGGAGCCTTCATGCGCGCAGTCCCAGAAAGTGATGCCGGCTTTCCCAAAGATGTCAGAGATCGGCATCATGGCCGATCCGATAATACCGAACGCATGCTCGATACCGTGCATTTGCAGAACCTTAACAAAGGCCTCTTCGGTGGTCATTTTCATCTGCGTACTCTCCGATCGTGAATGGCTGTGACGGGGTCTGTCGCCCCGGATTTCTATTCGGTTTTGACCCAAGGGTGTCTGCGGCGTTAGGGCCAGAATAGACGTCGGATTAGGTCCAGTGTCGCCGATCAGGCCTGTCTGATGGCTTCGGCGATTTGTGCGATTCCCGGTCCGATCCGGTCGGATGTGATCGAGGAATACCCGAGCCTGTAGTAGTTCTTTGGCCGGTCCAGGCCGGAAAAGAAGGTCTCGCCGGGTTCGATATGCACGCCTTTGTCCTGCAGCTGCCTCGCAAGCCGGGTCGTATCCACATCCTCGGTGGCCTGCATCCAGATCGATGACCCGCCCAGCATCCCGCGACCCGCGACCGTCAGGCCAGAATGCCGGATTGCATCGTCGATGATTTCGCGCCGAATCTGCAGCGCTTTGGACATCCGCCGAATCTGCGCATCATAGTGCCCAAGAGACAGGAAATAGGCAGCCGTGCGTTGTACATGACCCGGCGGATGCCGCAGGACCAGCGACCGCAATGCACGCGCTTCGCGGATGAAATTTTCGGAACCCACCATGTAACCCAGCCGCAGACCCGGAAACAGTGACTTGGAAAAGCTGCCGACATAGATCACCCGCCCATCCGTATCCAGCGACCGCAAAGCGGGCGAGGGTGCGCCCAGAAAGGACATCTCGAACTCGTAATCATCTTCGACGATCATCGCGTCCAGTTCCCGGGCGCGCTGCAGCAAAGCGTGGCGGCGTGCGATGGGCATCGTGGCGGTGGTGGGGCATTGGTGGCTGGGGGTGGTGAAAATGACATCGGTGTCATCGGGGATCGCCTCGGGCGGCAGGCCATCCCGGTCAACGCGCAAAGGGGCCAGTTTGCATTCGGAGTGGATCAGCAAATCGCGCAGCGCATAATAGCACGGGTCCTCAATGGCCGCTTTGCGATCTCGGTTGAGCAGCACGCGTGAGGCCAGCCACAGCGCGTTCTGGGCCCCCAGCGTTATGAGTATCTCTTCGGGGCGCGCTGCGATCCCGCGCCGGGGTAGGGTGTGGCGGGCGATGAATTCGATCAACAGCGGATCGTCGCGATCCACATAGTCGCCGGTCAGCGTGTCGAAATCCTTGTGCCCCAGGGCCCGTACGGCGCAAAGACGCCAGTTCGCATGATCGAACAGCTTCCGGTCGACCTGACCATAGATGAAAGGATAGCGGTACTCGCGCCAGTTGCTGGGTTTCTGCAGAATGTCTCCGCCCGAGAACCTGCGTGCAAAGGTGCGGTTCCAGTCCACGGTCTCGGTCTCGCGGCGCAGCGGCGTGTAGGTCGGTGGCACCGGCGCATTGTCGGATACATAGTAGCCCGAGCGCCCTTTGGCACTGAGATAATCACTGGCCAGCAATTCCGTATAGGCCAGGGTGACGGTAATCCGGCTGACTCCCAGATGTGCGGCCAGTTTACGGGAAGAGGGCAATTTCTCACCCACATGAAAGCGGCCCGACAGGATGCCTTCGGCAATCATCTGTTGGATCTGCGCCTGCAGGGTGCCCTGTGCGTTGCGTTCCAGAAAGAAGGTATCGACCGAGATGCTCATAGGGTGGTTATAGGTTGGACTTACGGCAAGAGCAATCTGGACTTATCGCTTGAAGGTGATTGACACTGTGCGTCGAAAGAACTAAATAACCAGAAATCTAGTTTAATGGAGATCGAAAATGTGGGAATCAGCCGCTGCCGGGTTTTCGGCCATGGGGTCCGAAGCCCGATTGAAGGTCCTGAAGACGCTGGTGCGGGCCGGGCAGACCGGATTGACGGTCGGTGAGATCCAGAACCGTACTGGCATTGCGCCTTCGACCCTGGCCCATCACCTGCGCTTTCTGGCTGCCGGTGGCGTGGTCGAGCAGGAAAAAATCGGACGCAGCACGATCAACCGGGCGTGTTTCGATGAATTGAGAAACCTTGCGCAGTTCATTCTCAGCGAATGCTGCGCAGACGAAGTGGGAAAGGCCGCGAATGATGGCTGAGTTGACACAAAATCCCAAACCTCTGGCACGCAACGTGATCGATCTGATCAAGACGCCATGGGCCGTGATCATCGCCCTTCTGATTGCTGTCGCCCTGCTTGATCCGGGCAATTGGACCGAGGTTGTGACCTTCGCGGCCAAAGCGTTGGCGCATACCGGGCAATACATCCTGTTCGCGGTGTTGCTGCTGTCCTACCTCAAGGCAACCGGGGCCGAGGTGATGGTGGCCCGTGCCTTTGAGGGGCGCGAGACGCGGATGATCTTTCTGGCCGCGCTGTTCGGGGGGCTGGCGCCCTTCTGTTCCTGCGAAGTGATCCCCTTTATCGCCGGGCTTCTGGCGCTGGGCGCGCCTTTGTCGGCGGTCATGGCGTTCTGGCTCAGCTCGCCGCTGATCGACCCGCCAACCCTGTTGATCACTGCGGGTGCATTGGGCTGGCCCTTTGCCATTGGCAAGGCGGTCGCGGCTGTCGCTCTGGGTCTGTTCGGAGGCTTTGCCATCCGCGCGCTGACACGTGGCGGCGCTTTCGCCCAACCCTTGCGGGAATACAAACCCGCAGGCTGCTGCGGTTGCGGGCCGAAGAAAGACGACAAACCGGTATGGAAATTCTGGCAGGAGCCCGAGCGTCGCGTGCGGTTCCGGTCCGAGTTTGTCCATAACGGCCTGTTCCTGTTGAAATGGCTGGCGCTGGCCTATGTGCTCGAAGCGTTGCTGGTCAGCTATGTCCCGGCGGACCTGATCGCAGGCGTTGTCGGGGGTGAGGGCGTGCTGCCCATCGTCACCGCTGCGCTGGTCGGGATGCCCGCCTATCTGAACTCCTACGTGGCACCGCCGCTGCTGGCGGGGCTGATGGAGCAGGGGATGACGGCAGGCGCTGCCATGGCGTTCATGATTGCAGGGGCCGTCAGTTCGATCCCGGCGATGGCGGCAGTTTGGTCGCTGGTCAAGCCGCGCGTCTTTGCCGCCTATCTGGTGTTGGGGGTCAGCGGAGCCGTGGTTGCTGGCGTCCTGTTTCAGATGATCTGAAGGAAAAACCGCCCGGTGTAACCAACGGGCGGTTTTGCTTACTAGCTTGCCTCGCAATAGCGAGGCAGTTTGAACCGATATCTTGGCTCGCCGCTGTCCACATAAACACGCTTTTCGATACAGGCGCTGGCACCGACGGTTTGCGAGATCGGGGCCTCGGTCGAGGTGATTGAGGTTGCGGAACCATCGGGCAGCCGAACCGACGCGATCACACCGTTCTTCAGATCGCCGTTGATCGGAGTCGCCGACAGGACCGGAACAGTGATGAACGAGTGGTGCTCGTGCTCGCCGCTGTCGTTCAGCAAAAGCAACGCGGCGGCAATCGCGACCACACCGATCCCGCCAGCGATGGCAAGGCCTTTGGTTTTCACGAAGGCATAGATCGAAACAGCGCGGTGCGGGCCGAAAATTGCGGACAGAATGCTCAGCATTTCATTCCCCAAGGAAACAGGCCCCGACCGTCAACGGTCGGGGCCGCATGCGCATCAGGGGCGCAGATCGTCCTCATCTTCATCGCTGCCACCTTTGGGCAGGTTGAAGAAGCTGTCGGCGTCGACGATAACGTCATCGTCTTCCTTCTCTTCAGAATCATCCGACAACGAGAAGGTCTCCAGACCCTCAATCGCGGTCGGGATTTTCGGAGCCGAATCCATTTCAAGCGATTGTTCGGTCGACACCAGCTTGCGACGCTCATCATCGCTCATGACACCACCTTCGGCGGCTTTCTTGGCAGCGGCCTTCTGCACAATGGCATCCAGTTCGGACTGCTTGCACAGACCCAGCGCAACCGGATCGATGGGTTGCATGTTGGCGATGTTCCAGTGGGTGCGCTCGCGGATCGACTGGATGGTCGGCTTGGTGGTGCCCACCAGCTTGGCGATCTGGCCGTCGCTGAGTTCGGGGTGGAACTTGACCAGCCACAGGATCGAGTTCGGACGGTCCTGGCGCTTGGACAGCGGCGTATAGCGCGGGCCACGGCGCTTTTCCTCGCCCGACGCGGCCGGGTTGAACTTGAGCTTCAGCTTGTGCAGCGGATTGTTCTGCGCCGTGTCGATCTCTTCCTGAGTCAGCTGGTTGTTGGCGATCGGGTCGAACCCTTTGACGCCAGCGGCCACATCGCCATCGGCGATGCCCTGCACTTCCAGCTCGTGCATGCCTACGAAATCCGCGATCTGCTTGAAGCTGATCGTGGTGTTGTCCACCAGCCATACGGCTGTTGCCTTGGCCATAAGCGGTTTTGCCATCAGCCCGTCTCCTATAAATACATCTGTCCCGTCGCCGGAATTCGGCGGCCCCGAGGTCTTGGGGCAGGTTTCCGTTGTCGGGGAACTTGCGGCCTATATAGTCGCGGCAAGGCAAGAAGGGAAGAGGCGAATGCGCTGGGTTATTTTGTGGGTGTTCAGCGCGATGGCCGCGATGGCCGAGGGCGAGAAGGCCGGAGCGTTCGACTATTATGTTTTGTCGCTCAGCTGGTCGCCCAACTGGTGCGCGCGCGAAGGGGATGCGCGTGGCTCGGATCAATGCGATGCGCGCCATGACCACGGGTGGATATTGCACGGTCTCTGGCCGCAATTCCATCAGGGCTGGCCGACGTTCTGCCGCACGCCCGAGGCGCCGCCGTCCCGCCGCATGACCCGGGAAATGGAGGATATTCAGGGCTCATCCGGCCTGGCCTGGCACCAATGGAAGAAGCATGGCACATGCTCGGGCCTGTCTGCGCCGGACTATTTCGCCCTGTCGCGGCAAGCTTTTGGGACGGTCACCCGCCCCGAGGTCTTCCGAAAACTGGATGCCCCGATCAAATTGCCTGCCGCGGTGATTGAAGAGGCGTTCCTGAAGGCTAATCCCGCGCTTGAGCCTGATATGATCACAATCACCTGCAAGCAGGGCTATATAGAAGAGGTCCGCCTGTGCCTGTCCCGCGATCTTGACCCCGTGCCCTGCGGCCGCGATGTGATCCGCGACTGCACCGCGAAGGACGCGCTGTTCGATCCGATTCGTTAGAGCTTTTTGTTCTGACAATCGCGCGCGTATTCCAGCGCTTTGGCAGTGCCTTTCAGGTCAATCGCCATGACGGTCTGACCTTCGGGGTTGTAGACGGTCATCGTCTTGTTCTGGGCAATCGCGGCGACGAAGCTGCGGTCGGTGAAGAACACCGTCGCCCCCGGCACACGATCCTGTTTGAACCCGATGGCAGTTGCGTCAAAGCTCTTGCCGTCCAACTCGAACCGGATCGGATAGCTCTGCCCCGGCTCAATATCGCCCCAGGCCTTGTTGTAGACGGTGAAATACCCGCGATTGTCCAGCGCGTCATAGCCCAGCCGCACCACCGAAAGGTCCTGATACACCGTCTGGATCAGGCATCCGTTTCCGAGCGCGGGGTCCATCATGATGTTCCAGCCTTCGACAAAGCCCTTGTCGATGAGCTCTTGGGCGAAGGTGGCGGTGGCCGTGAAGGCAGCGAGGGTGAGGGCGAGGAGGCGGGTCATGACAGTTTCCAAACACAATGGGCATTAAGTCCTGCTAAACTGTTAGCCTTTTAGAAAACCAAAGTCAGTGCTTTGTTGCCGAATTTACATCAGCAGCGATATGAAACGGCTTCTACAGACTTCGATTGTTTTCAAGCGGTCGTACCTTTGCATAATTGGCAGGTGATGTTCATCAAAAGCACTCCTGAGGTTGAAAAAATGTTTAAGTTCGGACTTTTCGGCAAAAATACAGACGCAAAGGCTGAAACGGCCGATCAGCAGATTGTCATTGCGCAGTTGAACGCACGCGTTCAGCCTATGGATCGTGGGGATTACTTTGAGGACCCATTGGACGAGGTGCTTCAAAGTGAAGGCCTGGGGGAGGTTACCGGTGGCGGTACTCAGTTAGCCGGAGATCCAGACGGCATCGCGTATTGTGATCTTGAGATCGCAATAAATGATGAAACCGATGCAACCATTCTGAAGATCACGAGCACCCTCGAGGAATTGGGGGCCCCAAAGGGATCGGTTTTGAAATTCTCCTCTGACAGAGCTGACGTCCCTTTCGGTCAGGCTGAGGGGATGGGCATTTTTCTTAACGGAACGGAATTGCCGGATGACGTTTACGCAAATTCTGACGTAAACGAAACTATTGGACATCTTGAGAAGTTGTTGGAGGGTTTTGGCAATTTTCGGGGCTACTGGGAAGGAAGCAGCGAAACGGCTCTATATTTTTACGGAGGTGACTTCGAATTGATGAAGAAGGCGGTCGCCCAATTTCTCGAAGAAGACCCCCTTTGTGCAAAATCGCGTATCGTACAAATTGCTTAGGCCGCGCGTGAAAGAGCTACAGCTCTTTCCGCGCCCGCAGCGCTGCCGTAATCGTCCCATCATCCAGATAATCCAGCTCACCCCCAATCGGCACGCCCTGCGCCAGTGAGGTCAGGCGCACCTGATCCTCAAATTGATCGGCGATGTAATGCGCGGTTGTCTGGCCGTCGACGGTGGCGTTCAGAGCAAGGATGATCTCGGTAATCCCTTCGGCCATGACCCGGTCCTTGAGGCGGGGGATGCGTAGCTCGTCCGGGCCGACTCCGTCCAGTGCAGACAATGTGCCGCCCAGCACGTGATAGCGGCCTTTGAACACGCCTGCGCGCTCCATCGCCCAGAGGTCCGCCACGTCTTCGACCACACAGAGCTCTCCCGTCGCGCGGGCCTCGCTGTCGCAGATGTCGCAGATATCGGTGGTGCCCACATTGCCGCAGTTCAGGCATTCGCGGGCGGTGGCGGCGACCTGCTGCATGGCGTCGGAAAGCGGCGTCAGCAGCAGGGCGCGTTTGCGGATCAGGTGCAGTACCGCGCGGCGGGCTGAACGGGGGCCGAGGCCGGGCAGTTTGGCCATCAGATCGATCAGATTGTCGATGTCGCTGTTGGAACTCACGGCCTGTCCTGTCTGGCACCGGAGGGAGCCTCCGGCGGGAGTATTTTTGAAAAGATGAAGATCAGAACGGCAGTTTGATATCTGCCGGCAGGCCCATGCTTTCGGTCAGTTTCGCCATTTCGGCCTGCGACCGTTCGGTGGCCTTGGTCTGCGCGTCTTTGATCGCCGCCAGGATCAGATCTTCGACAACTTCCTTGTCGTCGCCGTTGAAGATCGAGGGATCGATATCGAGACCTTTGAGCTCACCTTTGGCCGTCGCGGTGGCTTTGACCAGACCCGCGCCGGATTCGCCGACAACCATCAGGTTGTTCAGATCTTCCTGCATCTCGGTCATCTTGGTCTGCAGGTCCTGTGCGGATTTCATCATCTTGGCCATGTCGCCCAGACCGCCAAGCCCACCTAGTCCTTTGAGCATCGAAGTTCTCCTGTGAATACGTTTGATGTCTAAATACGGGGGCCATCGGTGCGACACAAGGGGCGAGGCGGCTCCTGCCGGGCCCAAGGCCGCTCAGGCGTATCGGCGCAGCCGATGGCCGTGGCGGGCGCGGGAGGATTTGCGCTATCGGGGCTGGGCTGTATCAGTCTTCCTCAAACGGGTCCCATTCGTCTTCGACCTCTGGCAGGGCTTCAGTTTCGACCTTGGCGGCGCGTTCTTCCGGGGTTTCGATCCGGGTGATTTTTGCCTTGGGAAACTGGGCCAGAACGGCCTGCACCAGCGGATGGGTCTCGGCCTCGGCCTTCAGCGCCAGGGCGGCGGCGTCGCGGGTCTCGCCGATTGTTGGCGCTGTCCCCTCGGACACGATTGTCACCGCCCAACGGTTTCCGGTCCAGCGCTGCAGGGATGATCCGAGCCGGGCGGCAAGGTCAGCCGGGGCCTGTTCCGTCGGAGTGAACTCGATCCGGCCCGGCTGGTACGAGGCCAGCCGCACGCCATTTTCCACTTCGACCAGAAGCTTGACGTCGCGGTTGGAGCGGATCAGTTCGACCACGTGATCGAAACTGGGATAGTGGGCCAGAGCGGTCGCCACATCCTGCGCCAGCGCCGCTGATGGTGCCCCGGTCGGGCCTCGGGTGGTGGCATAGGTTGTTTGCGTGGCGACAGGGGCGGATGCACCGCCTTGCGTGGCTATCGGCAGGCCGCCACCCGGTCCGTTGGTCGGCGGGGGGACGGGCGCATCCTGCAGCCGTTTGATCAACTCTTCCGGGCTGGGTAGATCGGCCACATGGGTCAGGCGGATCACCGCCATTTCGGCCGCCATCATCGCGTTGGGCGCGGCGGCAATCTCCTCCAGCGCCTTGAGCAGCATCTGCCACATGCGGGTCAGAACACGCATCGGCAAGGCCTCGGCCATTTGCTGGCCACGGGCGCGTTCGTCGGGCGATACCGTCGGATCTTCGGCGGCATCCGGGGTGATCTTGACCACCGAGACCCAATGGGTGATCTCGGCCAGATCGCGCAACACCGCCAGCGGGTCGGCGCCTTCGGCATATTGGGCGCTCAGCTCTGTCAGTGCTCCGGCTGCATCGCCGCGCAGGATCATGTCGATCAGGTCGAGAACCCTGCCGCGATCCGCCAGACCCAGCATCGCGCGCACCTGATCGGCGCTGGTCTCGCCTGCCCCGTGGCTGATTGCCTGATCTAGCAGCGAGGTCGCATCACGGGCCGAGCCCTCGGCGGCGCGGGTGATCAGCGCCAACGCGTCCTCGGCGATCTGCGCGCTTTCGGCATCGGCAATCTTGCGCAGCAGGCCGATCATGACTTCGGGCTCGATCCGGCGTAGATCGAAGCGCTGACAGCGGGACAGGACGGTGACCGGGACCTTGCGGATCTCGGTGGTGGCAAAGATGAACTTCACGTGCTCGGGCGGTTCCTCAAGCGTCTTGAGCAGCGCGTTGAAAGCGCTGGTCGAGAGCATGTGGACCTCGTCGATGATGTAGATCTTATAGCGCGCGCTGGCGGCGCGATAGCGAACGCTGTCGATGATCTCGCGGATGTCATTGACGCCGGTGCGGCTGGCGGCGTCCATCTCCATCACATCGACATGGCGGCCTTCCATGATGGCGACGCAATGTTCACACTGGCCGCAGGGTTCCGTGGTGGGTTTGCCTTCGCCATCGGGGCCGATGCAGTTCATGCCCTTGGCGATGATCCGGGCGGTGGTGGTTTTGCCGGTGCCGCGGATGCCGGTCATGATGAAGGCCTGCGCGATCCGGTCCGCCTCGAACGCATTTTTCAGCGTGCGGACCATGGCGTCCTGACCGACCAGATCGGCAAAGGTTTCCGGGCGGTATTTGCGGGCAAGCACCTGATAGGCGGGGCTGGGCGTGTCGGTCATGTCTGCTTTCGCGGATTCGAGTTCTGCCGCAGCGTAGAGGCCGCCGCTGCCCGCGTCCACCGCCCGCCCGGATGATTTTCATTTTGGAAAGCGACCCGATGCGGCTTACACTGGTCGGACAGATTTCAAAGACCAGTTTTTATAGGTTTGTTTGATGGGGGGTTTTATGTCGCAACTGGTGATATACGCCTTGCAGGTTGGCGGGGGCACGCTGGCCCTGACGTCGATGCCGGGGCGCGGAGGGGATTATGACGGCGATCTGGACCTGATCGCGGGCTGGAAGCCGGGTCTGGTCCTGTCGATGACCACCGAAGTTGAGATGCTGCAGGATGGCGCGCGCAATTTCGGGACCGACATACAGGCCCGGGCGAGCCGCTGGGTCCATCTTCCGATCGAGGATTTCGGCGCCCCGCCCGAAGCTGTCGAGGAGCGTTGGCCGCAGGTCAGCGCGGCCGCCCGGCAGGCCCTGTCCGGCGGAGGCCGGGTTCTGGTGCATTGCCGAGGCGGTTGCGGCCGCTCGGGTATGGTTGTGCTGCGTCTGATGGTCGAATGCGGCGAGCGTCCCGAAACAGCGCTGGAGCGTCTGCGGGCGCTGCGCCCCTGCGCGGTCGAAACCGACGGACAGATGGCCTGGGCCGCTACGCCGGCCCGGGTCCCGTTGCAACGTTAGATCAGGCGCAGGCCATATGCTGCGGCTCGACCTGAGGGCGCGGGGCCAGCACCGACGCTTCAAGCATGGCGCAGGGCGGGTTCGCCAGCAGCCCTGCGGGTAGGGTGGCGAATGAGGTGCCGAACATCATGTCCGCATAACCGTCCAGCATCTCGGTCTCGATCCCGGGAACGGTTCCGCAGAACACGCGCACCTGATCAGGGCAGGCGCGAAAACGGGCGGTGCAGCCTTCCGCGCAATGGGTCAGTTCGCTGCTGCCTTCCACCTGAAACTCGGGTGTGGTCACTGGCCGCGCGGTCGAGACGGCCTGCGTCAGCGCCCGCGCCATACGCGCCAGAGCCGGGCAGGGTTTGCTGGTCCGTTGGCACACGGTCGCTGCGAATTCATGTGTGTCGGTCTTCCAGATCATAGATGCGCCCTCCGCGCGCAGGGCGAGGGCGTGAAACAGGTAGGACGGCGCTGTGACGTCAGGACCTGCCCGGACACCCCGCCCGAGATTCAGTTTCGGTTCCGATGGCAGGTCTCCTGACTTGCGGGTCGTCGCTTTGCCGACCTTCCCAGCCATATGGCCAGTGGTCTTCCGGCATTGCTCACCGCTTACAGTTGCGGGGGCAGTCGCGGATTTGGTTCGTTCCGGCAGCTTCCGGGCAGAACCGCACCGTGTTCCCTTTTCATCCCGGCCCCGGATAAGGGCGCGAGAACCATCACGCCATCGCTAGCGGTTCGCCGCATTCCGAGTCAATCGGATTGAAAGTCGCAGGCTGACCTTTGGTCCAGCCACGTCAACCTTGACTTGGTATCGATCAAATGAACTGATCAGTTCAGGTGATGCGCGACGCCAAGAGGTTCACATGCTGGACACGCAACAGACCATCATGACAGAGGATTTCCGGTTTGCCGCCGGACCCGCGATGCTGTCCGCCCGTCTGTACCTGCCCGCGTCTCAGCCGGAAACGGTGGTGGTGATCAACGGCGCCACCGGCGTGCCCCGCGATTATTACCAGCATTTCGCGCGCTGGCTGGTGGCGGAACGCGGCATGGCCTGCCTGACATATGACTACCGGGATTTCGGCCATTCACTGACCGGGGCGCAAAAGGCGTCGACAGTGACGATGGCGGACTGGGCGCTGGTCGACATCCCCGCCGCGCGGGCCGAGATGCGGCGGCGTTTTCCGGGTGCTCAACTGTGGAGCATTGGCCACTCGCTCGGATCTATGCTGGGGCCGGTGCAATCGGATATCGAGCAGATCGACCGGATGATCTGTGTCTGTTCGGGCCTGGTGACGCTCGGGGATCATCCGTGGCCCTATCGCGCGCTGGCGGCGTTGTTCTGGTATGGCCATGCGCCATTGATGGTCCGGGCGCTGGGATATCTGCCGGGCAAGGCGGTCGGTTTTGGCGAAGACCTGCCCGCGTCGGTCTATTGGCAGTGGCGCAAATGGTGCACCGCGCCCGAAAGCTATCTGCCTGAGATCGGAGAGACGCTGCCACAGGCGCGCTGGGCCACTGCAGGCGGACGCGTCGATCTGTTTGCCTTTGCGGATGACCAGATGGTGCCGCCCGAAGCCGTATGGCGGCTTGCCGATCTCTATGGACCGAAGGCCCGTCGTCACCTGTTGTTGCCCCAGGAGTTCGGGTTGCCGATGGTCGGGCATATCGGTGCTTTTGCCCGACGCAACGCGGCTGTCTGGCCCCGCCTGATCGACTGACCAGACCGGACCAGTTGTATCACAGCCCCTTGCGGGACTTTTTCTGCTGCATGACGCCGCGTACCATTTTCCCGAACGCTCTGTCCCGCGCGCGGGACTGGGCGATGGTTTCCGAGTTGCGCTGATCCTCGCGTCGCAACTTGCGCCATCGTTCCAGCCGCGATGGATCAAGCGCACCGCTCTGGATCGCGGCCTGAACTGCGCAGCCGGGTTCGGCGTCGTGCTGGCAGTCCGAGAACCGGCAGCTTGCGCTGAACTCGATGAGGTCCGAGAAAACCTCATACACCCCGTCCTGCGCATCCAGCAAACGCAAAGCGCGCATGCCCGGTGTGTCGATCCGCCAGCCACCGTTGCGCATCTGGTGCAAGGCGCGTGCCGTCGTGGTGTGACGCCCCCGCGCATCATCCTCGCGAATGCCTGCCGTGGCTTGATCCTGCCCGGTCATGGCATTGGCCAGCGTGGTCTTGCCAACACCGGACGACCCGACCAATGCGCCGGTCTGCCCTTTTGGGCACCACGCAAGAACCTGTTCGATCTGCGTTGGGTCCAGCGCATTGATCGCCAGCACCGTCAGAAACGGATCGATGGCCTGCGCTTGTTGCACAAAGGATTCTGGCGCGTCAGAGGTATCGGCCTTGGTCAGGACAACCACCGGATAGCATCTGGCCTGATGCGCCAATGCCAGATAGCGTTCCAACCGGGGCAGGCTGAAATCGGCATTGCACGAACTGACGATGAACAACACATCGACATTCGCAGCGATCAGTTGTGCCGAGGCACCGGTGCCCGCCGCCCGGCGTTGCAGCAGGCTGCGCCGGTCCAGCAGGCGCCGCACGCGACTGTCGCTGTCCGCAAGAATCCAATCGCCGACCGCATAATCGCCGGTCGGGTGGTCGGGGCTGTGTAACGGGATTTCGCCCTTCGGGCCAAGCCCGATCAGCCGGTCGCGGTGAACGGCGCTGATGCGAAACGGGGTGTATGTGGGTTCGGCCGCGTGTTGTGCGGCAAAGTGAGAGGACCATCCAAAGTCCGATAGGGAAAGAGTCATTGGTCTGCCTGTGGTCAGAAACAGAGTGTCCGACGGATGGCAATCGCGCATCCGTTGGTCATGTGTTCAGGCAGTCAGAAAATCGCGCTGGATCAGAACCGGGCTGCCCGAAGGGTCTTTGCAACAATCATAAAGCCCTCCTGCGGCTGATAGGTTGGTTCAAGTGAGAGGCTGGACATCGACCCAAGCGGGACTCGTTGTGGCTGCTTCCTTCCGGACCTGACCAGGTTGGCGAGGCGCTCACCCGCGCCAACCTCTCGACCCTTCATATAGGCGCGTCGGATGATATTGGCAACCCGTCAGAGGGTTAGTTGAATGGGCAGAAACCCATCGCAATCCAAGGGCAGAGCCTGCGGATCGTATTCGGCCAGCTCATGCAGATAGGCTTGCGCGGCGGGGCCGGTGGTCAGAATGACCTCCGCTCCGTTCATCGGGGTCAGAGAGAACGCGCGTGGAGCCTGTTCCAGCGGGTCCCGGGGCAGTTTGCCCGCCAGATAATCGCGCAGCACATGGTGAATGAGCCGCGCGGGCAAAGCGATAGGGCAAACCTGCGCGGCGATTGGGAAGTGACCCCCGCCATTGGCACGGTAATTGTTGGTCGCGACGATAAATTCCTGCTCGGGCGTCACCAGCCGTCCGTTGACCTTCAGGGATCGAATGCGCGAATGCGCTGAATCCTTCAGACGTCCGGCTGCATCGAACCGGGCCGGTTGTGACAGGTCGATCTGATAGGTCGCCCCATGCAGACTGTCGAAATTGAATCCTGCGCGCCTTGGGTTGATCAGATGCGCAGGCCGATGGGGTGAAAGCTGATTGAACACACCAGCGGACATCTCGAGCCAATCGTGCAGCTGCGCGCCCGTTACCCGCACTGCCCGCAACTCATTGGGGAAGACATGCAAATCGGCCACGTGGCGGATTGAAACATCGCCCGCAGGAACATGGGTGTAATAACGAGGACCGGCGCGGCCTCCGAATTTGGCGGGGGCCGTGGCTGCGAGGATGGTCAACCCCTCCCACTCGGTACCGGCAATGTGGGATCGCACCGCAGCGGCCTGAGCCGCCGCCAGCAACGCCAGTCCTCGATCGGGGGCACAGAATGAAAAATAGCTGTGCAGCGTAACGGGCACTGACCCCACGGGTGCAGAGACTCGTTTGCGCGTTTCCTCATGACCCTTGGCAAACAGCTGTTTGATCTTGGGGTCTTCAGTGACAGGCCCGTTCGCCGTTTTGATCGGGGTTGCCTTGGCCCGGCTGTCGATGACGCGCCAGCGCTGCCCGGCGTCTTGTTCCAGCGTCAAATCGATCACGCCCAGATGCGAGCCACCCCAGCCCTGCATCACCACCGGTTTGCCATGCACCAGCCCTTGTTCATGGTCGACATCAGGCATGTCTTCATGTGCCGTGCCGGGCAGAACCAGATGCGTGTGCCCAGCAACAATCACATCAACATTATCCAGCGCGGCCAGCGGGATGACCGCGTTTTCCATCCCGGCTTCGGCCTCCGCCTGATCCAGCCCCGAATGCGCCAACGCCAGGACAAGGTCGCAGCCCTGTTGGCGAAGAAATGCCGCGGTCTGCTCTGCCGCGGTCAGAATGTCGGTGACCTTTGCCTTGCCCTGCAACATATGTGCCTCCCACTGCATCGTCTGGGGTGGCAAGACCGATAGGATGCCGATGCGAATCGGAACCTGTTTCCCGTTTGCCAAAACCATCCGCTGCAGGGTCGCATGAGGCACCCAGCCCTGAGGCCCTTGCGTTGTACGCAGGTTGCTGCACACCACGGGACAGGTGGTTTGTGCGGCGATCCGGTTCACCAGATCCAGTCCGAACCCGAAATCATGATTGCCCAACCCGACCGCATCATAGCCCAAAGCGTTGAACGCTTGTGATAACGGGTGCGCATCCATGGTGACCTCTGCGGCCCATTCGCCAAACGGCGTACCCTGCAGCGCATCACCATTGTCGAACAGCAATACCAAAGCACTGTCGCGCTGGGCCTGATCGCGGGCCCTACGGATCAGGCTGGCGGTCCGGGTCAGGCCCCTGTCGGCATCCGGGGTGTCGGCGTAATAATCAAATGACATCAAGTGCATATGCAGGTCGGATGTCGCCAGTATCCGGACTTTTGCTTTGGAAGGGCGCACCCACGCCCGGCGCGCCAAACTATCGTGTTTCAAAATTTCAACTTCAGACGGTCAACGTAACAGATTTTTCACCTTGCGGTGGACTTAGTGCAAATTCCGGGGCATTGCTGCGGTCTTTCGGCGGCATGGCAAAAATATTTTGTTTGCTCAAAATCCGTTGCACCCATGGCACAGAAATGGCAGCCCTTGGCCCGGCAGGCGAGGACAACAGGCATGAAACGCGCAGAACAGGTCACTTTTGGCGGCTCGGGCATGGACCGGGCGGGATTGTTGCGGGGCGATCCCGAGAAGCTGGCGCAGGCCTTTGCCGACCCACGGGCGCGTTGCCTGTTGCTGTGGCGCGGTAAAATTCTGGTGCAGGGTGAAGCGCTGGACAAACTGGCGCTGATCGCGATGGATCATGGAATTTTGCAGAATGGCCCGGGTGGTGTGATTGAAAAGCCGATCCTTCTGGGTCTGTCAGACAACGCCACGCCGCTGTTTGCCATGGATATTTCGGGCTGGGCAGCCGAAGGTCTGGATCAGTCTGATATCGGGGCCTTCGTGGACCGCAGCGAACAACAACACCCGGACTTGCCCGAGGGCCACGTGTTTGCCGAACTGCGCCGGATCATGACCCGGCTCAGCCCGCGCGACGCCGAGCTTGCGGCAACGGCCAAGGCGGTGATCGGCTGGCACGAAACGCATCGCTTCTGTGCCCGGTGCGGCGCGGCCAGTGAAATTTCTCAGGGCGGTTGGCAGCGCAGTTGCCCCACGTGCGGAGGTCAGCATTTCCCGCGTACGGATCCGGTGGTGATCATGCTGATCACCCATGGCAACTCGGTGCTGATGGGCCGTTCACCCGGTTGGCCCGAGGGGATGTACTCGTTGCTGGCCGGTTTTGTCGAACCGGGCGAGACGCTCGAGGCGGCGGTGCGCCGCGAGGTGATGGAAGAGGCAGGCGTTCCCGTGGGCGAAGTCAGTTATCTAGCCAGCCAGCCCTGGCCGTTCCCGGCCTCGCTGATGTTTGGCTGCGCGGGCAAGGCCCTGTCGTCCGAGATACAGATCGACCCGGTTGAGATTGAAGATGCCATCTGGGTCAGCCGGAGCGAGATGATGCAGGCCTTTGCGGGCGATCACCCCAAGTTGCTGCCGGCCCGCAAAGGTGCGATTGCGCATTTTTTGTTGCAACACTGGCTTGCGGATACGCTGGACTAACGAGACACTGGCGGCGACTCGCGGCAGAAAAGAACCAAGATGCAGTTTTCAGCGCAGGAAGATATCGAAGTTCCCGTCGAGATGGTGTTCGCCATGATCACCGATTTCGAGCGTTTCGAACGCATGGCCCTGCGCCGCGGGGTCGAGGTGCGGCGCGTATCCGGGTCGGGGGCGCCGCAGGCGGGCACAGCGTGGGAGACCGAGCTTAAGATTCGGGGCAAACCGCGCCAGATATCGGTGGTATTGACCGAATGCGAAGCATCTTCTCTGATGCGATTTCAGGCCAGCAGCAAGGGCATGAACGGGGACTCCGTGATCGAACTGCTGGCGCTGTCCCAACGCCGCACCCGTTTAAGCGTCGAGACCTCTCTCAAGGCAAAGACGCTGCCTGCGCGATTGCTGTTGCAGTCGCTGAAACTGGGCCAATCCCGTTTCCGCCGCCAGTTCCAGACCCGCCTCAGCGACTTCGCACGAGAGATCGAAGAACGACACCTGCACGGGGTATAGGTGACTGCGCCCTTACCCGCGTGGTTGCGCTGCCGGATAAACGCCCAGCAGTTCGACATTGGTCGTGAAATGTTCCAACTCGTCCATCGCAAGCTGTACGTTCCGGTCGTCGGGGTGACCGACGATATCGGCATAGAACTGCGTTGCAGTGAACGAGCCGTCGACCATATAGCTTTCCAGCTTGGTCATGTTGACGCCGTTGGTGGCAAATCCGCCCATCGCCTTGTAGAGCGCGGCGGGAATGTTGCGGACCTGGAACATGAAGCTGGTGATCATGCCATGGTCACCCCGGCGCGACATATCCGTCTCGCGCGACATCACCAGAAACCGTGTGGTGTTGTCGCCGTGATCTTCGATATGGCGGGCCAGAACGTTCAGCCCGTAAATCTCGCCCGCCAGTTCACTGGCCAGCGCGGCCGAATGAATTTCGCCCGCCTCGGCCACCTCGCGCGCGGCGCGGGCGTTATCGGGGCTGACGCGGCCCCGGATGTTGTGTTGTTTCAGAAACCCGGCGCATTGGGGCAGCAGAACCAGATGCGAATGCGCCTCGGTGATGTCGCCGAGCGTTGCCCCCGGGACCCCAAGCAGATTGATATGCACCCGCACAAAGGCCTCATCGATAATGTGCAATCCGCTGTGCGGCAGCAGACGATGGATATCCGCAACCCGGCCATAGGTGGTGTTTTCAACCGGCAGCATGGCCAGATCGGCCTCGCCCGAGCGCACTGATTCGATCACATCCTCGAAAGTCCGGCAGGGCAGGGCGTCCATATCCGGGCGCGCGTTGCGGCAGGCTTCGTGGCTGTAGGCGCCGGGTTCTCCCTGAAATGCAATACGATTGGTCATTTGGTCGTTTCCGTGCAACAAGTTCTTGAATTGGGCGTTTAGTCGCGGTGTCTATACCTTGCCTCTTCTCAGGGGAAGCCTTAGACACCCCGCAGACAGCTGAAATGGACTCGCGATCAAAATGTTCGACACGATGACAGTTACCAAGGCCGCAGCCGGCCTGTTTGGCACCTTTCTTGTGCTTCTTCTGGCAAAATGGGGGGCGGATGTCCTCTATAGCTCTGACAGCCATTCTGCCGAGGCTTCCTATATTATCGAAACCGAAAGCTCGGGTGAAAGCGCTGACGGTGAAGAGGTTGTGTTCGAAGATATGCTGGCCGCAGCCGATCCGGAAAAAGGCGCCAAAGTGTTCCGCAAGTGCACCGCTTGCCACAAGCTGGAAGATGGCGCGAACAGCACTGGTCCGTATCTTTATGGTATCGTGGACCGCCCTGTGGCTTCGGCCAGCGGCTTCACCGGCTATTCCCCCGCGATGCAGGCCCATGGCGGCAACTGGACGCCCGAAGCGCTGGATGCCTTCCTGACCAAGCCCAGCAGCTATATCTCGGGCACTTCGATGAGCTTTGCCGGCCTGAAAAAGCCGCAGGACCGTGCCGATGTGATTGCCTATCTGCAGACAATCGGCAACTGATCGGCTGATCAGAATTGCAGGTTTCAAAGCCGCTGCCCTGTGCAGCGGCTTTATTTTTTGTCTGAGAAGAACTTCACAAAGCGTTCACGCATTCTAAACTTGCAACAGTAAGCATTGGTCAATTAGCTGGCCTGCACGACATTGAAGACGATAAATGACCCAGAGGAAGAGCACCATGAAATCCCTTCTGACCGCATTGCGCCCGCCCGAGTTTCAGTCCTGGGCAGCGGCGTTGGGGATTTCGGCGGCAATCCTGGTATCTGGCGGCAATGCGGCTTTGGCCGCCGAAGAAGGCGTCACACGCAGCCATGGCTATTCCTATTTCGGCAATCTGGATTATCCGGCCGATTACCCGCATCTTAACTATGTGAACCCCGATGCACCAAAGGGCGGGGAGTTGTCGTTGGCCGGGTCGGGAACGTTCGATTCGCTGAACCCATACTCGCGAAAAGGTCGGCCGGGGGCGTTGACCACCCTGCAATATGACTCGCTGATCGAGTCGACCGCAGACAGTGTTGGCCAGTATTACGGTGTTCTGGCGGAAAGCATGGAATATGATGAGGGCCGCAATTACGTGATCTTTCACATGCGCCCAGAGGCGAAATTCTGGGATGGTACGCCCGTAACCGCCGAGGATGTTGTGTTCAGTCACCGGCTGTTCATTGAACAGGGTCTTCCGTCTTATGCGCAAGCGGTCGGTCGCATGGTAACCGGGGCCGAGGCGCTGGATGATCATACCGTCAAATTCACCTTCAGCCCGGATGTGACGCGGCGTGGCCTGATCGAGACTGTCGGGTCGACAACGGTGTTTTCCAAGGCATGGTTTGAGGCGGATGAAAGCCGCCGTCTGGATGAACCCCGGCTTGAGGTTGCAGTCGGGTCCGGCCCCTACAAGCTGGACAGCTACGATATCAACCGCCGCATCGTCTACAAGCGGCGGGATGATTATTGGGGCAAGGACCTGCCCTTCAACCGAGGTCGAAATAACTATGACACCATCCGGGTGGAGTATTTCGCCGACCAGACCGCCGCCTTCGAAGGGTTCAAGGCAGGCGAATACACCATGCGGATCGAAAACGACCCCAAGCTCTGGGCCTCGGGCTATGATTTCCCGAAGTTGAGCGAAGGATCGGTTGTGCGGGATGAAATCGCGGATGGCAGCCCGCCGACTCCGTCGGGGTTCGTGTTCAATCTGGGTAAGCCGCAATTTGCCGACAAGAATGTGCGCAAGGCAATTGCGCTGGCGTTCAACTTCGAATGGGCCAATGAATCTCTGATGTTTGGTCTGAACACTCCGCGCAGTTCATTTGTGCAGGGTACGCATATTGAAGCTCAGGAAGCGCCAGAGGGTCAGGAGCGTGCGTTTCTGGAAGCCCTGGGCGATGTTGTTCCCGCCGAGGTCATGACCGAACCCGCTCTGCTGGTTCACGAATCCAACCCGGCCCGTCTGAATGACCGCCGCAATCTGCGCAAAGCCTCGAAACTGCTGGATGAGGCTGGCTGGCCCGTGGGTGACGGCAATCTGCGCCGCAACGCCGAAGGCCAGACGCTCAAGGTCAACATCCCGTATGCGTCCAGCATTCCGACATCGACCGCAACGATGATCGAGACTTTTGTGCAGAACCTGCAATCCATCGGCGTGGATGCCTCGGCGGAAAAGGTGGACCCATCTCAGTTTACCCTGCGTCGGCGCGAGCGCGATTACGACATGGTGTATTCGACCCGCTACGGTTCTTTCCTGTCCACGGGTGGCGGGCTTAGTCAGATGTATGGTTCGAAAGAGGCAGCGTTCAGCCTGTTCAACCCGGCTGGTCTTGCCAGCCCGCTGGTAGATGCGGTGATCGAGGCATCATTTGATACCACAAATCAGGCCGAACAGGATGCGGCCCTTATGGCGCTGGACCGTGTGCTGCGCTATGAGTTCTTCATCATCCCTGATGGGTACGTCGCGGATTATTGGACAGCTTACTACGACATGTATGAATACCCGGAAAATCTGCCTCCGTTCAATTTGGGCCATCTCGACCTGTGGTGGGTCAACCCCGAGAAAGAGGCGGCGCTGAAGGCGAAAGGCGCGCTGCGGTAACATGGGCGCCTATATTCTAAGACGCCTGTTGCTGGTCATTCCGACCCTGCTGGGCATCATGATCGTCAATTTCACGCTGGTGCAGTTCGTGCCCGGTGGGCCGATCGAGCAGATCATCGCGCAGATCGAAGGTCAGGGCGACGTCTTTGCAGGCTTTGCCGGTGGCGGCGATGCTGGTGCAGGGGCCGAGCCTGCAGGCGGAGGTTTTGACGACAAATATGTCGGTGCCCGAGGCCTGCCGCCCGAGTTCATCGCCGAGCTTGAGAAGGAATTCGGCTTCGACAAACCGCCGCTCGAACGCTTTCTCGGCATGATGGGCAATTACCTGACACTGGATTTCGGCGAGAGCTATTTTCGCTCGATCAGCGTGATCGATCTTGTGGTGGAAAAGATGCCGGTTTCGATTTCGCTGGGTTTGTGGTCGACGCTGATCGCCTATCTGGTCTCGATCCCGCTGGGTATTCGCAAGGCGATCAGGGACGGGTCGACCTTCGATACATGGACCAGCGGAACCATCATCGTGGCCTATGCCATCCCCGGTTTTCTGTTCGCCATTCTGCTGCTGGTGCTGTTCGCCGGTGGCTCGTACTGGCAGATATTCCCGCTGCGCGGGCTGACCTCGGATAACTGGGACAGCCTCAGCCTGTTCGGCAAGATCACCGATTATTTCTGGCATATAGCGTTGCCGATCATCGCGCTGACAATCTCGGCCTTTGCGACATTGACACTGCTGACCAAGAACTCGTTTCTGGATGAGATCAAAAAGCAATACGTCATGACCGCCCGCGCCAAGGGCCTGAGCGAGGGCAAGGTTCTCTATGGCCATGTCTTCCGCAACGCGATGCTGATCGTGATCGCGGGCTTTCCGGCGGTGTTCATCGGTGTGTTCTTTGGCGGCTCGATCATTATCGAAACCATCTTCTCGCTGGACGGCCTGGGCCGATTGGGGTTCGAGGCCGCCGTGGCGCGCGACTATCCGGTCATTTTCGGCACGCTGTTCATTTTTGGTCTGATGGGGCTGGTCGTCGGCATCATCAGCGACCTGATGTATGTGCTGGTCGACCCACGCATCGATTTCGAAAAGCGGGAGGGGTAGATGGCACTTTCCCCCCTCAACCAGCGCCGCTGGCGCAATTTCCGCCGCAACGGGCGGGCCTTCTGGTCGCTGATCATCTTCTCGATCCTGTTTGGCCTGTCGCTGTTTGCCGAGTTCATCGCCAACGACAAACCGATCCTGCTGAAATACCGTGGCGAATTCTACACGCCGGTCTTCAACTTCTATGCCGAGACCGAATTCGGCGGCGATTTCCAGACCGAGGCGATCTATCGCGACCCCGAGGTTATGTGCCTGATCGACAGCGGGGGTCTGGAACAGTGTTTTGACGACCCTGAAGGGATAATTGACGAGATCAGGGCCGGCACATTCGAGGCCGAAGGCTTTGAACGCGGCTGGGCCATCTGGCCCCTGATCCCCTATTCCTTCAACACCAGCGTGGATCGTCCGGGCGCGGCACCGCTGCCGCCCAATGGCCAGAACCTGCTGGGCACGGATGACACCAAGCGCGATGTACTGGCCCGCGTGATCTATGGCTTCCGCCTGTCGATCCTGTTCACCTTGCTGGTGACCGGAGTGGCCAGTCTGATCGGGATTTTCGCCGGGGCCATTCAGGGCTTTTTCGGGGGCTGGCTGGACCTGATCTTCCAGCGCATCATCGAGATATGGTCGGCGACGCCGTCGCTATACGTCATCATCATCATGTTTGCGATTCTCGGGCGAAGTTTCTGGCTATTGGTGATTCTGATGATCCTGTTCAGTTGGACCGGGTTGGTGGGCGTTGTGCGCGCCGAATTCCTGCGGGCGCGCAATCTGGAATATGTCCGCGCCGCCCGCGCGCTAGGCGTGGGCAACATGACCATCATGTTCCGCCACATGCTGCCCAACGCGATGGTGGCCACGCTGACCTTCATGCCCTTCATCGTCACCGGCACCATCGGCGGTCTCGCTTCGCTGGACTTTCTGGGCTTTGGTCTACCTTCGTCGGCCCCATCTTTGGGCGAGCTGACCCTGCAGGCGAAACAGAATCTGCAGGCCCCGTGGCTGGCCTTCACCGCCTTCTTCACCTTTGCCATCATGCTGTCGCTTCTGGTCTTCATCTTCGAAGGCGTGCGCGATGCGTTTGATCCTAGAAAGACCTTCTCATGAGCCTGCTGGATGTGAACAACCTCAAGGTCTCGTTCCGGCAGGATGGGCAGGTTTCGGCGGCGGTAAAAGGCGTTTCCTTCACCGTTGATCGGGGAGAAACGGTGGCGCTGGTGGGTGAATCCGGGTCAGGAAAATCCGTCACCGCGCTCAGCACCGTGTCGCTGCTGGGGGACAGCGCGATTGTCGAGGGCTCGGTCACATATGACGGGCAAGAGATGATCGGCGCGTCCGAAGACAGGCTGATGGATGTGCGTGGCAACGACATCAGCTTTATCTTTCAGGAGCCGATGACTTCGCTCAACCCGCTGCACACGATCCAGAAACAGATGGCGGAATCGCTGGCGTTGCATCAGGGGGTGTCGGGCAGCGACGCGCGGGACCGGATTGTGGAGCTGTTGACCAAGGTCGGTATCCGCGACCCGCAGGATCGTCTGGACAGCTATCCGCACCAACTGTCGGGCGGGCAGCGTCAACGTGTGATGATCGCAATGGCACTGGCCAACAAGCCGGATATCCTGATCGCGGACGAACCTACGACGGCGCTGGACGTGACCATTCAGGCGCAGATTCTGGAACTGCTGGCCGAGCTGCAGAAATCCGAGAATATGGGGATGCTGTTCATCACCCATGACCTTGGCATCGTGCGCCGCATCGCCGACCGGGTCTGTGTGATGAAAGACGGGGAAATTGTCGAAACCGGGGTAACCACCGAGATTTTCGACAATCCGCAGCACCCCTATACGCAAAAATTGCTGGCCGCAGAGCCCTCGGGCCACCCTGATCCGGTTGCGATGAACGCCGAAGAGGTGGCTCGCACCGATCACCTCAAGGTCTGGTTCCCGATCCAGCGCGGATTTCTGAAGCGGACCGTCGGCCATGTGAAGGCAGTCAACGACGCGACGCTCAGCGTCCGCGCCGGGGAAACGTTGGGGATTGTTGGTGAAAGCGGCTCGGGCAAGACGACGCTTGCGCTGGCCATCATGCGGCTGATCGCGTCCGAAGGCGGGATCACTTTCCGCGATCAGGATGTGCGTCGCTGGTCAACGCGTGAACTGCGCCGATTGCGCAAGGATATGCAGATCGTGTTTCAGGACCCGTTCGGCAGCCTCAGCCCGCGGATGACCTGCATGCAGATCATCGCCGAGGGGTTGGCGATCCATAAGATCGACCCCCACCGCGCCCCGCGTGAACTGGTGGCCGAAGTGATGACCGAGGTCGGATTGGACCCCGCCGCGATGGATCGCTACCCGCACGAATTCTCGGGTGGTCAGCGCCAGCGTATCGCCATCGCGCGCGCCATGGTATTGCGGCCCAAGCTGCTGGTTCTGGACGAGCCGACAAGTGCGCTGGACATGACCGTGCAGGTGCAGATTGTCGATCTGCTGCGCGACCTGCAGCGGAAATACGGGTTGGCCTATCTTTTCATCAGCCACGACCTGAAGGTCGTGCGCGCGATGTCCCACAACGTGATTGTCATGCGCAACGGCGATGTGGTCGAAATGGGTGCCGCCGAAGACTTGTTCGAGAACGCCCAAACCGATTACACCCGTGAACTGATTGCGGCGGCGGGGTAGCGTGAAAGAGCAAGGAAATGACTATGTGGGAAAGGCATTCTTCGTTGGCGTCTCTTGCATGATTGCCTTCATGAGCGAAGAATTCTGGGTGTCCTTAAAAGCTCAAGTTGGTCTCTGTATCGCTATCTTTTTGGTGTTGTTTGCGAAACCCCTTTGGGATTGGCTCAAAACAAAGCTTTAGATATGCAAAGATGGAGGCGAAGACACTGCTAGCGCCTTCGATCCTCCCAAACTCCTTCTGCAATTCACGATTTTGCTTAGGCGTTGGCCTTCTCACGGTCGGCTGACTTCGGAACGGGGCCGCGCAGTTCTTCATAATGGTCGAATTGCAGTTTGACCCAACCGGTGCCGCGGGTGGCGCTGGCGAGCGTCCGGTGCAGTTCGTCCTGAGCCACCGCGGGAAGTTGGGCGTTGAAAATCTCCCAGCCCGACGCGTTGGGGTTGCCCTCAAAACCCAGCACCTGACCCTGTAGCGAGCTGATCGTCGGCACCAGATCGCCGACAAAGGTTGACGGCAGATGAATCTCGGCGTTCAGGATCGGTTGCAGGACGACCGGTTTCGCCTCGGGCAGCGCCTCGCGCACGGCGTTCTTACCGGCGGTGCGGAAGGCATAATCGGAACTGTCGACGTTATGGTGTTTACCATCGCTGAGGGTCACCTTGACGTCCACGACAGGGAAGCCTTCAGGCCCTTCGACCAGTGCGTCCTTGGCGCCATGTTCCACCGAAGGGATATAGTTGCGAGGCACCGCACCACCTTTGACCACCTCTTCGAACTGGAAGCCTGAGCCGCGCGGCAGCGGAGCGATGGATATCACCACATCGGCAAACTGCCCCGCACCGCCGGATTGCTTGCGGTGGCGATGGCGATGATCGACCTTGGTGCGGATGGTTTCGCGATAGGCGGTTCCGGCGGCCTCGGCCTCGATCTCGATACCGAAATCTTCGGCCAGCTTGGCGCTAACGCGCCGCATATGCTGCGGACCTTGCGAGCCCAGAATGGAATGACCGCTCAACTCGTCCTGTTCCAGATGCAGGCCGGGATCGATCTCGACCAGACGGGACAGCGCGTTTGACAATCGCACATCATCGCGCTCATGCGCAGGCGAGACGACCTGTCGATGCGCGGCGGGATGTGAAGAGGCCCATTCCGGCAGCGGCGTTGCCGCCGCGCTGTCATAGATGAAACCGGGATTGAGATGGTCGGATTTCACGGCCAGACCGATCTGTCCGGCTTCGAGCGCACCGATCTGGGTCTTGGCGTCCAGCGTGGTCAGGTTCCCGACGGTTTCGCCGCCCAGAGCTTCGTGTGCTTTCACCCCGTCGCCCAGACCGCGCAACACGGTGATCTTGCCGATATGCTTTTTCACATCGGCAAAGCCCGCGATGGCACGTGCGTTTTCTTCGGCCTCATCCCGGTCCGCCGCGATGTTGAATTCCGGCGCCTCATGCCGCAGCGCTTTCATCAGCCGGGTCAGACCATTTCCATGGCTGGCCGCGCCCAGACAGGCGGGGATCAACTGGTGGTTCTGCAAGACCTGCGCAGCCAGCTCATAGACCTCTTCGCTGGGGGGCTGTTTGTCTTCGATCAGTTGCTCCAGAAGGTTATCGTCGAAATCCGATAGGGTCTCCAGCAGTTCGGTGCGCGCTTCCTGTTCGCGGTCTTCCACCGATTGCGGCAACTCGATCAGGGCTGAGGGCTGGCCTTCCTGATACTTCCAGGCACGTTCCGAGATCAGATCGACGGCACCGATGATACTTTCGCCGTCGCGGATCGGCACCTGACGCAGGGCGATGTGATGGGTGCAATAGGTCTGCAGCGCGGCAACAATGTCGCGGATGCGGCCATTGGGGCTGTCTATGCGGTTGATAAACAGGAAACAGGGAATGCCTGCCTCTTCAACCAACCTCAGATACGGGGCGCATAGCACGGCGGCGTCCGGGTCGGGCGGTACCACGACCACGGCCGCGTCCGAGATGGCCATGGCCGGGCCGACATAGGCCAATGAATCGCCGCCGCCGTCCACGTCCACCGCACACCATGGCTCGTCCAAGTAAGAAAAACCGTGCAGATGCACGGTTCCGGCAATATCGAATGTGGTGGGCCGCCCGTCGAGGCGGCTGATCGCTTCGACCAAGGTGGATTTGCCCGATTGGCTGGGGCCGAGGACGGTGAAAACGCGCATGGGTGCTGTCCCTCTTTCAGTTGCAACTTGGCTGCACGAAAAGGGCTGTCCGACGCGAATGCGTCGGTACGGGTCTGTCTGGTACTCGGCCTGCCTCAGGCGGCGGAGAGATGCGGCTCTCCACCCTTCAAGTGTGGAGAAAACCAGAGGCGGGCGTCAAGCCCCTCATGCAGGTTCGAAAGGAACCGGTCAGGCGACCGACCGGCCCAAAAGCGTCAAATCGCCGAGCTGTGGCCTGCCTTGCTCAGGTCATAGGCGTCAAAGTTCCGGGCAATCATGCGGGTCAGTGCGCGGGCTTCCGGGGGAATGAACAGCCCTTTATCGGTGATCTGCAGAAGATTTTCGAACGCGGCGTTGGTCGACTGGTACATCTGCTGCAACTCGCGGGCCGAGATGTCGTGATCGCGCAGAATTTCCGCCGTGTCGATCTGGAAATCGCACATCAGCGCTTCGATCAGGCGTGAACGCAGCACGTCCTGCCCCTTGAACAGATGCCCGCGCGCCGTCGAAAACTGTCCGTTGCGGATGGCCTTGGTATGGGCCGACGTGGCCGAGGCGTTCTGGGCGTAACCTTGCGGGAAGCGCGAGATCGAACTGGCCCCGACGCCAACCAGAACATCCGCCTGATCGTCGGTATAGCCCTGGAAGTTGCGCTTGAGCCGCCCGGCGTTCAGCGCCTTTGTCAGGCCATCATCCTGCGTCGCGAAATGGTCAATGCCGATCTCAGCGTATTTGTCCCACAGGAACAGGCGGCGGGCGGTCTCGAACAGTTCCAGACGTTGTTCCGGCGTGGGCAGCGCGTCCGATGGGATCAGTTGTTGCCGCTTGGCCATCCACGGAACATGCGCATAACCATAAAGCGCTACGCGGTCTGGCGACAGCGACAGCAGCTTCTGCACGCTTTCCGTCATTCGCGCCTTGGTCTGATGCGGCAGACCATAAAGGATATCGGCGTTCAGGCTGGTGATGCCACGTGCGCGGATCATGTCCACCGCATTGCGGGTGACGTCATAGCCCTGAATGCGCCCGATGGTTTTCTGAATTTCGTCATCGAAATCCTGCACTCCGATCGAGGCACGGTTCATGCCGGATTCGGCCAGCGCGTGCAGCCGCGCCTCGTCGATCTCATTGGGGTCGATTTCGACCGAGAACTCGGCGTCCGGACCCAAAGGAACCACTTCCAGGATTCGCGACGCCAGATCGCGCATCAGATCGGGGTTCAGCAGGGTCGGTGTGCCACCGCCCCAATGCAGGCGGGACAGAGTCACACCCTGAGGCAGGCGCGCGGCCAGCAGGTCAAGCTCGGCCTTTAGCACATCCACATAGGCGATGACCGGGTTGTCGGTCTGGGTGCCTTGCGTGCGGCAGGCGCAGAACCAGCAGAGCCTGCGGCAGAACGGGACGTGGATATATAGAGAGATGGAGCTGCCGGGCGCGATGCCGGAGATCCAGTCTGCGTACAGGTCGGGGCCCACATCATTGTTGAAATGGGGGGCGGTCGGATAGCTTGTATAACGCGGTACCTTCGCGTCAAATAGTCCAAGCCGCGCCAATTGAGCTTTGATTGTCATGGCGCTAGAGCTATAACAGGGATTGCTTCGATACTTTGACTGAGATCAAGTGGGCGCGCGGATGAATGTAAAAGCTTTTGTTGAGCATGGGAACTGTCAGGACTGCCCGATCCGTCATCGGGCGGTGTGTGCTCATTGCGAAAAAGACGAGCTCGAAGAGCTTGAAAGCATTAAATATTACCGCAGCTTTGAAGCTGGCCAAAATATCATCTGGTCCGGCGACCCGATGAATTTTGTGGGCTCCGTCGTGTCCGGGATCGCTTCGCTGACGCAAACGATGGAAGATGGCCGCACGCAGATGGTGGGCCTGTTGCTGCCCAGCGATTTCGTTGGCCGTCCGGGCCGTGATTCTGCACCTTACGACGTGGTCGCGACCACCGATCTGGTCATGTGCTGTTTCCGCAAGAAGCCGTTCGAAGAGATGATGACGACCACGCCGCACATCGCGCAGCGATTGCTTGAGATGACGCTGGACGAGCTGGACGCGGCGCGCGAATGGATGCTTGTTCTCGGACGCAAGACCGCGCGCGAGAAGATCGCCAGCCTGTTGTCGATCATCGCCCGGCGGGATGCGTCGATCCACCAATCCGGCATGGCGGGACAAATTGTATTCGACCTGCCGCTGACGCGTGAGGCGATGGCGGATTATTTGGGCCTGACGCTGGAAACGGTAAGCCGTCAGATGTCGGCGCTGAAAAAGGACCGGGTGATCGAGCTGGAGGCCAAACGTCACGTCACCATCCCGGATATGGGCCGCCTGATGGAAGAGGCCGGCGACGACACGGATGGTGGATTTCTGGTCTGACGCCGCACCCTGTCGGCGCGACCCCCACAAAATCAGGAGCAAGCCATGGTATTCAGCAGTGTGTTGGCGATGTTGGTCATCGGTGCGATAGCCGGGTGGTTGTCCGGCAAGATCATGGAAGGGCGCGGCTTCGGCCTGATCGGCAATATTGTCGTCGGAGTCGTCGGCGCATTCCTGGCGGGCACGATCTTTCCCGCGCTGGGCTTTGGGGTTGGCGGGGGCCTGTTTTCTTCGATTTTCTTTGCCACCGTGGGCGCGGTGATATTGCTGTTTCTGATCGGCTTAGTCCGAAAGGCCTGAACATCAAAAGTCGCCCCACGTCAGGGCGACTTTTGTTAAGACCTCAATGTGTCTCAGTGGGCCAGAAACACCGGAATCTCCGACTGCTCGAGCATATTGCGCGTGGCTCCGCCCAGAATGGCTTCGCGGAACCGGGAATGGCCGTAGGCGCCCATCACGATCATGTCCGCATCGGTGTCCGCCGCGTGGCGGTTCAGAATGTCCGAGACGCGGGTCATGGTTTTGCTCAGCACGTCAATCTCACATTTCACACCGTGCCGTGCGAGCATCTGCGACAGCATTCCGCCGGGATCAGAGCGGTCGGGCCCGTGACGCGGCGGGTCGATGACCACGATTCGCGCCAGTTCCGCCTGTTTGAGGAAGGGCATGGCACAACGGATCGCTCGCATCGCCTCGATGCTTTCGTTCCAGCCGATCATGACGGTACCGGGTTGCCTGACCGGTTCGGCGTTGTCCGGCACCAGAAGAACCGGAGCGTGGCCTTCGAACATGGCGGCCTCGACGATCGGTTCGGCCTCGGCGTCGCGGTCCTTGCCATAGGGCCGGGGCAATACAACCAGATCCGAGAATCGTGCCCGGCGCGCAACGTGGCGCCCGATATCGGCGATCTGGGCCACTCCATTCTCGGCTGACCAGCGGATGCCGGATTTGCCCAGGTAATCCTCGGCGCAGGCCAGAACCTCTTCGGCTTCGGCATTGGCGCGGCTCAGGGTTTCCTGCAGAATCAACGCATTGGCCCCGGCGTAGTAATACCCAGTCTGACTGCGGTCGACGCCCAGGCACAGGGCCTCGCCATGGGCGTCCTGCACCTCGGCCAGCGCCACCATCTGTGCCAGAGCTGACTGAGACAGCCTGGTTTCGGTCATGACCGTCAGTAGGGATTTATATGCCATGTCGCCCTCATGATTTCAGCGCGGCCTTGTGCAGCGCGCCCGTCGGTTTCCTGACAAAAAACCTGTCACATTAAACACAGGCTTGTCTTGATGCAGATCAAAGCGTCATAAGCGCCCTCGCTGCATTACAGCATGCAGTCAAAAAGGGTTTCGTGTGGCATAAAGAATCGCACGAGGCATGGCAAAGGGACGCAATATGTCAAATTACATCAAGCTGATCGTGCTTGGGCTGGTCGTGGTGTTCGCCGCGATCGGGTCCAATTATGCACGGGACTTGGCGTATCAGGTGCACGCAATTCTGGTGATGATTATCGCCGCCGGGTTGTTCATCTGGACGCTTCGAAACACCGATGAGCCAGATATTCTTGTAGATCGCTCAGCAGAATACATGGATGACGTGATCCGCTATGGCGTGATCGCAACTGCCTTTTGGGGTGTGGTCGGGTTTTTGGCGGGGACCTTTATTGCGTTCCAGCTGGCCTTTCCGGGGCTGAACTTCGAATGGGCGCAGGGCTATGCCAACTTCGGTCGCCTGCGGCCGCTGCACACTTCGGCGGTGATCTTCGCCTTTGGCGGCAACGCGCTGATCGCAACCTCGTTCTATGTCGTGCAACGCACCAGCGCCGCGCGCCTGTGGGGTGGCAATCTGGCGTGGTTCGTTTTCTGGGGCTATCAGCTGTTCATCGTTCTGGCCGCCACCGGCTATCTGCTGGGCGGTACCCAGTCGAAGGAATATGCCGAGCCGGAATGGTATGTCGACCTGTGGCTGACCGTCGTCTGGGTGGCTTATCTGGCCGTATATCTGGGCACGATCATCAAACGGAAAGAGCCCCACATCTACGTGGCCAACTGGTTCTATCTGGCCTTCATCGTCACCGTCGCCATGCTGCACCTGGTCAACAACATGACCGTGCCCGTCAGCATCTGGGGTTCGAAATCGGTCATCGTCTGGTCAGGTGTTCAGGATGCCATGATCCAGTGGTGGTACGGCCACAACGCTGTGGGCTTCTTCCTGACCGCGGGCTTCCTGGGCATGATGTACTACTTCATCCCGAAACAGGCCGAGCGTCCGGTATTCAGCTACAAGCTGTCGATCATCCACTTCTGGGCGCTGATCTTCCTGTATATCTGGGCCGGTCCGCACCACCTGCACTATACCGCGCTGCCTGACTGGGCCTCGACGCTGGGCATGGTGTTCTCGGTGATCCTGTGGATGCCGTCCTGGGGCGGTATGATCAACGGTCTGATGACCCTGTCGGGCGCGTGGGACAAGCTGCGCACCGACCCGGTGATCCGGATGATGGTGATCTCGGTCGGCTTCTACGGCATGTCCACCTTCGAAGGCCCGATGATGTCGATCCGCGCGGTGAACTCACTGAGCCACTACACCGACTGGACCATTGGTCACGTGCACTCGGGCGCGTTGGGTTGGAACGGCATGATCACCTTTGGTGCGCTGTACTTCCTTGTGCCTGTCCTGTGGAAGCGCGAGCGTCTGTATTCGCTGCAGATGGTCAGCTGGCACTTCTGGCTCGCCACCATCGGCATCGTGCTTTACGCCGCGTCGATGTGGGTGACCGGCATCATGGAAGGCCTGATGTGGCGCGAAGTGGATGCCAACGGCTTCCTGGTGAACTCGTTCGCCGACACCGTGGCGGCCAAGTTCCCGATGTATGTAGTGCGTGGTCTGGGTGGGGTTATGTTCCTCGCTGGCTCGCTGATCATGTGCTACAACCTGTGGATGACTGTGCGGAAAGCGCCGGCCAAAGAGGCCAGCCTGACCGTTGCGGTCCCGGCTGAATAAGGAGGGCCGGAGCAATGGCAATTCTCGACAAACACAAGATCCTCGAGACCAACGCGACCCTCCTGCTGATCTTCAGCTTTCTGGTCGTGACCATCGGCGGCATCGTACAGATCGCACCCCTGTTCTATCTTGAGAACACCATCGAGAAGGTGGAGGGCATGCGGCCCTACACCCCTCTCGAACTGGCGGGGCGCGAGGTTTATCTGCGTGAAGGCTGCTATGTCTGCCACAGCCAGATGATCCGCCCGATGCGGGACGAGGTCGAACGCTACGGCCACTATTCGCTGGCGGCTGAATCGATGTATGACCATCCGTTCCAGTGGGGGTCCAAGCGCACCGGGCCTGATCTGGCCCGTGTCGGTGGCCGATATTCGGACCAGTGGCATGTGGACCACATGCGCGATCCGCAATCGGTGGTGCCTGAATCGGTGATGCCGAAATACGGCTTCCTCGAAGACACCAAACTGGACGGTAAGTATATCGGTGACATCATGGCGGCAAACGCGCTGGTCGGCACGCCTTACACCGAGGAGATGCTGGAAAACGCAGTGGCGGATTTCCGTGCTCAGGCCGACCCCGACAGCGACTATGACGGGCTGCTGGAACGCTATGGCGACAAGGTCAATGTGCGGAACTTCGATGGTCAGTCTGACCTGACCGAGATGGACGCGCTGGTCGCTTATCTGCAAATGCTGGGCACTTTGGTCGATTTCTCGACCTTCACGCCTGATGCAAGCCGCTAAGGAGAGTGTGATGGAAGAGTACACAATCCTCAGACAGTTTGCGGACAGCTGGATGTTGCTTCTGTTGTTCGCCTTCTTCCTGGGCATCGTGATCTGGGTATTCCGCCCCGGTGCCAGCAAGGAATACAAGGACACCGCCAACATCCCGTTCCGGCATGAAGACAAACCCGCCACATCCAAGGAGGCGCGGCCATGAGCAAGACACCTGAAAAACAGCCGGGTGATCCGAATACAACGGGTCACAGCTGGGACGGTATCGAAGAGTTTGACAACCCGATGCCGCGCTGGTGGCTGTGGACTTTCTATGCCACCATCCTTTGGGGTGTGATCTACACGGTCATGTATCCCGCGTGGCCTCTGGTTCAATCGGCAACCGCCGGTGTGCTGGGCTGGTCCTCACGCGAGCTGGTGCAACAGGATATGGTTGCGTTCGAAGAAGCAAACGCACCGTGGAATGCCAAGCTGGTCGAAACCCCGCTGGAAGAGATCTCGGCCGATGCAGAGCTGCAGCAATACGCCGTGAACGCAGGCGGTGCCGTATTCCGGACCTGGTGCGCACAGTGCCACGGCTCGGGTGCGCAGGGTGCACCAGGTTTCCCGAACCTGCTGGACGACGCATGGCTGTGGGGCGGATCGCTTGAGGACATCGAGACCACCGTCGCCTATGGCATCCGGAACGAAGAAAGCGACGATGCGCGCTATTCCGAGATGCCGGCCTTTGGTGAAATCCTCGAACATGACGAGATCACTCAGGTGGTGCAGTATGTCATGTCCCTGACCAACGCCCAGACCGATGATGCTGCGGCCCAGGCAGGCAAGGTTGTCTTCGAAGACAATTGTGCGGCTTGCCACGGCGAAGACGGCACGGGCGATGTCTTCCAGGGTGCGCCGAACCTGACCGACGCGATCTGGCTCTATGGTGGCAGCGAAGAGGCCCTGACCGAGACGGTCACCAACAGCCGCTTCGGCGTGATGCCATCGTGGGAAAACCGCCTGACCGATGCGCAGATCCGCGCTGTAACTGCCTATGTCCACCAATTGGGTGGCGGTCAGTAAGGGTTAAAAGAACACCTCCGGGCGGTCACCCGCCCGAAGGCTGAGGCACCGGCTGTTCCATCTGTTCGCGCGTTTCCAGAACAGCCGGTGCCGACTTTCCAAACAATAGAGTTTGGCGTTGCCGGGGTCCAGAACCGGCAGAACCATATGGTTCAAAGATCGTCCAGATCTGCCGCGCGCGGATGTTCTCTCCACCAGTGATGTTCGGGCAACCAGCGCGATTTGCGGCGGTTCGGTTTAGGTGCGTCGCGAATATGTGGTGCGTTGATCCGCGTCACGGTCATGAACGATCGGGCAAAGACGGTCAGCATGGTGTTGCTCCTGTGCGAGGATGTTTCTGTTAAAAAGATTGACCTTTGAGGCGCAAAATGCGACTCAATAACCGTTTCATTATGTAAGTTGGAATTACATATGGATTGGCTCAACCTACCGCCGCTGGCCGCGCTCAGAGCCTTTGCTGCCTTTGCCGAGAAGCGAAATGTTGTTGATGCCGGTGCCGCGCTCAATGTCAGCCACGCCGCCATCAGTCAGCAATTGCGCGCGCTGGAAAAGCACTTGGGCGTTGCGCTGCTGGACCGTTCGGGCAAGGCGTTGACCCTGACCGGTGACGGAGAGCACCTGGCCCGTGCCCTGCATCTGGGCTTTGGCGCGATCGCGGCGGCGGTGGGTGATCTGGCCCGCTCGGGGCAAGACCGCCCGGTTCATGTCTCGCTGACCTCATCCTTTGCCGCGTCCTGGCTGATGCCGCGCCTGCCGGGCTTTCGTGCCGCGCACCCCGAGGTCAACCTGATCCTGGACCCGACCTTCGAGGTGGTCGACCTGCGCCCGGGCGGGGTGGATGTGGCCATCCGATATGGCGCCGGTGGCTGGCCGGGGGTAGATTGCCAGATGTTGTTGCAGACACCGATGGTCATTGTAGCCTCGCCCACGCTCTTGGGGGGCAAAGTAGACTGGTCCCCGCAAGAGCTTGCGCAGTTACCCTGGCTCGAGGAAATCGGCACTACTGAGGCGACGAAATGGCTGACCGAGCGCGGTGTCGGACCCGAACGCGGCGCGGGGCGCACGCAGCTGCCGGGCAATCTTCTGCTGGATGGCCTGAGGTCGGGGCAGGGGGTCACGGTCACCGTGCGACAATTCGTCGAAGCCGATATCGCAGCGGGCCGCATCGTCGAGCTTTTCGCCGAACCTGATACGCGTGGATATCATATTGTGACACAAAAATCAGCACTTAGGCCATCCGTGAAGACATTCATCAACTGGCTGAAACGCGAAGCGCGCAGCGCGCGGTAACAAGAACGAGAAAAGATGTCTGTACGATGCGCGTTTTGACCCATGTCAAAGTCTCTCGCACCGTGTTCTGGAACAAGGCATACTCAGAAAAGCCAGTTGCGGAGCCAGCCTGTGAGCGATTCCAACCCCACCCCCAGTCTCTATGCCGCCAGAGAGCCGATTTTCCCGAGAAGGGTGTCCGGCCCGTTCCGCAATCTGAAGTGGATCATCATGGCGGTGACGCTGGGCATCTACTATGTCACGCCGTGGATCAGATGGGATCGTGGGCCAAGCCTTCCGGATCAGGCGGTGCTGCTGGATCTGGCCAACCGGCGGTTCTATTTCTTCTGGATCGAAATCTGGCCGCACGAGTTCTATTTCGTCGCCGGATTGTTGATCATGGCCGGGCTGGGGCTGTTCCTGTTCACCTCGGCGCTGGGCCGGGTCTGGTGCGGCTATGCCTGCCCGCAGACCGTGTGGACCGATCTTTACATTCTGGTCGAACGCTGGATCGAGGGGGATCGCAACGCCCGTCTGCGCCTGCACCGGCAGAAAAAGCTGGATTTCCGCAAGGCGCGCCTGCGGCTGACCAAATGGGTGGTCTGGTTTCTGATCGGCCTCGCCACCGGCGGGGCCTGGGTGTTCTATTTCGCCGATGCGCCGACACTGGCCCGCGATCTGGTGACCGGCAATGCGCATCCGGTGGCCTACACCACCATGCTGATTCTCACCGCCACCACCTTTTTCTTCGGCGGCTTTGCCCGCGAACAGATCTGTATCTACGCCTGCCCGTGGCCCCGTATTCAGGCAGCGATGATGGACGAGGATACTCTGGTCGTCGGCTACCGCGAATGGCGGGGTGAGCCTCGCGGCAAAGGGAAACGAACTGCGGATTCCGAGCTGGGCGACTGCATCGACTGTATGGCCTGCGTGAATGTCTGCCCGGTCGGCATCGACATCCGCGATGGGCAGCAGCTGGAGTGCATCACCTGTGCGCTGTGTATCGACGCCTGTGACGACATGATGGCCAAGATCGGCAAACCGCGCGGCCTGATCGATTATATGGCGCTGAGTGATGAGGCGAATGAACGTTCAGGAAAACCGCCCAAAAACGTCTGGAAGCACATCTTGCGACCGCGCACGATCCTTTATACGGCGCTGTGGTCTCTGGTCGGGTTTGCACTGCTGTTCGCTTTGTTCATCCGCTCGGATATCGACCTGACGGTCGCGCCGGTGCGGAACCCGACTTTTGTCACCCTTTCGGATGGCACGATCCGCAACACCTATGACGTGCGCCTGCGCAACAAGCACGGTGAAGAGCGGCCCTTTATATTGACGCTGGCAGGTGATCCGTCGTTGCAGATCGAAATTGAGGGCATTGAAGGTGATACTGTCAATGTCGCTGCGGATACGGCACAATTGACGCGGGTCTACATCACGGCTGCGAAGGACACCGGCCCGGCCGCTATGAACAGCACATCGGTCCGCATCTGGGTGGAAGACCTTGAAAGCGGCGAGCGGGCGTATAAAGACACCACGTTCAACGGACGAGGAAACTGAGCATGGCAGAGCGAAAATTCACCGGCAAACACGCATTGGCGGTGTTCGTCGCAGCCTTTGGCGTGATCATCACGGTGAATCTGATATTGGCCTATAGTGCGGTGAAAACTTTCCCGGGGCTTGAGGTCAAGAACTCTTACGTCGCCAGTCAGGAGTTCAATGAACGCCTGCAAGAGCAACAGGCGCTGGGATGGGAGATCAAGGCCGAGGTGACCGGCGGTCTGCTGGTGCTGCGTATTATCGATCCGACCGGCGCACCCGTTGAAGTAGCCGAATTGCAGGCGGTGGTTGGCCGCGCGACCCATGTGAAAGACGATTTCTCGCCGGATTTCACCTTTGATGGTCTGGCCTATGCGGCCCCTGCGGCCTTGGGCAAGGGGAACTGGAACATCCGGCTGGTCGCCAAGGCCAAGGACGGGGCCGAGTTTGCGCAGCGCGTGCCGCTGTATGTGAAAGGGTGACCCGGTGACCGTGCACGCCCCCACCGGCACGGCGGCCTGCCCGGGATGCCTCGCAACCCCGGCCGAGCCTGCGCGCGCGGCACCCAAAGACGCGCAGATTGCGCTGTCGCTGCCGGGGATCCACTGCTCGGCCTGTATCGCCACGGTCGAGCGGGAACTGAACGCCCATCCCGGCGTCGAAGACGCGCGGGTCAATCTGACCCTCAAACGCGCGATGATCAAAGCCGATCCGGGCATTCGTGCCGCCGATCTGATCCCGGTGCTGGAACGTGCGGGCTATGAGGCGCATGAGCTTGACCCCGGTGCCTTGTCGGCCACGCAATCGGACAAGGCCGGGCGGGACCTGCTGATGCGGCTGGCTGTGGCCGGGTTTGCCTCGATGAACGTGATGCTGTTGTCTGTCTCGGTCTGGTCCGGGGCGACGGACGCGACGCGTGACATGTTCCACTGGATTTCGGCGGCGATTGCGCTGCCCGCAATTGCCTTTTCGGCCCAGCCTTTCTTTGCCAACGCCTGGAGCGCCCTGCGCGTGCGTCGCCTGAACATGGATGTGCCGATCGTGCTGGCCATCTTGCTGGCGCTGGTCACATCACTTTGGGAAACCGCGCTCAGCGGCAAGCACGCCTATTTCGACGCTGCGCTGACGCTGACGTTCTTTTTGCTGGCCGGGCGGTATCTGGACTACCGCACCCGTGCCGTTGCCCGATCCGCCGCTGAGGAACTGACCGCGCTTGAGGTGCCCCGCGCCACCCGTCTGGTCGATGGTGTTGAGGAGGAGATCGCGGTTTCGGCGCTGAATGTCGGCGACCTGATCCTAGTCCGCCCCGGTGGCCGGATGCCCGTGGACGGAGAGATCGTTTCGGGCCAATCCGAACTCGACCGGTCCCTGCTGACAGGCGAGACACTGCCTGTATTCGCACAGGAGGGGATGGTCGTCAGCGCTGGTGAGGTCAATCTGACCGGGCCTCTGACCATCCGCGCGACGGCGGTGGGAGAGGATACCTCGTTGCACCGCATGACCGATCTGGTGGCTATCGCTGAGTCGGGCCGGTCGCGATACACATCGCTGGCCGACAAGGCGGCGAAATTGTACGCGCCGGGGGTGCACATCCTGTCGGCGCTCAGCTTTCTGGGCTGGTATATCTATTCCGGCGATGTCCGCACGGCGCTGAACATCGCGGCGGCGGTTCTGATCATCACCTGCCCCTGTGCGCTGGGTCTGGCGGTTCCGGCTGTGACCACGGCGGCCTCGGGGAGGCTGTTCCGCAGCGGTATGCTGATCAAACACGCCACAGCGTTGGAGCGTCTGGCAGAGGTCGATACGGTTGTGTTTGACAAAACCGGCACGCTGACCTCGGGCACGCCTGAGTTGACCAATCTGGGCGACCATTCCCGCGCCGATCTGGAAGTGGCTCTGGCGCTGGCCGAGGCGTCGTCGCATCCCTTGTCACTCGCCCTTGCCAAAGCAGCGCGCGAAGCTGGCATCAAGCCCGCCACCCTGCGCGATGTGGTCGAAGTGCCGGGCTATGGCACCGAGGGCCTTTACCGCGATCAACGCGTCCGGTTGGGCCGCGCCGCCTGGATCGGTGGCGAGGATGGGGCGCAGACCTCGGCTTGGCTGGCCATCGGATCGCACCAGCCCTTGCGCTTTACTTTCACAGACAGCTTGCGCGCAGGTGCGGCCGAGGCTGTTGCCGCCTTCCGCAAGTCCGGCAAAGAGGTCCTTCTGATCTCGGGCGATACCGAGGGTGCTGTTGAGGCGCTGGCAGGCAAACTGGGCATCGAAAGCTGGATCGCGCAAGCCCTGCCCGAGGACAAAGCCGCCAAGGTGCAAGCGTTGAGCGATCAGGGTCACCGTGTTCTGATGGTCGGCGACGGGTTGAACGATACGGCAGCTCTGGCGGCAGCGCATGTTTCGATCTCTCCGGCTTCGGCGCTGGATGCAGCGCGGGTGGCGTCGGATATCGTGCTGCTGGGCAATGACCTGTCACCAATCTCGGATGCCTGCGATACGGCCATCAAGGCGACCAAAAGGATTCGCGAGAACTTCCGCATCGCCACCGTTTACAACGTGATCGCCGTTCCGCTGGCCGTTGTGGGCCTCGCGACACCCCTGATCGCGGCGCTGGCGATGTCGACCTCGTCGATCACCGTGTCCCTGAACGCATTGCGGCTGAGGTAACACGATGGAAGTTCTGGCCTATCTCATTCCGATTTCACTGCTTTTGGGCGGCGTCGGACTGGTGGCGTTTATTTATACGGTCCGGTCCAACCAGTATGACGACCCCGAGGGCGACTCGCGCCGCATCCTGAGCGACGAATGGGACGACAAGCCCAAGCCCTGACCGCCCTTGAAATTGCCGCAATGCCCGGTTATGTCCGGCCCATCCGCTAGCAGAGAGATACGCCTCATGGCCACCACAAACCCGATCCAGTTCATTCAGCAGGTCCGTGCCGAAGTCGCAAAGGTCGTCTGGCCCACCCGGCGCGAAGTTCTGCTGACCACGGTCATGGTGTTCATCATGGCGGCGCTGACGGCTGTATTCTTTGCCCTGGTCGATCTGGGCATTCGCGGCGGCTTGCAACTGATCCTGGGCGCCTTCGGCTAAGCCGGTTGGGCAGGCGGAAACGCCACTGCCCCCTTGCACAGCTTGCGATGTCAGAGTAGGTGACATGACTATTCGGAATGGGCGTGCGGCGAATCGGGCTGCGCGCCGCTTTTTATTCCGGGTGACGCAATTGAATTTCAACGCGGGGCGCATGCTCAGCCGCCCCAAAGGCAAACAAGGACGACAGGTTCATGGCGAAACGGTGGTACTCGGTCAGCGTTCTTTCGAATTTCGAAAAGAAGATCGCAGAGCAGATCCGCACGTCGGTGGCTGAACAGGGCCTTGAGGACGATATCGACGAGGTTTTGGTGCCCACCGAAGAGGTGATCGAAGTGCGCCGGGGCAAGAAGGTCACAACCGAGCGCCGCTTTATGCCCGGTTACGTTCTGGTGCATATGGAAATGTCGGATCAGGGCTATCACCTGATCAACTCGATCAACCGGGTCACCGGCTTTCTGGGACCGCAGGGCCGCCCGATGCCGATGCGCGACGCCGAGGTGAACCAGATCCTCAACCGCGTTCAGGAAGGTGAAGAAGCGCCGAAGCTGATGATCAGCTTCGAGATCGGCGAAAAGGTCAAGGTCAACGACGGCCCGTTCGAGGATTTCGACGGCATGGTCGAAGGCGTGGACGACGAGAACCAGAAGCTGAAGGTTTCGGTCTCGATCTTCGGTCGCGAAACCCCGGTCGAACTGGACTTCACGCAGGTGACCAAGCAAAGCTGATCGGTTCCTTTAGAACCATCGGATGGGGTGCCTTACGGGCACCCTTTTTTACGTTTGGGGCGTGCTCAACTGCCAAACGGTCTGATCTTCGCCGAACCCCTTGAGTGACACGGTTCCGACCGGTTCGCAGAGTTCCGGCAGAAACGCTGCAGCGGTTTCGGACAGGACGTGGTCACATTCCAGGTCCGTGGCCGCAGATACCAGTCTTGCCGTCAGATTGACATCCGGGCCGATGGCGGTGAAATCCAGCCGATCCCCGCCTCCGATATTGCCATAGTGGAAGCGACCATGATGAATTGCAGTGCGCACGCCCAGTTTGTGGGAGAAGTCGGCTGTGCTCAGCGATTTCAGGCCTTCGCGCACCGCTGCGATGGCGGCTTCGATCTGTACGTTGGGCGGAAGATCCGCGCTGGTTGGGAAGATCGCAAAAAAGCCGTCGCCCATGAATTTCAGAATCTCTCCGCCGTGATCCATGACCGAAGGGACAAGGCAATCAAAACTGTCATTCAGCAGCCGGACCAACGCATCACCGGATACTGAATTTGAAAGGCGGGTAAATCCCTTGAGGTCCGCAAACAGGATGACCGCTTCGATTTTGCTGCCATCGCCGCGATGCACCTTTCCCTCCAGAATATGCGCGCCACTGTTATGGCCGACATAGGTCGACAGCAGATAGGTCGCGTCGAGCCGCAGCATATACGCCTCGGTCAGGCGTGCGAGCGGGCCGCGAACCCGGTTCAGAATCGCCAGATCCCGCTTTGAAAACCCGCCGGGCGCGGCGCTTGACCAGGTGCAGACATGGGTATCGCCGTTGATATAGATCAGCGGTTGCGCCAGATAGTCGGTGAACCCCTGTTCGCGCAATTCGCCTACGATGATGTAATCCTCGGGGCAGTTGGGGTGTTCCAGATGGCGGCGGATGGTTTGCTGACGCTCGATCACGTGCGGAAGCGGATTTTCGGTATAGATCGCCTCGGAAAACAGTTGTGACGGCGCGTCGACCCTGTCGACGCCTGCGCCTGCTTTCCACAGGAAACGCCGTCCTGTCAGATTGGGGTGCAACGTCCAGATGAACAAACCGAACCGGTCGATGGCGACACCGGCATCCAGCAGGCGCGTACATATACCTTCGATGATATCGACCGCATTTGCTGCCGGGCGGGCGCCATCAACCATCCACTCGATCAGAGCGTCGATCTTGTCCTGTTCCTGGTTCGGTTCCGGTGATTGCATAGCACATTCGCGATACATTGTCGGGTCGGTTGAAGCTGTGGCTGCACCAGAGCGGGGCTGCAAGTCTGGCGCAGATTATAGTCCGGTTCATCGCGAAAAACACAACGCCGCGATGCAACACGCACCGCGGCGTTCTAAATCGACCTTTCCGGGGTCAATACAGCTTGGCGCGTCGCCCTATTGCGCTTGAACCATGGCCGCGCGCAACAGTTGCGGGCGATCCGACTGGGACGGCAGGAAGACGGCAGGCGATCCGGCATCCAATGCCGAAAGGCTCGCATCGTACCACTGCGTTGCAAGGTCACGGCGTTTCTGCACGCCGAAGCCTTCGCGCAGGTGATGACCGATCAGCTCTCCATAGGCGGGTTCGCCCATCGCGACCAGCATCAGCGCTGAACCTACTGCGGTGTCCATGTTGTCCTGACGGTAGCCCATGGACAGGCAGACCTTGCTCGTCGCCGCCAGATCTGCAGGGCTCAGCCCGGACTCCAGCGCCAGTTTGCGGACCTGAGATTCAGCCTCTGTTTTTGAAGTGATCGACAGGGCGTCGACTTGCGGTGCCAGCATCTCGCCATACGAATCGCATTGTGCGCTGACCTGATCCGGCGTCAGCCCCTGAATATCCTGCATCAGGTCTTCTCCGCGCGCCATCGCATAGCTGCGCGCAAGACAGAACTGTTCGCTGAGTGCAAAATCCGGGTCGGACATGTTGGACAGGGTCGTATAGCCCCCATTGGTTGATGTCTGCAGCATCACCCCGCTGCAGCGATTGGCCAGCGATGGCCCACCGGTGCCGCCAGAAAACAGGCTGGGCAAACTACTGGAAGCGGTTTCAGCTGGCTCGGGTGCAGGGGCGGCCTCAGGTTGCGGCTGAGTCACAACGGGTATGGTCGCCGGGGCCGGTGCAGTCGCTTGCGGTGCCACAGCCAGCGTTGATCCCGTTTGTATCTGCCGGCGATACTCCATCAACAGCGGTTGCCCCGCCAGTTGCGTCGAAGCCTGACCTCCGCTGGTGGCCCAGTAATAGGCCTGCATCAGGAAATCGCGCTGATAGGGTTGGAAATCATATCCGTTTACCGGATAGCCCATAGACACCTGATACCGCTCGATCGCCGAGCGGGTGCCACGGCCCACCTGACCATCGACACGACCGGCATTATATCCAAAGTAGTTGAGCGCCGTCTGGGTCTGCGCCCCTTGGGTGGTCGATGGGATGCCCGACCGGTAGGTTTGGGTGGATCTCGTTGTTGTCTGGGCCTGTTTTTTTCTCTCCTGATCCCGGCCAATTGCGTAGCCGATAACCCCGCCAACGACGGCACCGCCCAGGATTTCTCCCGCGTCCGCGCGAGCGCTCTGAGGAGAGGACGTTGTGAAAGAGAGTGCGATAGCGAGCGTTACTACCAATCGAATGAACATAATTAACCTCCACTACAAATACCTGTTTTAATGGACTATAGCACAGACACGCGTGCGAATGTGGCTCAAAGGCCGGAGCCCGCTCATCTCGCCGGTTTATCCAGATATTTTAGGATCTTGCCGGGGTGTTCAGGGCGTCTGTTTCATGGCCCGCAGCTTTGGGCTCTCATCGAGTTTGGCAAAACTCAACGGGGCACGATTCGAATGCGCGTCTCCGGGTCGGGCCAGCCCCTTGCCAACCCCCTCATTCCCCTATAAACGCCGCCTCTATCGTCTTCGGGCGAGATTCTCTCGTGGGAGGTTGCCGGGATCGCGATCCCGGACCGGACCACGCAACATAATCTGGGTGGAACGCGTTTCACCTAAGTTGAAAGGAAAACCAAATGGCCAAGAAGCTTGCTGGTACAATGAAGCTGCAGGTTCCTGCAGGTCAGGCGAACCCGTCGCCGCCAGTTGGTCCGGCGCTGGGTCAGCGCGGCATCAATATCATGGAATTCTGCAAGGCGTTCAACGCCAAGACCGCAGACATGGAGCCCGGCGCGCCGTGCCCGACCGTGATCACCTATTATCAGGACAAGTCCTTCACCATGGACATCAAGACGCCGCCCGCGTCTTATTACCTGAAAAAAGCGGCTGGTCTGAAGCCGGTTGGCAAGCGTAACCGCCCCCGCGGCGCGGAAAACCCTGGTCGTGAGACCGTGGCCACCGTGACCTCGAAGCAGGTTCGCGAAATCGCCGAAGCCAAAATGAAAGATCTGAACGCCAACGACGTCGAAGGCGCAATGCAGATCATCCTGGGCTCGGCCCGCTCCATGGGCATCGAGGTGAAGTAAGATGGCAAAACTCGGTAAACGTACCCGCGCTGCGCGCGAAGCTGTCGCTGGCAAGGAAAACCTGTCGGTGGACGAAGCTGTTGCCCTGGTCAAAGCCAACGCAACCTCGAAATTCGACGAGACCATCGAAATCGCGATGAACCTGGGCGTTGACACCCGTCACGCAGACCAGATGGTGCGCGGCGTTGTCGGCCTGCCGAACGGCACCGGCAAAGACATGCGTGTTGCTGTGTTCGCTCGTGGCCCCAAGGCGGATGAGGCGAAAGAAGCAGGCGCGGACATCGTTGGCGCAGAAGACCTGATGGAAACCATTCAGGGCGGCACCATCGATTTCGATCGCTGCATTGCCACCCCGGACATGATGCCAATCGTTGGCCGTCTGGGTAAGGTTCTGGGCCCCCGCAACCTGATGCCGAACCCCAAGGTTGGCACCGTGACCATGGACGTGAAAGCGGCCGTGGAAGCAGCCAAGGGGGGTGAAGTTCAGTTCAAGGCGGAAAAAGGCGGTGTTGTGCATGCCGGTGTTGGCAAAGCGTCGTTCGACGAAGCCAAGCTGGCCGAAAACGTCCGTGCATTCGTCTCGGCTGTTGCCAAGGCCAAGCCGTCGGGCGCCAAAGGCACCTACATGAAGAAAATCGCGCTGAGCTCGACCATGGGCCCTGGCGTGACCGTGGATGTTGCGGAAGCATCGGGCGAATAAGCCCTTCGCGACATGTCGGTAATTCGAACCCGGGCAGCACATGCTGCCCGGGTTTCTTTTGTTTGACTGCCGTGGCCTTGCAGTCGATAAGACAGCGCGAACACAACAATGCGCGACCGGCGGGCTGGCTGCGCGCAAACCATTAACGCGGGGCAGGGTGGCAAGGCAGTGACGAGCGCGGATGAAACCCTGTTTCTCGTCCGAACCAGAGGGTTCCCCGAGATGGCGCGCCTTCTGGCGACGACACTGGCGTCGGCTGGTGTCACAGTCGCCATTGTCGTGGATGAACAGGACGGCCCGGTCGACTGCGATCCGTTTCTGAAATTATCGCTGGATGAGGCAGCGTTAGCGCCGCTTGGTTTGGAAGATTTGCCAAGAAACTGGCGCTGGATGTGCGGTGACATGTGCTACTATCTGGCAACTGCAAAGCAGCCGGATTATGCACGCTATGTCATGGTTGAATCTGATGTGTTTGTGCCGCCACTCGGAGTTGACACCTTGGTGCATGCGCTGAGTACCTATCCTGCACAAGCTATCGCTGCCCGGTTTGGCAAGAATAATGATCGGCGCAGATTCTCAAACATGCTGGTTCATTTTGGCGTCGATCCTCAGTGGGGCTGCATATTCCCATTGACGGCTGTGACACCGCAGGTGGTTGCCGCGATGAAGGAAATTCGCGTGCAGCAGATGCGGGAATTGCCCGATGCTACTCTGAACGACGAGGCGGTTTTGGCCGGGGCCGTGGTTGGCCGTGGCTTTTCGTATGCACGGCTTGAAGATGTGATTCCCGAACAGGTGCCGGAAGAGACCTTCAGCACCAATCCGCCGCATTTGTTCGAAGCGGTGCAGGTCAAACCGGATGAGCGCAGATTGTTCCACCCGGTTGTGCCATTCCAGACAATTCTCGCACGGTTGGATAGCCGAGAAAAAGCCTATAACAGGCGCCGGCTTCGAAACGTGTTACAAACGGCGCCAAGGCCCATGCGGCGTATTCTAAGACAACGTCTGCTGGCCAAAGGTGAACGCTCATCAGAGTGAGTAAATCTCAGATCAGCGGTTCGGTGAGGGATTGCTTCAGGCGGAGCTCTAATCGGTCGGCGCGGCGTTGTTCGAATTCGCTGTATGTTTGATTCTGCTGGCGCAGCAACAGCCAGTCGCGCAGCAGACGTCCGCGGATGCAGAAGTCCAGAACATCCATATTGATGGGATGGCGGTAGCGCCGAAAAAACATCTGCTTGTTCCATTTCAGGATGCCGCTTCGATCGATTTCCGGCGTCTCTCCGGCCCTGAACACGTCGGCCTTGAGGAAATCGACGATATCATAGACTGCCAGCTTGTCGCGCGCCTCGGTGAAATCCAACCCGATTGCCGCGCCATGGCCCAGGATCAGGTTCATCCCGTGAAAGTCGCCGTGTGAAAACACCTCAAGATCGGGCTGACCTCTGAGATGGGTCGCATCGGCGCGCATGATATTCATCATACGCTGATAATCGGGCCGGATGTCGGGAAGGATGGTAGCGGACGAGTCGCGAATACGCTCCATCATCCATTGCGGCCAGAAAGGTTGTTGCCTGGCCGGTCGATAGTTGTGCAGGTCCTGCAACCAGGCACCCGCCCGGCGATAGACCTGCGCGACCTGCTTGTCGTCGGTGCTGTTGTAGATCACATCAACAGCGGTGGGCCGGTCGATAAACTCGGTGACCAGAAACATCGCGCCCGGGGACAGGTAAACCGGTCGCACAACACGCGTCGGGCCATTCCCTGCCAGGTGAGAATGAAGCTGACTTAATATGCGAAACTCATCGACCAGCCGCCCGGTTCTGGGCGATTGGGTGTCGATCTTCAGGGCGTAACCCTGCTGTGCCGTTTCAACCTTCATGACCCAGCGCGAGTCGGGGAAGTCATGCGACCGATAGATGCGCTCAGCGGTCCGGATCGGATCACCCGGAATCTGGCGGGCGAACTCGGCCACCAGAGTATCGGCAAGTTCATCTGTGTCGAGTGCAGTCACGGAGCGGCGGCTTCTTCCTTGAGACCGTTTGGCGGCACCGCATCCGGGTCCGGCGCGTGTGTCAATTTCCCGGTCTTGCCAAAATTGAGTGCAATTCGTTGTACTGGAAAAATTTACAATCAAAAGATACGAATTGAGAGTGGATGCCGGGATGTTGCAAAAGGCAGCAATGATCTTTACGCCACCCGGGTTTTTATAAAAGACATCTGAGCCATGCCGTTGGAACAGTTCAATCTGGATGCGTTTTTACTGGGAACCGGCACCGCCGAGGGATTTGCCGGTTCGACGGTCGATCTGTCGACGTTTGATCGCGATACCTATCAGTGGCAGAACGACACGGATAACGGCAATAACATCCTTGATCTGGATTTTGACGGCAACAATGACACCACCCAGCCTACTGCTTATGAGGGTGTTCTGGTCAACGGAACGTTGCAGCAAGTTGAGACCAGCGGCGCCTATCGGAACTCGACCATCACGTTTTCCGACGGGCAGAGTTTCAACGTCCAGATCATAACCACCGAGTTGGATGACGGGACTGTTCTGGCATTTTTTCGGGATGGAGATATCGCCGATTTCATCGCTGCCGGATATGATTTCAACGACATCACAAGCATTACGCTTGGCAACTTCCGGCCCAACAACGCGCGGAACCCGTCGAATTTCGATGGTGAGTTTCCGGTCTGCTTCCTGCGCGGTACGTTGATTGAAACCGATCAGGGCCCGCGCGCTGTCGAGGATCTGCAGCTTGGGGATCGAGTGCGCACGCGTGATCGCGGGTTTCAGCCGGTCCGCTGGATAGGCAGCCGGGAACTGACAAAGGGCGGGCTTGCCGCCATGTGCAACGCCTACCCTGTTCGCATCGACACAGGTGCATTGGGTAACGGCCTGCCAAAACGTCCGCAGACTGTCTCGCCTCAGCACCGGGTTCTGGCGAACTCAACGATTGTGCAGCGGATGTTTGGCGAGGACGCGGTGCTTGTGGCTGCCAAACACTTGATAGACCTGTCCGGAATAGACGAATGTCGCGACAATGATCTGGTGGAATACTGGCATTTCATGTTCGACCGCCACGAGATCGTCTTTGCCGAAGCGGCCGAGGTTGAAAGCTTCTATGCCGGGCCACAAGCTTTGAAATCGCTGTCTGATGCCAGCCGGAAAGAAATTCTGACCTTGTTTCCCGAGCTTCAGAGGGCGGACCCGCCCATTCCGGCGGCTTATCTGGTCGGTGGGCGCCGGGGCGGATCGATGGCGCGGCGCCATGCAAGCAACGCCAAACCCCTTTTGTCATAAGGCGTGCTAAATCGCGCGAGCGTGTAATTTACCCCTTGGAAACCCCGGTCGTCTGCCCTAAGTAGGGCTGCGGAATAAAGCGTGCGATTCGTCGTGCGCTTTATTTCGTTTCGTCCAAGACGGTGGGTGGGTCCATACGGCCCCTTAATTCCCTGCCTGAGACGGGTAAGACCAAAGAATTCTGAGGGTCCCACCCTCGGGCGAATTTTGGCCCATCCCGTAACAACGGACCTGAACGCCGGAGCGCAAGCTGCGGCAAATATGAGCCGGGGTGAGATATCGCCCCTAACTTGGAGAGAACTGTGGATAGAGCCCAGAAAGAGAAAGTGGTCGAGGAACTCGGCCAAATCTTCGAAAGCTCTGGCGTCGTAGTGGTTGCTCACTACGCCGGTCTGACAGTTGCCGAGATGCAGGACCTTCGCGCACGTGCTCGTGACGCGGGTGGTGCCGTGCGTGTTGCCAAGAACAGGCTCGCCAAAATCGCCCTCGAGGGTAAGCCGTGTGAAAGCATGGCCGACCTGCTGACAGGGATGACCGTTCTGACCTATTCCGAGGACCCCGTGGCAGCAGCCAAGGTGGCCGAGGACTTCGCCAAGGATAACAAAAACTTTGAAATCCTCGGCGGTGCTATGGGCGAGAACGCTCTGGACCGCAAAGGCGTCGAAACAGTTTCGAAAATGCCGTCTCGTGAAGAGCTTATTGCTTCGATCGCTGGCTGCATTGGCGCACCTGCTTCGAACATCGCCGGCGCGATTGGCGCACCTGCAAGCAACATCGCAAGCATCCTTTCCACCATCGAAGAGAAGGCGGAAGCTGCGTAAGCGGTTGGCACTGAATGATCTGCGTAGGGGAAACCCCCTGACGTTGGAACACACACTGTAAACGGAAAGAGCTGATAAAATGGCTGATCTGAAAGCACTCGCAGAAAGCATCGTGGGTCTGACCCTGCTGGAAGCACAAGAACTGAAAACCATCCTCAAAGACGAATATGGCATCGAGCCCGCAGCAGGCGGCGCGGTTGTCATGGCAGCCGGTGGCGACGCCGGTGGCGCAGCCGAGGAAGAAAAAACCGAATTCGACGTCGTTCTGAAGAACGCCGGCGCTTCGAAAATCAACGTGATCAAAGAAGTTCGCGGCATCACCGGTCTGGGCCTGAAAGAAGCCAAAGAGCTGGTCGAAGCTGGCGGCAAGATCAAAGAAGGCGTGTCGAAAGACGAAGCCGAAGAAGTCAAAGGCAAGCTGGAAGCAGCTGGCGCCGAAGTCGAGCTGGCCTAAGCCAACCGACTGGCGCATCGCTGATGTGCCTGAAAATTTGGCTGGGTCCGGAGAAATCCGGGTCCAGCCGAACCTGTCTTAGAAAGGGCCTCATGGTCTGGGGCGTTTTCTAAGACACGGTTTTCGGATCGGGAGGCCGCCTTCGGGACGGTGGCCACGAATTGATCCGGACGTGTTGTCTCGATTGTGCAAGATGCCGGGGCCCGACGGTGTCTTTGCCCGCTGAGAACATCGAAAGGTGACATCTGACATGGCTCAAACGTTCCTTGGCCAGAAACGTCTTCGTAAATATTACGGCAAAATCCGCGAAGTGCTGGAGATGCCGAACCTCATTGAGGTACAGAAATCTTCTTATGACCTTTTCCTGCGCTCCGGCGATGCAGAACAGCCCGCAGACGGCGAAGGCATCAAAGGTGTGTTCCAGTCGGTTTTCCCGATCAAGGATTTCAACGAAACCTCCGTTTTGGAGTTCGTGAAATACGATCTTGAAAAGCCGAAATATGACGTCGAAGAGTGCATGCAGCGCGACATGACCTACAGCGCGCCGCTGAAGGTCACTCTGCGTCTGATCGTGTTTGATGTCGATGAGGACACCGGCGCCAAATCGGTCAAGGACATCAAGGAACAGGACGTGTTCATGGGCGATATGCCCCTGATGACACCGAACGGCACGTTCATCGTGAACGGCACCGAGCGCGTGATCGTGTCCCAGATGCACCGCTCGCCCGGTGTGTTCTTTGACCACGACAAGGGCAAGACCCATTCCTCGGGCAAGCTGCTGTTTGCCTGCCGCATCATCCCGTATCGCGGCAGCTGGCTGGACTTTGAGTTCGACGCCAAGGACATCGTGTTCGCCCGTATCGACCGTCGCCGTAAACTGCCTGTGACCACCCTGCTGTATGCGCTGGGTCTGGATCAGGAAGCGATCATGGACGCGTATTACAACACCGTGTCCTACAAGCTGGACAAGAAGAAAGGCTGGGTCACGCCGTTCTTCCCCGAGCGTGTGCGCGGCACCCGTCCGACCTATGATCTGATCGACGCCAAATCCGGTGAGGTAATTGCCGAGGCGGGCAAGAAAGTCACCCCGCGCGCGGTTAAGAAACTGATCGACGAAGGCAGCGTTACCAACCTGCTGGTTCCGTTCGACAACATTGTCGGCAAGTATGTCGCCAAGGACATCATCAACGAAGAAACCGGCGCGATCTATGTCGAAGCCGGGGATGAGCTGACGCTGGAATATGACAAGGACGGCGACCTGATCGGTGGCACCGTCAAGGACCTGATGGATGCGGGCATCACCGACATCCCGGTTCTGGACATCGACAACGTCAATGTCGGCCCCTACATGCGCAACACCATGGCTCAGGACAAGAACCTGAACCGTGAAAGCGCGCTGATGGACATCTACCGCGTCATGCGTCCGGGTGAGCCGCCCACCGTCGAGGCTGCGTCGGCCCTGTTCGACACCCTGTTCTTCGACAGCGAGCGCTATGACCTGTCCGCCGTTGGCCGCGTGAAGATGAACATGCGTCTGGCTCTGGACGCGCCGGACACCCTGCGCACGCTGCGCCGCGAAGACATCGTGGCCTGCATCAAGGCGCTGGTGGAACTGCGCGACGGCAAAGGCGACGTGGACGATATCGACCACCTCGGCAACCGTCGTGTGCGTTCGGTCGGCGAACTGATGGAAAACCAGTATCGCGTCGGCCTGCTGCGCATGGAACGCGCGATCAAAGAGCGTATGTCGTCGGTCGAAATTGACACTGTCATGCCTCAGGATCTGATCAATGCGAAACCGGCTGCGGCTGCTGTTCGTGAATTCTTTGGCTCGTCGCAGCTGTCGCAGTTCATGGACCAGACCAACCCGCTGTCCGAGGTTACCCACAAACGCCGCCTCTCGGCGCTTGGCCCGGGTGGTCTGACACGTGAGCGTGCTGGCTTTGAGGTTCGCGACGTACACCCGACCCACTATGGCCGGATGTGCCCGATTGAAACGCCGGAAGGTCCGAACATCGGTCTGATCAACAGCCTTGCTACCTTTGCCCGCGTGAACAAGTATGGCTTCATCGAAACACCGTATCGCGTTGTTAAAGACGCTGAGGTGACCGATGAGGTTCACTACATGTCCGCGACCGAGGAAATGCGTCACACCGTGGCGCAGGCGAACGCGACGCTGGATGCGGATGGCAAGTTCATCAACGATCTGGTTTCGACCCGTCAGGCCGGGGACTACACCCTTGCCCCGCGCGAGAATGTGGACCTGATCGACGTATCTCCGAAACAGCTGGTCTCGGTCGCTGCATCGTTGATCCCGTTCCTTGAAAATGACGACGCCAACCGCGCTCTGATGGGCTCGAACATGCAACGTCAGGCGGTTCCGCTGCTGCGGGCCGAGGCACCGCTGGTCGGTACCGGGATCGAGGAAAAGGTTGCGATCGACTCGGGTGCTGCGATTCAGGCGAAACGCGCCGGTATCATCGACCAGGTCGATGCCCAGCGTATCGTTATCCGCGCGACTGAGGATCTGGAACTGGGCGACGCTGGCGTTGATATCTATCGTCTGCGCAAATTCCAGCGTTCGAACCAGAACACCTGCATCAACCAGCGTCCGCTGATCAAGGTGGGTGACACCGTCCAGAAGGGCGAGGTCATTGCCGATGGTCCGTCGACCGATATGGGTGAACTGGCCCTTGGTAAGAACGTGGTCGTCGCGTTCATGCCGTGGAACGGTTACAACTACGAAGACTCGATCCTGATCTCGGAACGTATCGCGCGTGATGACGTCTTTACCTCGGTCCATATCGAGGAATTCGAAGTCGCCGCCCGTGACACCAAGCTGGGTCCGGAAGAGATCACTCGCGACATCCCGAACGTCGGTGAAGAAGCGCTGCGCAACCTCGACGAGGCCGGCATCGTTTACATCGGTGCGGATGTTGAGCCGGGCGATATTCTGGTCGGTAAGATCACTCCGAAGGGCGAAAGCCCGATGACCCCGGAAGAAAAGCTGCTGCGCGCCATCTTTGGTGAAAAAGCATCTGACGTGCGCGATACCTCGCTGCGCGTGAAGCCGGGCGATTACGGTACGGTCGTCGAGGTCCGCGTCTTCAACCGTCACGGCGTCGAGAAAGACGAGCGTGCGCTGCAGATCGAGCGTGAAGAAGTCGAACGTCTGGCCCGTGACCGGGACGACGAGCTGGCGATCCTTGACCGCAACATCTATGCGCGTCTGCAAGGCCTGATCCTGGGTAAAACTGCTGTCAAAGGCCCGAAAGGCGTCAAGGCAGGTTCGGTGATCACCGAGGAGCTGCTGGAAACCCTGACCCGTGGTCAGTGGTGGCAGCTGGCGCTGGAAGGTGAGCAGGACGCACAGATCGTTGAGGCTCTGAACGAGCAGTACGAAGTGCAAAAGCGTGCTCTGGACGCCCGTTTCGAGGACAAGGTCGAGAAAGTCCGTCGTGGCGACGACCTGCCGCCGGGTGTGATGAAGATGGTCAAAGTCTTCATCGCCGTGAAGCGTAAGCTGCAGCCGGGCGACAAGATGGCCGGTCGTCACGGGAACAAAGGTGTGATCTCCAAGGTTGTTCCGATGGAAGACATGCCGTTCCTGGCCGATGGTACTCCGGTTGACTTCTGTCTGAACCCGCTGGGTGTGCCTTCGCGTATGAACGTTGGTCAGATCCTTGAAACCCACATGGGTTGGGCCGCACGCGGTCTGGGTCTGAACATCGACGACGCTCTGGGTGAATACCGCCGTTCCGGCGATCTGACCCCGGTGCGCGAAGCGATGAAGCTGGCCTATGGCGAAGATGTCTACGAAGAAGGCATCACCGGTCTGGACGAGGATGGCCTGATCGAGGCTGCTGGCAACGTGACCCGCGGTGTTCCGATCGCCACCCCGGTCTTCGACGGTGCCAAAGAGGCTGACGTCAACGACGCGCTGGTGCGTGCGGGCTTCTCGGAAAGCGGTCAGTCGGTTCTGTTCGACGGTCGTACCGGTGAGCAATTCGCACGTCCGGTGACCGTGGGCATCAAGTACCTGCTGAAACTGCACCACCTTGTGGATGACAAGATCCACGCGCGTTCGACCGGGCCATACAGCCTGGTTACCCAGCAGCCGCTGGGTGGTAAGGCGCAGTTCGGTGGTCAGCGCTTTGGTGAGATGGAGGTCTGGGCTCTGGAAGCTTATGGCGCCGCCTACACCCTGCAGGAGATGCTCACCGTGAAATCGGATGACGTCGCCGGCCGGACCAAGGTCTATGAATCGATCGTCAAGGGCGAGGATAACTTTGAAGCGGGCGTACCGGAATCGTTCAATGTTCTGGTGAAAGAAGTCCGTGGCCTCGGCCTGAATATGGAACTCCTGGATGCGGAGGTTGAGGAGTAAGGGCCTTGCCCTTTCTCCCGTCCCCCCTTCCGCAAGATTTGAGGTAACAAATGAACCAGGAAATCACCAACAACCCGTTCAACCCGCTGACGCCCCCGAAGGTTTTTGACGAGATCAAGGTCTCGCTGGCGTCGCCAGAGCGGATCCTGTCTTGGTCCTATGGCGAGATCAAGAAACCCGAAACCATCAACTACCGGACGTTCAAGCCCGAACGTGACGGCCTGTTCTGCGCGCGTATCTTTGGCCCGATCAAAGACTACGAATGTCTGTGCGGCAAATATAAGCGGATGAAGTATCGCGGCGTTGTCTGCGAAAAGTGTGGTGTGGAAGTCACTCTGCAAAAAGTCCGCCGCGAGCGTATGGGCCACATCGAACTGGCCGCGCCCGTTGCGCATATCTGGTTCCTGAAATCGCTGCCGTCCCGCATCGGTCTGATGCTGGACATGACGCTGCGCGATCTGGAACGCGTTCTGTACTTTGAAAACTATGTCGTCATCGAGCCCGGTCTGACCGACTTGACCTACGGCCAGATGCTGACCGAAGAAGAGTACATGGACGCGCAGGATGCCTATGGCATGGACGCGTTCACCGCGAATATCGGTGCCGAAGCCATCCGTGAGATGCTGGCGCAGATCGACTTGGAAGCCGAAGCCGAGCAGCTGCGCGCTGATCTGGCCGAAGCCACCGGTGAACTGAAGCCCAAGAAGATCATCAAGCGTCTGAAAGTTGTCGAATCCTTCCTCGAGTCGGGCAACCGGCCAGAGTGGATGGTGATGACCGTGATCCCGGTCATTCCGCCGGAGCTGCGTCCGCTGGTTCCGCTGGATGGTGGCCGTTTTGCGACTTCGGATCTAAACGACCTGTATCGCCGCGTCATCAACCGGAACAACCGTCTGAAGCGTCTGATTGAACTGCGTGCACCTGACATTATCGTCCGCAACGAAAAGCGGATGCTGCAGGAATCCGTGGATGCTCTGTTCGACAACGGCCGTCGTGGCCGCGTGATCACCGGCGCCAACAAGCGCCCGCTGAAATCGCTGTCGGACATGCTGAAAGGGAAACAGGGTCGCTTCCGTCAGAACCTTCTGGGTAAGCGCGTCGACTTCTCGGGCCGTTCGGTCATTGTGACCGGTCCGGAGCTTAAGCTGCACCAGTGTGGTCTGCCCAAGAAGATGGCGCTGGAACTGTTCAAGCCGTTCATCTACTCGCGCCTTGAAGCCAAGGGTCTGTCTTCGACTGTCAAGCAGGCGAAGAAACTGGTCGAGAAAGAGCGTCCCGAAGTGTGGGATATCCTCGACGAGGTGATCCGCGAACACCCTGTCATGCTGAACCGTGCGCCGACGCTGCACCGTCTTGGCATTCAGGCGTTCGAGCCGGTCCTGATCGAAGGTAAAGCCATCCAGCTGCACCCGTTGGTCTGTTCGGCCTTTAACGCCGACTTCGACGGGGACCAGATGGCCGTTCACGTCCCGCTGAGCCTTGAGGCGCAGCTGGAAGCCCGCGTTCTGATGATGTCAACGAACAACGTTCTGTCGCCCGCAAACGGCGCGCCCATTATCGTTCCGTCGCAGGACATGATCCTGGGTCTGTACTATGTATCGCTGGAACGCGCCGGCATGCCGGGCGAAGGCAAGGTCTTTGGCTCGATCGACGAAGTGCAGCACGCGCTGGACGCCGGTGAAGTGCACCTGCACACCAAGATCACTGCGCGGATCACGCAGATCGATGACGAAGGCAACGAAGTTCAGAAGCGTTATGAGACCACTCCGGGCCGTCTGCGTCTGGGTGCGTTGCTGCCGATGAACAACAAGGCGCCGTTCGAGTTGGTCAACCGCCTGCTGCGGAAGAAAGAAGTGCAGCAGGTCATCGACACCGTCTACCGTTACTGCGGTCAGAAAGAGTCGGTCATCTTCTGTGACCAGATCATGTCGATGGGCTTCAAAGAAGCGTTCAAGGCGGGCATCTCGTTCGGTAAGGACGACATGGTCATTCCGGATGACAAGTGGGGTATCGTCGATGACACCCGCGGTCAGGTGAAGGACTTTGAACAGCAGTACATGGACGGCCTGATCACTCAGGGCGAAAAGTACAACAAAGTCGTCGATGCCTGGTCGAAGTGTAACGACCGCGTTACCGAGGCGATGATGAGCACGATCTCGGACGTCGCCAAGGCCGAAGACGGGTCTGACATGGAGCCGAACTCGGTCTACATGATGGCCCACTCCGGCGCGCGTGGCTCGGTCACTCAGATGAAACAGCTGGGCGGTATGCGCGGCCTGATGGCCAAGCCGAACGGTGACATCATCGAAACGCCGATCATCTCGAACTTTAAAGAAGGCCTGACCGTTCTCGAGTACTTCAACTCGACCCACGGTGCCCGTAAGGGTCTGTCGGATACCGCTCTGAAGACGGCGAACTCGGGTTATCTGACCCGTCGTCTGGTGGACGTGGCGCAGGACTGCATCGTGCGCGAGATCGACTGTGGCACCGAGCGTGCGATCACGGCCGAAGCCGCCGTGAACGACGGTGAGGTTGTCGCCTCGCTGGCCGAACGTGTGCTGGGTCGTGTGGCGGCAGACGATGTGCTGCGTCCGGGTACGGACGAGGTTCTGGTCGCCGCCGGTCAACTGATCGACGAACGCATGGCCGACACCATCGATGAGGCCGGTGTTGCCTCGATGCGCATCCGCTCGCCTCTGACCTGTGAATCCGAGGAAGGCGTCTGTGCAACCTGCTACGGTCGTGACCTTGCGCGTGGTACCATGGTGAACACGGGTGAAGCTGTCGGCATCATCGCCGCCCAGTCCATCGGTGAACCTGGTACGCAGCTGACCATGCGGACCTTCCACATCGGTGGCGTTGCGCAGGGTGGTCAGCAGTCGTTCCAGGAAGCCAGCCAGGAAGGCGTTGTATCCTTCGAGAACCCGCAGATCCTGGTCAATGCCGCAGGCGAAAGTCTGGTCATGGGCCGGAACATGAAGCTGGTGATCAGCGACGAACATGGCGAAGAGCGTGCCAGCCACAAGCTGGGCTATGGCTCCAAGCTGTTCGTCAAGGACGGCACCAAGGTGGCCCGTGGCGACAAGCTGTTCGAATGGGATCCCTACACCCTGCCGATCATCGCCGAGAAAGCCGGTACCGCGAAATATGTCGACCTCGTTTCGGGCCTTGCTGTCCGCGACGAGACCGACGATGCAACCGGCATGACTCAGAAGATCGTGATCGACTGGCGTGCGGCCCCCAAAGGCAGCGACCTCAAGCCCGAGATCATTCTGGTCGGCGACGATGGCGAGCCGGTCCGCAACGATGCGGGCAACCCGGTTCACTATCCGATGTCGGTGGATGCGATCCTGTCGGTCGAAGATGGTCAGACCATCGAAGCCGGTGACGTTGTTGCGCGTATCCCGCGTGAAGGCGCCAAGACCAAGGACATCACCGGTGGTCTGCCGCGTGTGGCCGAACTGTTCGAAGCGCGTCGTCCGAAAGATCACGCGATCATCGCAGAAGCCGATGGTTACGTGCGCTTTGGCCGCGACTACAAGAACAAGCGCCGCATCAGCATCGAACCGGCTGACGAGTCGATGGAGACCATCGAGTACATGGTACCCAAGGGCAAGCACATCCCGGTCGCCGAAGGGGACTTCATCCAGAAGGGTGAATACCTGATGGACGGTAACCCGGCACCGCATGACATCCTGTCCATCATGGGTGTCGAAGCGCTGGCGGATTACATGATCGACGAGGTGCAGGACGTCTACCGTCTGCAGGGCGTGAAGATCAACGACAAGCACATCGAGGTCATCGTGCGCCAGATGCTGCAGAAGTGGGAGATCCTGGATTCAGGCGACACCACCCTGCTGAAAGGCGAACATGTCGACAAGCAGGAGTTCGACGCAGCCAACGAGAAAACCATCTCGCGTGGCGGTCGTCCGGCTCAGGGCGAACCGATCCTTCTGGGGATCACCAAAGCCTCGCTGCAGACGCGTTCGTTCATCTCGGCGGCCTCGTTCCAGGAAACCACTCGCGTTCTGACCGAGGCTTCGGTTCAGGGCAAGAAGGACAAACTGGTTGGCCTGAAAGAGAACGTCATCGTTGGTCGCCTGATCCCCGCCGGTACCGGTGGTGCGACTCAGGCCGTCCGCCACATCGCGCAGTCGCGTGACAACGTGGTCATCGAAGCCCGCCGGGAAGAAGCCGAGGCAGCCGCTGCGCTGGCTGCGCCGACCTTCGACGACGACATGGTCGGTGACGAGCTGGACGTTCTGGTGGAAACCCCGGAAAGCCGCGAATAAGCACCGCAAAATGATCCGAAAGGCCCCGCAATTTGCGGGGCCTATTTCGTTTCAGACTGGCCGTGCTTTGCACACCGTGAAGCGACCGGTTTCTTGAAAAGAAACCGCCCCTGAAACTTTTGAAGTTTCAGGCCCTCGTATCGCTCTTAGCCCTCAGAATAACGCGTCAATCGCTCTTGCAGCGTACCGCTGTGCAATTCGAACAAGTGGTTGTCGTGGTCGTAGAAATAGATCGAGTGACCCTCACCCGGAACGCGCGACCGGTCTTCGCGCAGGTCAAGACCCAACGACCGGATGCGCTGCACCCTGTCGTCATATTCATCGGGCCCTATCTTGAACGCGACGTGGTTATAGGATCATTCGGCCAGCGGGTCGCCCTCCATGATCGCAACCCAGACGCCACCGATATCGAAGAACCGTTCTTTCGAAATCGAGAAAGTCCGATCGCCGCTGTCATAGATATTTCGGGCATCCAGAACCGTGGTCAGCACCTCTTCCATTTTGTCGAGATCGCGGGTGATGAATGTAATGTGGCTCAGGCCTTCGATCACGGTGCACCTCATGGAAATCGCGGAATTTCAGAATAGCAGGGCCTTGGGCAAAGTCAGCAGTTTCAGCGCATGGTGCTATTGTTGAGTTGACATTGCACGGAGCTGACAGGCCAATGGTCGCAAGTATTTCAGACCGGACGATTCCAGAATGACCCCAAATGTCAAAGGCGCGCTGCTGATGATTGCCAGCATGGCGGCCTTCACCGTGAATGACACGCTGGTCAAACTTGTGTTGCAGGATTTGCCCCTGTTTCAGCTGATTGCCATCCGGGGCGTGGTGGCGACCGCTCTGATCTTTCTGCTGGCCCGCAACCTGAGCGCACTGCATCTGCGGTTCCCGCGTCACGACAAATGGCTGATCGTGCTGCGCAGCCTGTGCGAGCTGGCTGTGACCATCTCTTTCCTCACCGCGCTGAAGCAATTGCCGCTGGCCAATGTGACGGCTGTTCTGCAGGCGCTGCCATTGACGGTCACGCTGGGTGCGGCGCTGTTCTTCTCAGAAACCATCGGCTGGCGCAGGATGGTCGCCATTGCGCTTGGTTTTGCGGGGATGCTGCTGATCGTACGGCCCGGCCCGGAAGGGTTCAGCATCTATTCGTTCTATGCGCTGGCGGCAGTTGCCTCGATCACGGCGCGGGATCTCATCACCCGACGTTTGTCGGCCGAGGTTCCGTCCATGGTCGTGACATTGGCCACGTCCCTGACGATCACCATAGCTGCAGCGGTGATATCGGTGTTCGAAGGGTGGGCACCGGTGCCGCTGGCTGCGGGAGCTGTGACGGTGTCGGCCGCTGTCTTCATCCTCTGCGGATATCTGTTCAGCGTCATGGTCATGCGCGTAGGTGAGGTGGGCTTTGTCGCCCCGTTCCGGTATTCCGGTCTGCTCTGGGCGCTGGCATTGGGATGGCTGGTGTTTGGTGAATGGCCCGACACGGTGACGATGCTGGGGGCCGCGCTGGTGGTCGGGGCAGGGCTGTTCACCCTGTTCCGCGAACGGTCCGCTCAGGCAGCCGAATGAACCTGCCGGACCAGATTCTGGTCAATTGCGAACCGTGCGATGAACTCAGCCTCAAGCTCGGGCGTGAGGGTCGCGAATTCATCTGTGTTGTTGCGCGCGCGCCTGGAGTCGTTGAATCCGTTGAGCGTGCGCACCCACATGGGCGCATCCGAGTAACTTATGACCGGCATGTAGCGCCCGATCCGATGGTGCGAATAATTCATGATCGAATGCGTGCATCCACCCGCAATATACATGCCCTGCGCCACACCCAGTAGGGGCTTATACACCTCTGAGGCGCGAATGCCCTCGGGGGCAAACCGGGCGAAGAAACCGGTGCTATAGTCGATCCCGACCGTCTGATTGTTCGCCATCAGCCCAGCACCTTCCTGCGCCGCGATGCGCAACCGTTCGACCAGATCAACGGACACGGCGTCGTCGTCGTCATGCCGGAACTGGATACAGGGCTGATCAGGGTTGGCGCGGGCTGCGTTCAGGACCGCTTTCATGACCTGACGCGGCCCCATCTGCGTCTCAGCAGATTTTTGAATGATCCGCACCTGCCGCATCCCGGCGGTCAGATCGTGTAACCGGTTTAAGGCCTGTTTCGGTAGGCATTCTCCGATCAGGATGAGGAACTCGAAATCCTCATCGGTCTGTTCGCGGAAACAGGGCAGGGTCGAGGCTTCGAACAGCCGAAAGCGCTCTTCCAGCCGGGCCGGATTATAAAGATAGCGGCGGCGCGCTTCGACGGTGTCGTGCTCGATCTGAAACCCGCCGAGGGCGGGGTAGGAAAAGCGGCACAGGCCGATGACTTGCATGATTCACCCGTCAGGATTGGCGTGGTCGGACTATGCCTTTGCACTGTCGGGCCTGCAACCGGGCGCGCGGGCTGGAATCGTGCAGGATACGCTGATAAATCAGCACGATCCGGCCTGAGGGGCATCCGAGGCCGCGCGCTGTTGACACTTGGCCCGCAACCCCTTAATACGCGCGGCATCTCGGTGCCGGGGGCCGCCCCATAACCGATTCCAGTAATGAACTGGTCAAGGCCCGGACAATTTTGCCGTTCGCGCCCTCTGATAACCAACCGCGACGTTCACCTCGGAATGGGAACGCTCGCGGATTTTGCGCTTGTGGACGCATGAGTGCAGCAAATTTAACCGCACGCAATGCGCGTGCATGTCATGTGTGTTGCAAAACGGGGAAAGAACCGGAATGCCAACTATTCAACAGCTGATCCGCAAACCGCGGCAGCCGAAAGTAAAACGCTCGAAGTCCATGCACCTGGAGCAGTGCCCGCAGAAACGCGGCGTCTGCACCCGCGTGTACACCACCACACCGAAGAAGCCGAACTCGGCTATGCGTAAGGTTGCTAAAGTGCGCCTGACCAACGGGTTCGAGGTCATCTCGTACATCCCCGGTGAAAGCCACAACCTGCAGGAACACTCGGTTGTTCTGATCCGTGGCGGCCGTGTAAAAGACCTTCCCGGTGTGCGTTACCACATCCTGCGCGGTGTTCTGGATACTCAGGGCGTCAAAGACCGTAAGCAGCGTCGTTCGAAGTACGGCGCGAAGCGTCCCAAGTAAGAAGGAGAGGCTGATATGTCACGTCGTCACGCCGCCGAAAAACGCGAAGTCCTGCCTGACGCCAAATTCGGCGACAAGGTTCTGACCAAATTCATGAACAACCTGATGATCGACGGCAAGAAGTCGGTCGCAGAGCGCATCGTCTACAACGCCTTTGACCGCGTTGAGAACAAGATCAAGCGCGCACCGGTCGAAGTGTTCCACGAAGCGCTCGACAACATCAAACCGTCGGTCGAGGTTCGCTCGCGCCGGGTTGGTGGTGCAACCTATCAGGTTCCGGTTGAAGTCCGCCCCGAGCGCCGCGAAGCACTGGCCATCCGCTGGCTGATCACTGCTGCGCGCGGCCGCAACGAAAACACCATGGAAGAGCGCCTTGCAGGCGAGCTGCTGGACGCCGTTCAGTCCCGCGGCACTGCCGTCAAGAAACGCGAAGACACCCACAAGATGGCCGAGGCGAACAAAGCCTTCAGCCATTATCGTTGGTAATCCGAGAGGCTTAGACCAATGGCACGCGAATATCCGCTCGAACTGTACCGTAACTTCGGTATCATGGCGCACATCGACGCAGGTAAGACCACCTGCTCGGAGCGTATCCTGTATTATACTGGCAAATCCCACAACATCGGTGAGGTGCACGACGGTGCAGCCACCATGGACTGGATGGAGCAGGAGCAGGAACGCGGCATCACCATCACTTCGGCTGCGACCACCACTTTCTGGGAACGCACCGAAGACGGTCAGACCGCCGATACCCCCAAGCACCGCCTGAACATCATCGACACCCCCGGCCACGTTGACTTCACCATTGAAGTTGAACGTTCGCTGGCGGTTCTCGACGGTGCCGTCTGCGTTCTGGACGCAAACGCCGGTGTTGAGCCCCAGACCGAAACCGTGTGGCGTCAGGCTGACCGCTACAAGGTTCCGCGTATGGTTTTCGTCAACAAAATGGACAAGATCGGCGCTGACTTCTTCAACTGCGTCAACATGATCGAAGACCGCACCGGCGCGCGCGCTGTTCCGGTTGGTATTCCGATCGGCGCCGAGTCGGAGCTGGAAGGCCTGATCGACCTGGTCACCATGAAAGAATGGCTGTGGCAGGGCGAAGATCTGGGCGCATCCTGGGTTCACGCGGAAATCCGTGACGAACTGAAGGACATGGCCGACGAATGGCGTGGCAAGATGGTCGAAGCGGCCGTCGAGCAGGACGACGACGCCATGATGGAATACCTGGAAGGCAATGAACCCGACGTCGCAACCCTGCGCAAACTGCTGCGCAAGGGCACGCTGGCGCTGGACTTCGTTCCGGTTCTGGGTGGGTCTGCGTTCAAGAACAAAGGCGTTCAGCCGCTGCTCAACGCTGTGATCGACTATCTGCCCAGCCCGCTGGACGTTGTTGATTACATGGGCTTCAAACCCGGCGACGAGGAAGAAGTTCGTGACATCGCCCGTCGTGCAGACGACGACATGGCCTTCTCGGGTCTGGCGTTCAAAATCATGAACGACCCCTTCGTTGGCTCGCTGACCTTTACCCGGATCTACTCGGGCACCATGAACAAGGGTGACTCGATCCTGAACTCGACCAAAGGCAAGAAAGAGCGCATCGGTCGTATGATGATGATGCACTCGAACAACCGGGAAGAGATCGAAGAAGCGTTTGCAGGCGACATCATCGCGCTGGCGGGTCTGAAAGACACCACCACCGGTGACACCCTGTGTGACGCGAAGGATCCGGTGGTTCTGGAAACCATGACCTTCCCTGATCCGGTGATCGAGATCGCGGTCGAGCCCAAAACCAAGGGCGACCAGGAAAAGATGTCTCAGGGTCTGGCCCGTCTGGCCGCCGAAGACCCGTCCTTCCGTGTGGAAACCGACCTGGAATCGGGTCAGACTATCATGAAGGGCATGGGCGAACTTCACCTGGACATCCTGGTTGACCGTCTGAAGCGCGAATTCAAGGTTGAAGCGAACATCGGTGCACCGCAGGTGGCCTATCGTGAAACCATCTCGATGCCGGTTGAGCACACCTACACCCACAAGAAACAGTCGGGTGGTTCGGGTCAATTCGCGGAAGTCAAGCTGGAGATCCAGCCGACCGAAGCGGGCGAAGGCTATTCGTTCGAAAGCCGCATCGTTGGTGGTGCCGTTCCGAAGGAATACATCCCCGGTGTTGAAAAAGGCATCAACTCGGTCATGGACAGCGGCCCGCTGGCTGGCTTCCCCGTGATCGACTTCAAGGTTGCCCTGCTGGACGGTAAGTTCCACGACGTTGACTCGAGCGTTCTGGCGTTCGAAATCGCATCGCGGATGTGTATGCGTGAAGGCATGCGCAAAGCTGGCGCGAAACTGCTGGAACCGATCATGAAAGTCGAAGTGATCACCCCGGAAGAATACACTGGTGGTATCATCGGCGACCTGACCTCGCGTCGGGGCCAGGTGTCTGGTCAGGAACCGCGCGGCAACGCCATCGCGATCGACGCGTTTGTTCCGCTGGCGAACATGTTCGGCTACATCAACACCCTGCGTTCGATGTCGTCGGGCCGTGCCCAGTTCACCATGCAGTTCGACCACTACGATCCGGTTCCGCAGAACATCTCGGACGAGATTCAGGCGAAATACGCATAAGCGAAGATTTGAGGGAGCGCGGCTAACGCGCTCCCTTCATTACCGAAAAAGGAGGCCATCATGGCAAAGGAAAAGTTTGAGCGTAATAAGCCGCACGTCAACATTGGTACAGTTGGCCACGTTGACCACGGCAAGACCACGCTGACCGCAG
>NZ_JBQFMH010000011.1:0-124170 GCF_056531745.1 Ruegeria sp. L12
CCAACGCAAAGTGTCGCGGGATGGAGCAGCCCGGTAGCTCGTCAGGCTCATAACCTGAAGGTCGCAGGTTCAAATCCTGCTCCCGCAACCAATCTTTAACGAACTTTCGTTAGCATCACCGCGCTCCGATAAAAGACGCTTGCGCGCAGACACGCCGCGCCAGCCTTCTCTGTCAAAGCAGATGTTCTGGATTAAGCAAGGCGCAGCAGAGTCATAGTATAAAGAGCTCTACGATCTGCAGGGACACGAAAATAAACTTTCATCAATATGACTAAAATATCGTAATAATGACGACCTTCACGCGCTTTTCGTCAAGATATACCCTGCATACCGAACAAACTGGGCCTCATACTCGGAAGAAACAAAGTATGGAGGCGTGTTTTGGGTTGGAATGTTTGCGTAGTCGGAGCGGGGAAGATCGGTCAGATGATCGCGGCCTTGCTGAAATCCTCGGCTCATTATTCGGTGACGGTAGCGGATCACGATCTGACTGCATTGGCGGCTTTCAAGTCGTTTGGCATTCCCACAAGGCAGATTGATGCGACTGATCAAAAGGCGCTTGAGCATGGTCTTTCAGGATTTGATGCCATCATCTCGGCCGCCCCGTTTTTTCTTACACCGGCTATTGCGGGCGCTGCCAAAATCGTCGGTGCGCACTACTTTGACCTGACCGAAGATGTGGCGGCAACAAATGCCGTGCGCGAACTGGCGCAGGACAGTGAGACGGCGTTCATGCCACAATGTGGATTGGCCCCCGGCTTCGTGGGCATCGCAGGCGCGGCGCTGGCGGCTGAGTTTGATGAGATTGACAGCCTGCACATGCGGGTGGGGGCTCTGCCGCTCTATCCGACAAATGCGCTGAAATACAATCTCACCTGGTCGACGGACGGGCTGATCAACGAATACTGTAATCCGTGCGATGCGATCGTGAACGGGGAACGTACGAAGACTGCACCGCTCGAGGATTATGAACTGATCGGCCATGATGGGGTCGAATACGAGTGTTTCAACACCTCCGGCGGGCTGGGCACTTTGCCGGAGACGTTGGAGGGCAAGGCGCGCGCGGTGTCCTATCGTTCGATCCGGTATCCCGGGCATCGGGACATTCTGCGCCTGCTTCTGAACGATCTGGGGCTTGAGCGCCGTCGCGATCTATTGAAGGAAATCTTTGAGACCGCCCTGCCGCGCACCGATCAGGATGTGGTGCTGGTCTATTGTACCGTGAGGGGTATGGTTGATGGGACGCTGCGTGAGAAATCCCTGATCAACAAATCCTTCTCCCGCACAATCGATGGACAGGTCTGGAGCGCGATTCAGGTCACGACTGCCGCAGGTGTGTTGGGCGTCGTCGATCTGATGCGGGCTGGCGTTTTGCCTGCGAAAGGTTTTGTCGGGCAAGAGCAAGTGAAGCTTGCCGACTTCCTGAACACCGAATTTGGCCGGCTCTATCGCGCCGGTGATGTCACTGAACAGAACAAGGCAGCCTGAGATATGAAAGACGTTGTGATGACTGCAGAAGCGACACTTGCGAAACTGGATCTGACGGCGGCAGAGCTGACCGGTGGCACGTTGCGTGTGACCTCTCCGATAGACGGCAGCCTGTTGGCCGACGTTCATGAGACACCGGCGTCAGAGATGGACGCCATCTTTGCCCGCGCAAAAGCGGCGTTCAAAGCGTGGCGCGTGGTGCCTGCACCGCACCGGGGTGAGTTGATCCGCCTGCTGGGCGAGGAACTGCGTGCCGCCAAAGATGATTTGGGCGCGCTGGTCAGTTGGGAGGCCGGCAAGATCACCTCGGAAGGTCTGGGCGAAGTGCAGGAGATGATCGATATCTGCGACTTTGCCGTGGGCCTGTCGCGCCAGCTTTATGGTCTGACCATTGCATCGGAACGCCCCGGCCATCGGATGATGGAGACATGGCACCCGGCGGGTCCGGTTGGTGTGATCTCGGCCTTCAACTTCCCCGTGGCGGTTTGGTCGTGGAACGCGGCTCTGGCGTTGGTCTGCGGTGATCCGGTGATCTGGAAACCGTCCGAAAAAACGCCACTGACAGCGATGGCCTGCCAGAAGATATTCGAGCGGGCGCTGGCCCGGTTCGGCGATGCGCCCGAGGGTCTGTTGCAGACTCTGATCGGTGGAGCCGCACTGGGTGAGGCTCTGGTTGCCAGCGAGGATGTGCCGGTGATTTCAGCCACCGGGTCTACCCGGATGGGTCGCGCGGTTGCACCGATCGTGGCGCAACGCTTCGGCAAGTGCATTCTTGAACTGGGCGGCAACAACGCGATGATCGTTGGTCCTTCGGCCGATCTGGAAATGGCGGTACGTGCAATTGTGTTCTCGGCTGTTGGTACGGCTGGTCAGCGCTGCACCACGCTGCGCCGATTGATCGTACATAATTCGATCCGCGAAGAGTTGGTTGCGCGCCTGAAGAAAGCCTATGCAGGTCTGCCCATCGGCAACCCACTGACCGAGGGCACATTGATCGGCCCGTTGGTGGATGAGGCATCGGGCAAAGCGATGACATCAGCCCTTGAAGCCGCCGAGGCCGAAGGCGGCGTGGTGTTCGGTGGCAATCGCGTGACCGAGGGTGTGCCGGGTGGCGTCTATATGGAACCCGCTATTGTCGAGATGCCGGGTCAGACCAAGACGGTGAAGACGGAAACCTTTGCGCCGATCCTCTATGTCATGGGCTACGACGAATTTGCCGAGGCGATCGATCTCCAGAACGACGTGCCGCAGGGCCTGTCGTCCTGTGTGTTCACACTGAATATGCGTGAGGCCGAACAATTCCTGACCGCAGCCGGATCGGATTGCGGCATTGCCAATGTCAATATCGGCCCGTCTGGGGCCGAGATCGGCGGGGCGTTTGGCGGTGAAAAGGAAACCGGCGGCGGGCGTGAGAGCGGCTCGGACGCGTGGAAGTCCTATATGCGGCGTCAGACCAACACGGTGAACTATTCCGCCGAATTACCGCTGGCGCAGGGCGTCAAGTTCGATATCTGAGTTCAAATCCGGCGGCGTTCGGTACGTCGCCGGGCTTAGTCCGCGAACAGATATTCCAGTCGCATCACAGCACGGGCCTGATCAGGCGCGAGGTCCAGAAATTTGCTGATCGCAACTTCGTTTGCCGCACGGTCTGCGGCCTCGCGCAGATGGAACAGGCCGTCATGCCGGGTGCCCCGGATCAACTCGGATTCATAGGCCAACGCGTTGCGCAAGGCTGGCAGCAGCCGCGCGATGGCGGCGTCCGAGTTGTTCTGCCCGGCCAGTCCAACACGATGGGCGTGGCCTTTCAGATAGTCGTCGGAATAGTCGCACTCGATTTCCAGAATGCGCGTGATGGCCTGATCGGCGCAGAAATCCTGAATGACATCCAGATTGGCAGGATCAAGGCACAGCACCAGTCTGCTGTCCCCGAAATGGTCGAACAGCATGCGCAGAACGGCCCGCCGGTGGCGTGTGCGTTTCTTCAACGTTGTTTCGATGCCGCCGAGGTCAGGCAGCGGCGTGTCCTGTTCGTCGAAGATGTATTCGATGCACGGTGTATCGGTTTCGGACGCGATCTGATCGACCAGCCGTTTGGCCACGTGCCATTTCTTGCACACGATCAGACACACCTCGCGGTTTGGGCCCAGAGTATTCCCGGCCTCCCAAAACCGCTGCGCAAAGCGCCGCCCGACCCGTCCGCGGCTCGTCAGAAAGTGATAGAGGTTGCGCCCTTCGCCCGAGATATCGAATGAGACCCCTTCGCTGGCATAAAGCTGCCCCAGCCGCTGTTTCAATTCATGCGCTTCGGGGCTGATCTTGCGCGCGAACAGGTAATCCTGCCCCAGCAGCATGTCGTAGTGATCGTTGTAGAAAGTCACTGGCATGCCGTAGTCGGAAAACATCAGGAATGTCAGTGTGCGGTTATCGATCTCCTGCCTGGGGATCAGGTGGCGGACCAGGGTCTGAAAGAAGGTCTCGTCCGGTATCCAGGTGGTCGAGAAAAACCGGATCACATCACGGCGTTGGCGCAGAAAATCCAGAATCATCTCGACCGTGCGTCTTCGCAGACACCACCACTGACTTCCGATCATGATCTGCAGGTCAGCGGGGATATCCCGCGTCAGGCCAAATCGTTTTTGGGTTTCATAAGAGCTGTAGAACAGGCGCGCTTGCGTGCGTTCGTTGAAATAGTGGCGATAGATAAGCCGGTCCTCTTTCATACCGGTCTTGATCCAGTCGCTTTCAAAGAAATCGTGGCTTTCGATGAAATCCATGTCGCGTTCATCGAGAAAGCGATGCGCGTATTCCGCTGTCTTGATCGCCATGCAATCGCCCGAAAGCATGTAAAAATGCGTGGCCCGCGGAAAGGATTCTACGGCGGCCTGCAGCGCATTCAGCGTGGCCTGAACCAGCGACCATTCTCCCCAGCCGCACTTTATCCGTTTGCGGGCAAAGGTGACGTTCGGGTTGTCCTTCAACGCGTCGCGGATGCGCGTATAGGCTGCCTCGCTGGCGCGGGCGTCGAAATGGATCGCCATGCAATCCCCCGCCGCCGTCAACTGCCCGGCCTGATCAATGATCGCGTCAGGGTCTTTGTGACACAGCAAGATATAGGCAATCTTTGCCATCAGCTTTTCGCTATTCCCCGTTTCTACCGTTCGCGACCGTGATACTGAGGATGAGCGATTGAATAAACAGAATATTTTTGGTTCTTTGAGCCAAGACGTCCGGGTATCACTCCGATATCCGGCCAAGGAGGCGCAGCAGATGGGTTTTCCCGGAACATGGATGACCGAAAGCCAGAGCATGGTGTACCGGGTGGTGCCGAAATGCGCCTGTTCGACCATTGGGCAGATCATGTATTACTCGGATCATGGCCGGTTCTTCGATGGTGACATCCATGACGCCAAGGACGGAATGCACAAATGGGCCTTCGGTGCCAGCCAGGATCCGATTTCCCGGAACGTGCGATCACACGAGTCCTATACGTTCACCTGTGTGCGCAATCCTTACACACGCATCCTGAGTTCGTTTTTTGACAAGATCTGCGGCATACAGCGCAATGGCAAACGCTATCGCGGCAATCTGGTACCGACGCTGGTTTACAATTACGGCATCGAAGTGGGTGGCGAGGACGGCAAGGGTGAGTTCGACCAGATCGCCAGTTTCCGCCGCTTTCTTTTGTTCGCGCGCGATACGATCCGCTGGCGGCGCCCGATGGACCCGGATATCCACTGGTCGGCCATGTCCGGCCATGTCTCGACCCTGATCGCAAATGGCGGTCGCTATGATCGGGTTTTCTGGACCGAGAAGTTTAACGATGGGATGCAGGGCGTTCTGGATCACCTCGAAACCGCCCATCCTGTGACCCTATCCGAAATTCCGCGCTTTAACGAATCCGAAGGCCATGGCCCCAAACGCGCACATCCGGTCGAGGATTACTTCGACGATCTGTCGATGCATCTGGTTTATGAGATCTACAAGCAGGACTTTGAACTGTTCAAGTATGATTTCGAAAACCCCGCAAACAAGATGCCGATTGGCGAAATCGATCTGGATGAGATTCACGCCAAACTGGGTGACTGATCCGCAGCGGGCGCGGGAGTACCTCGCCCGCATGAGTCTCAGACCTGACGCACGGCGCCCTTGGCGGCGCTGGTCGCCAGTTTGGCATAAGCTTTCAGGGCGGTTGAAACCTTGCGTTTGCGCGGCGCAGCGGGCTCCCAGCCCTTTTCGTCCTGCGCTTCGCGTCGGGCAGCCAGTTCTTCGTCGGACACCGCCAGATGGATCGAGCGGTTGGGGATGTCGATCTCGATCCTGTCGCCGTTCCGCACCAGCCCGATCTCGCCACCCTCGGCCGCTTCGGGTGAGACATGGCCGATCGACAGACCGGACGTACCGCCCGAGAAGCGCCCATCGGTCAGCAATGCGCAGGCTTTGCCCAGACCTTTGGATTTCAGATACGAGGTCGGGTACAGCATCTCCTGCATCCCCGGTCCGCCGCGCGGACCCTCATAGCGGATCACCACCACGTCGCCCTCTTTTACCTTGCCGGTCAGGATGTCGCTGACCGCCTGATCCTGGCTTTCGCAGACATAGGCCGAGCCGGTAAATTGCAGGATATTTGCATCCACACCCGCCGTTTTCACGATACAGCCGTCGCGGGCGATGTTTCCGAACAGCACCGCCAGACCGCCATCCTGACTGAACGCGTGTTCCTTCGACCGGATCACGCCGCCTTCGCGGTCGGTATCCAGTTCCTTGAATCGGTTCGACTGGCTGAACGCTTGTGTGGTACGCACACCGCCCGGCGCTGCCTTGAACAGTTCCTGCGCCTTGGGGTTGTTGGCAACCTTGATGTCCCAGTTGGCAATCGCTTCTCCCATGGTGCCGGAATGCACGGTACTGCAGCCCTCGTGCAGCAGGCCAGCGCGGCTGAGCTCGCCCAGGATCGAGAAGATGCCACCGGCGCGGTGGACGTCTTCCATATGTACATTCTCTGTATTGGGCGCGACCTTGCACAGGCAAGGCACGCGACGGCTGAGGCGATCCATGTCGGACATGGTGAAATCAACCTCGCCCTCATGCGCGATGGCCAGCAGGTGAAGAACCGTGTTGGTCGATCCGCCCATGGCGATGTCCAGCGACATGGCGTTCTCGAACGCGTCGAACGTGGCGATCTCGCGCGGCAGGAAGCCTTTTTCGTCCAGATCGTAGTGGCGTTTGGTGATCTCGACGATGCGACGCCCGGCCTCAAGGAACAGCTCTTTGCGGTCCGCATGTGTCGCCAAGGTCGAGCCGTTGCCCGGCAGCGCCAGACCCAGTGCCTCGGCCAGACAGTTCATCGAGTTGGCGGTGAACATGCCCGAGCAGGACCCGCAGGTGGGGCAGGCGTTTTCTTCGATATGCTGCACCTGTTCGTCGGTGAACTTGTCATCGGCTGCGGCAACCATCGCATCCACAAGGTCGATCTTCTTGGCGTCCAGATCGGCGATATCGATCTTGCCCGCTTCCATCGGACCACCCGAGACGAAGATAGCGGGGATGTTCAGGCGCATCGCGGCCATCAGCATACCCGGAGTGATCTTGTCGCAGTTCGAGATACAGACCATCGCGTCGGCGCAATGGGCGTTGACCATGTATTCCACCGAATCCGCGATCACCTCGCGCGAAGGCAGCGAATACAGCATCCCGTCATGGCCCATGGCGATGCCGTCATCCACCGCGATGGTATTGAACTCTTTCGCAACGCCACCCGCGGCTTCGACCTCGAGCGCGACCATCTGGCCAAGATCCTTCAGGTGGACGTGACCGGGCACGAACTGGGTGAACGAGTTGACGATAGCGATGATCGGCTTGCCGAAATCATCGTCACCCATACCGGTGGCGCGCCACAGGCCGCGGGCACCGGCCATGTTGCGGCCATGGGTTGAGGTTCTGGATCGGTACAATGGCATGATGCTGTTTCCCTATTGCCTCGGGTTGCATGTCTTGGGGTTCGTACGTTATAGCGCACGTAGCATATGTGCGTTATAACGTACAAGACAATTTGCAGGGCGCAGGCATGGACGCGGACAACATAACTCTGAAGCTTCGGGACGTACGGGCCGCATCCGGGCTGAGCCTGTCGAAAGTCGCCGAGTTGACGGGTGTCAGCAAGGCGATGCTGGGCCAGATTGAGCGGGGCGAATCCAGCCCGACCATCGCCACCCTGTGGAAGATCGCCAAAGGGTTCCAACTGCCGCTTAGCGCATTGATCAACAGCGGCGCGGATGACCGGGCCGTATTCCAGACGGTCACGTTCCCCGGCAGTATCGAGGTCAAGATCGTCTTTCCCTTCGATCCCGCGCTGGGGGCCGAGACCTTTCATGTCAACCTGAACCCGAACCAGAGCCACGAATCCCCCGCCCATGCCGCAGGAGTGACCGAAGAGGTGTTTGTCCTCAGCGGCACACTTGAAATTCTGCGAAGCGAAGACTGGGTGCCTTTGCAGGCCGGGCAGGGGTTGCGCTTTGCCGCAGATCTGCCACATGGCTATCGCGCCGGAGCGCAGGGGGCGGCGTTCCTGAACATGCATCACTATGCGACGCACACCGAATTTTCCCTGAACGGCAAGGCCCCCTCATGACCGCATTTTTCAACACACTGACCATCGCAGATGCCATCGGATCTATGGGCGCTCTGGTGGTGGTTGCCGCCTATTTCGCCACCCAGATGCGGATGATGAATTCCGACGATCTGGCCTTTCCGGTGATCAACCTTCTGGGTTCGGTGCTGATCGCCTATTCCCTGATGCACAATTTCAATCTGGCCTCGGTGCTGATCGAAGGGTTCTGGATAGTGATCAGCCTGATCGGCATTATCCAGTATTTCCGCCTGCGCAGGGCCCGGTAAATCCTTTCGTTCAGGGGCGCTAGCGCTATCCAGCCTTGAACCCCTATGCTGCCGGGTATAGGGAAAATCCAAGCTCGCTTAGGGGAGGCTTTGATGCAGGACGATCCAAAAACCCTCGTATCCACTGACTGGCTGGCCGCGCATATCAAGGACCCGGATCTGCGGATTCTGGACGGGTCGTGGTATCTGCCCGCGCAGAACCGTGATGCCAGGGCCGAATATGACGCAGGTCACATCCCCGGTGCGCGGTTCTTCGATATCGATGAGATATCTGACCACCGCTCGGACCTGCCGCATATGGCCCCCCCGGTCGAGAAATTCATGTCGCGCCTGCGGGCGATGGGCGTGGGCGACGGCCATCAGGTGGTGGTCTATGACGGCGCCGGGCTGATGTCGGCAGCGCGTGTCTGGTGGCTGTTCCGGCTGATGGGGCAGGAAAACATCGCCGTTCTGGATGGCGGCTTGCCGAAATGGCAGGCCGAGGGCCACGAGGTCGAGGACCTGCCCCCCGTCATCCGCGACCGTCACATGACGGTGCGTGTGCAGAACCATCTGGTGCGCGATGTCACGCAGGTGTCGGCTGCCGCCAAACTGGCCGATCACGAAATCATCGACGCCCGTTCCGCCCCCCGGTTCGCCGGGGCCGAGGCCGAGCCGCGCGAAGGTCTTCGTTCGGGTCACATTCCGGGCTCGCGCAACGTGCCTTTTGGTCAGTTGCTGAACAGGAACGGCACCATGAAATCACCCGAAGAATGCCGCGCCATATTCGAGGCCGCCGGTGTCGATCTGTCGAAGCCCGCTATAACCTCGTGCGGGTCGGGCGTGACAGCTGCCATCCTCAGCCTTGCGCTTGAGCGCATGGGCAAGAAAGACCACTCGCTTTATGACGGCTCCTGGGCTGAATGGGGTGCCTTCCCGACCCTGCCCGTCGCAACCGGAGAGAACTGATGTTCGAGAACCTCAAACCGCAGCCTGCCGACAAAATTCTGGCGCTGATGCAGATGTATAAAGACGACCCGCGCGATCAGAAGATCGATCTGGGCGTTGGCGTCTACAAGAACGCCGAAGGTGTGACGCCCGTCATGCGCGCCGTTAAGGCTGCCGAGCAGCGCATCTGGGAAGAGCAGCAGAGCAAGGCTTATACCGGGCTGGCCGGTGATCCGGCCTTTGCGGATGCGATGATCGGTCTGATTCTCGGCACCTCGGTTGAACGCGGCAACATCGCCGCCGTGGCAACGCCGGGCGGCACAGGTGCCTGTCGGCAGGCGTTCGAGATGATCCGCATGGCCAACCCCTCGGCCCGTGTGTTCGTGTCGAACCCGACCTGGCCGAACCACCTGTCGATCCTGAACTATCTGGGGATGGAGACGGTGCAGTACCGTTATTTCGACAGCGAGACTCGCGGCGTCGATTTTGACGGTATGATCGCGGACCTGAAAACCGCCAATGCGGGCGACGTGGTGCTGCTGCACGGTTGCTGTCACAACCCGACCGGTGCCAACCTGAACATGGTGCAATGGCAGGAGGTTGTTGACCTGATCAACGCGCGCGGCCTCGTGGCGATGATCGACATTGCCTATCAGGGCTTTGGCGACGGTCTGGAGGAAGATGCGCAGGGCGCGCGGCTGGTGGCGTCTTCGATCAAGGAGTGCCTGATTGCGGCGTCCTGCTCGAAGAATTTCGGCGTTTATCGTGAACGCACCGGGTTGCTGATGGCGATCAGTGCGGATGCGGGGCAGACGGCCTTGAACCAAGGTACACTGGCGTTCCTGAACCGCCAGAACTATTCCTTCCCGCCCGATCACGGCGCGCGGGTGGTGACCACGATCCTGACCGATGACGCGCTGCGCGCCGACTGGTCCGCCGAGTTGGAAGAGGTCCGCCGGTCCATGCTGGGCCTGCGCCAGCAATTGGCCGACGAGCTGCAACGCCTCAGTGGCTCTGACCGCTTCGGCTTCATCGCCCAGCATCGCGGCATGTTCTCGCGCCTTGGCGCGGCACCGGAACTGGTCGAGAAACTGCGCAACGATCACGGCATCTACATGGTCGGCGACAGCCGCCTGAACATCGCCGGTCTGAACGCGACGACGGTGCCGATTCTGGCGCAGGCGATTGTTGACGTGGGCGTTTGAGCCAACTTGCAGAAAAAGAAAACCCGGGCGCGACCGCCCGGGTTTTTTGTTTGCGGATAAAAGGGACTTAACCCTTCGAGAACTCGGGATAGGCTTCCATGCCCAGCTCTGCCATGTCCAGACCGTTGATCTCATCCTCTTCGCTGACGCGGATTCCGACGGTGGATTTCAGGATGGTCCACAGGATCAGCGCGCCGACAAAGGTGAACACACCGTAAGCGATGATACCGGTCAGCTGCGTGATCAAACTTGCCTCGCCATAGAAGATCACCGCAATGGTGCCCCAGATACCGGCGAACAGATGGACCGGGATTGCACCGACCACGTCGTCGATCTTGAACTTGTCCAGCATCGGCACCGCAAAGACCACGATGATGCCGCCCACAGCACCGATCCAAAGGGCTCCGAACAGGGTCGGGGCCAGCGGTTCTGCGGTGATCGAAACCAGGCCGGCCAGTGCGCCGTTCAGCACCATGGTCAGGTCCGGCTTTTTGTATAGAAGCTGGGTCAGGATCAGGGCAGCGATGGCACCGGAGGCTGCGGCCATGTTGGTGTTGGCAAAGATGCGCGACACGTCCGAGACATCGCCCACGGTACCCATCGCCAATTGCGAGCCGCCGTTGAAGCCGAACCAGCCCAGCCACAGGATGAACGTCCCCAAGGTCGCCAGCGCCAAGTTCGAACCGGGCATCGGATGCACCTTGCCGTCTTTGTACTTGCCGATGCGCGGCCCAAGGATGAGGGCCCCCGCCAGAGCTGCCCAGCCGCCGACCGAGTGCACGATGGTCGAACCCGCAAAGTCCGAGAAACCGGCCTCGGACAGCCAGCCGCCGCCCCACTGCCACGAGCCCGAGATCGGGTACATGATACCGGTCAGGACGATGACGAAGATCAGGAAGGGCCAAAGCTTGATCCGCTCGGCCACGGCACCGGACACGATCGATGCGGTTGCTGCGACAAAGACCAGCTGGAAGAAGAAATCCGATCCGACCGAGGCATAATCCAGCGCTGCGTCCGCAGGTGCCACACCAACCGGATCAAGAGTGGTGGTCGAGAAGAACGGACCCAGCCACCCGGTGATCGTCCAGCCATCGCCGGGATACATCAGGTTGAAGCCGATCAGCCAGTACATGATCGCGGCAAAGGAAAACAGCGCCACGTTCTTGATCATTTGCATGGCCACGTTCTTGGAACGCACCAGCCCGCCCTCGAGCATGGCAAAGCCTGCCGCCATGAAGAAGACCAGAAACCCCGCCATCAGGAACAGGAGGGTGGTAAAGATATACTGGGTGTGCTGCGCGGCCTCGCCGCCAGCGGCGACTTCTTGCGCCAGACCCATCTGCGGCAGCGCAGCAAGCGCGGCGGCAGGGATGAGAGATTTCATCAGGTTCATGTGACTTCCTCGAATAAGTATGAATGGCCGCGCTCAGAGCGCCTCTTCGTTCGTTTCCCCGGTCCGCACGCGCAGGGCCTGCTCGACATCCAGGACGAAAATCTTGCCGTCGCCGATCTTGCCGGTTTTGGCGGTCTTGGTGATGGTCTCGACGATCTGGTCGACCATCGTGGCGGGCACCACGATCTCAAGCTTGATCTTGGGCACGAAGTTCACCGCATATTCGGCCCCACGATAAATTTCCGTGTGTCCCGATTGCGAGCCGAAGCCTTTGATCTCGGTCACCATCATGCCGCGCACGCCGGCCTCGGTCAGTGCCTCGCGCACCTCCTCAAGCTTGAACGGCTTGATTGTTGCAATGATCAGTTTCACGTCTTTCCCCTCTGATTTCCCGGACGGGCCGGTATTTCGCACCTGCAGAAAAATGCGCGACCTGAGGCTTTAGGGAACGCTTTCCGAGGGTGAATGGGTGGGGAAAACTGGAAATATTGCACATTTTTTGCACAATTCACGGCGTTTGGTGAAATTATGGGCAGGCTTGAGAGGGGAAATACCGGAATTTCACACCTCTACATGGCCGTGCAGCCGGGGTATGGTGCCGCAAAAGCATAAACGGGCAGAGTTTGAGCATGACTGAGTCCAAGCGCCGCAAACCGACATTGGTCGCGGATAAGAGATACCCGTCCAAGGGCCGCAAGCCCTCGGCAACCAAGCGGGCTGCGAAGCCGGCGGGCAAGAAATCAACCGCGCGCAAGACGGCGACGCGCAGGACGGCACGCAAGAAGACGCGTCGCAGTTCCGGTGGCAAGGGAGGAGGCATTTTCCGCCGCCTGTTCCGCTGGATCTGGCGCCTGTTCTGGGGAATCACCTGGCGCGTGGGCGCAATTGCGGGCCTGCTTCTGGCGCTGGCGGTTGGCGTCGTCTACAGTTCATTACCCGAGGTCGATGCCCTGCTGGATGGGCGGGCGAAGGGATCGGTGACCCTGCTGGATCGCGACGGAAAGGTCTTTGCCTGGCGCGGGGATCAATTCGGTGGGGTGATCACGGCGGATACGGTTTCGCCCCATCTCAGGAACGCGGTGATCGCGACCGAGGATAAACGGTTCTATCGTCATTTCGGCGTCAGCCCGCGTGGTGTCGCCAGCGCCGTGCGCATCAACCTCAGCGAAGGGCGTGGGCCGCTGTCGGGTCATGGCGGCTCGACCATCACGCAGCAGACGGCGAAACTGCTATGTCTGGGCGTGCCCTTTGATCCAACCGCGTGGGAGTCCGAGGCCGCCTATGAGGCAGATTGTCGACAGGGGTCGCTGTGGCGCAAGGCCAAAGAGGCCGTCTATGCCATCGCGATGGAGGTGAAATACTCCAAGGACGAGATCCTGACCATCTATCTGAACCGCGCATTCCTGGGTGCAGGTGCACGCGGGTTCGAAGCGGCCAGCCAGCGGTATTTCGGTATTTCGGCGGCCGAGGTCAGCCCGTCCGAGGCGGCGATGCTGGCCGGACTTCTGGTCGCTCCGACACGCTATGCGCCCACCAACAATTTGCAACGTTCGCAGGATCGGGCGCGGCTGGTGGTCGGTCTTATGGAAGATCAGGGCTATCTGAGCCAGGCGCAGGCCAGCGAAGCGCGTAGCCGTCCGGCCGAGCTGTCCGAGGCTGCTGCGGCGCGCGCGGGTGGGTATTTTGCCGATTGGGTCATGGCCAGCGGGCCAGAGTTCTTTACCCGCAACACCACCGAGGATGTGGTGATCCGCACGACGTTGGATCAACGGTTGCAGAAATCGGCGGAAGAGGCCCTGCAGTTCATCTTTCAGGAAAAGGTGCGCGAAGGATCAAAGGCACAGGCCGCCATTGTGGTGATGTCTGCAGACGGGGCGGTGCGCGCCATGGTCGGCGGGCGCAAGACCCGTGTGTCAGGGGCGTTCAACCGGGCCACGCAGGCATTGCGGCAGACCGGATCGTCATTCAAACCCTTCGTCTACGCCACCGCGCTGGAGCTTGGGTATTCACCACTGGATACGGTGATGGACGAACCCTATTGCGTGGACATCCCCGGTTCGGGCCGGTGGTGCCCCAAAAACTACACCAACAAGTTCTATGGCCGGGTGACGTTGGCGGATGCGCTGAAGAACTCGCTGAACATCCCCGCCGTGAAGGTGGCCGAGATTTCGGGGCTGGAAAACGTCCGCACCGTGGCCAGCGGTTTTGGCATCACCAGCGATCTGGCGCAGGGTCCGGCACTGGCGCTGGGCGCGTCGGAAAGCACGCTGATCGAGATGACCGGCGCTTATGCGGGTATTCTAAATGGTGGCTCGTCGGTGGAACCGTATGGCCTGACAGAGCTGAAGCTGTTGGGCGAAACCGAGCCTGTGATGGTGACAACCACCGGCATTGGCGAACGGGTGATCAACGACAAGGCCGCGAAACAGTTGACCTGGATGATGGAGCGTGTGGTGTCGGAAGGCACCGGTGCGCGTGCGCAACTGCCGGGCTGGCAGGTGGCGGGCAAGACCGGAACGACTCAGGCTGCACGGGATGCGTGGTTCATCGGATTCACGGCGGATTATGTGACCGGTGTCTGGATGGGGTATGACGACAACACCCCCCTGTCTGGCGTCACCGGAGGCGGGTTGCCTGCGGAAATCTGGCAGGAAACCATGGCGCGCGTGACCGAAGGGATGACGCCCACCCCGTTGCCGATGCTGGCACCCGATCCGCCGGTGCGAACGGAACGGCCCAGAAAGCAGCGCCGCAAAAACAACAACTTTGAAAATGCGATCAACAACCTGCTGAACAACATCTTCGGGAACTGAGGGATCAAAGAAAAGGCGGTGCACCCGGCACCGCCTTTTTTTGTCTCAGACGCTGGCGTCCAGCGCGGCGACAATCGCGTCGCCCATTTCCGAGGTCGACACCGGCTGCACACCTTCGTCGGCCAGCAGATCACCGGTGCGGACACCATCGGCCAGAACCTTCTCGATCGCCGCTTCCAGACGATCTGCCTCGGCACCCTGATCAAAGCTGTAGCGCAGCGCCATGGCGAAGCTGAGGATACAGGCAATCGGGTTAGCCTTACCCTGGCCCGTGATATCGGGGGCCGAGCCATGGACGGGTTCGTACATCGCCTTGGGGCGGCCATTGGCCATCGGTGCACCCAAAGAGGCAGACGGCAGCATCCCCAGCGAACCGGTCAGCATCGCGGCACAGTCCGACAGAATGTCGCCGAACAGGTTGTCGGTCAGGATCACATCGAATTGCTTGGGTGCACGCACCAGCTGCATCGCACCGTTGTCGGCATACATGTGCGACAGCTCAACCTCGGGATAGTCCTTGGCCACCCGCTCGACAACTTCGCGCCACAGGATGCCCGATTCCATCACGTTCGCCTTCTCCATCGAGCACAGCTTCTTGTTCCGGCGCATCGCCAGTTCAAAGGCCGAGCGCGCGGCGCGTTCGATCTCGGATTCGGTATAACGCTGGGTGTTGATGCCGACGCGTTCATTGCCTTCCTCGAAGATGCCGCGCGGTTCGCCGAAATAGACGCCCGAGGTCAGCTCGCGCACGATCATGATGTCCAGACCGGCAACGATGTCCTTTTTCAGCGACGAGAAATCGGCAAGCGCGTCAAAGCACTGCGCGGGGCGCAGGTTGGAATACAGGTCCATTTCCTTGCGCAGACGCAGCAGCCCGCGCTCGGGCTTGAGGCTGAAATCCAGATCGTCGTATTTCGGGCCGCCAACCGCACCCAGCAGAACCGCATCGACCTCTTGCGCCTTGGCCATGGTCTCGTCCGACAGGGGCTTGCCGTGGGCATCATAGGCCGCACCGCCCACCAGATCCTCGCTCACGTCAAAGTGAAGGCCGCGATTGGTGCCGAACCAATCGATGATTTTGCGCACTTCGGCCATAACTTCCGGGCCAATTCCGTCTCCGGGCAGGATGAGGAGCGAGGGGTTGGACATCGACAGTCTCCTTGCGTTTTGTCGCACAGGCCCTAGCGTTTGCGGCGCATCGGGTCAATGAGACGATCCCGCCTAAATCTAAGGAAAAGACATGCTGACACCCGGAAACCCGGCCCCATCACTGAAAATCGAAACCGTGGCCCATGGCAGCTTTGATCTTGAGCGCGACACGGGTGAAAACGGAACGCTGGTGATTCAGTATCGTGGCCTGCATTGCCCGATCTGTATACGCCAGATGAGCGAGGTCGAAGCCGCGCTGGATGATTTCGCCGAACTGGGGGTTGAGGTGATCATGATCACCACGGATACCGGCGACCGTGCCGCTGAAGCGGTCGAGAAAGCCGGGGTCTCGAATCTGCGCGTGGGTTATGGCCTGCCCATGGCCGATGCGCGCGACAGCTGGGGGCTGAATATTTCGGTGGCGCGGGAAGGTAGCGCCGAGCCCGCACTGTTCGCCGAGCCGGGGCATTTCTACATTAAACCCGATCAGACAGTGTACTACGTGTGGCAGCAGACCACGCCCTTTGCGCGGCCCGCTATGTCGGACATTGTCGGCGGTTTGAAATTCACCCTCGCCAATGACTACCCCGCGCGCGGGACCTACACGGGCGCGCTGTAGCGGGTCTCATAGTCTGGCTTTCAAATCGTCAGCCAGCATATCCCAGACCCTGCGGATGCGCGGGGTCTGGCGCATGGCCTGCGGGGCCGCCAGCCAGACCGGCAGCACCGGTATCTCGGCTTCAATATCCAGCACTTCAACATCCGGGTCGCCCTGCGCGATACTGAGCTGGCTGAATCCGACACCGCAGCCCGCGCGGATCAGCTCCCAATAGGCGGTCTGGTTGTCGCAGCGGGTGGCAAAGCTGTCACGGCTGGCAGGCCAGCCCTTGTTGCGCATGGCGGTGATGATGTCCGGGTTGCTGTCAAACCCCACCAGATCGTGCTGCATCAACTCCGCCGGGCTGGTCGGGCGGCCGGCTCGGTCCAGATAGGATCGGGCGGCGCAGAAACACAGCGGGACCTCTCCGATATGTTTGGCCACGATGTCGACCTGTTCGGGGCGGTACATGCGCACGGCGATGTCGGCCTCGCGAAACAGCAGGTTCTCACTGGCGTCCGATGCAACCAGTTCAAGCTGAATTGCGGGCTCTGCCTGACGGATCGTGGCCAAAATCGGCGGCAGCAGATGATGAGACACAAAGACCGAGGCGGTAATCCTGACCGACCCCTCAAGCTGCTGCGCCTGCCCGGCGGCGGTCAGCCCAAGCGCGTTGACCGCGCTGTACATCTGCTGCGCCATCGGCAGCACCTGCTGCCCTACCTCGCTGAGCGTCAATCCACGCGCATGACGGTCGAATAGCGGCACGCCAAGCTCTTCCTCAAGCGCGTGTACCTGCCGCCCGAGCGTCGGTTGACTGCGCCCCAACCGCCGCGCGGCAGCAGAAAGAGACCCGGTTTCGACCACCGCCAGAAAACTTTGGATCAGGGACCAGTCGGAAAGTTGCAAGGAATTTGCCATTCAAAAATGAATACATCATCTGTGTTTATTGGCAATTCATCAATGCGTGCGAATGAATAAATTGAGGCCAACAGGAGGGACAGATGCAACAGACAGCACTTATCCTTGGGGTCTCGGGGCGATTTGGCCGCAACGCGGCAGCTGCGTTTTCCGATGCGGGCTGGGCGGTGCGCCGTTTCAACCGCGCCTCGGACAATCTGGAGACTGCGGCGCGTGACGCGGACGTCATTGTGAACGCCTGGAACCCGGCCTATCCGGACTGGGCGCGCACGGTGCCGGTGTTGCACCGCAAGGTGATTGCAGCAGCGGAAAACAGCGGGGCGACGGTGATCGTGCCGGGTAATGTTTATGTCTTCGGCCCGGGCACGCCCGGCCCTTGGTCGGCTGAGACGCCGCATCTGGCCCGCAATCCGCTGGGGCGCATTCGGGTCGAGATGGAGGCCGCCTACCGGGCCTCATCGGCGCAAGTGATCCTGCTGCGAGCGGGAGATTTCATCGACACCACTGCGTCGGGGAATTGGTTTGATCAGGTGATGATCAGGCACCTGCACCGTGATCGTTTCGTCTATCCCGGCGATCCGGATGTTCCGCACGCCTGGGCCTATCTGCCTGACCTGACGCGTGCCGCCGTAGCCCTGGCCGAGAAGCGCGCGGAACTACCGCGATACAGTGACATTCCGTTCGCCGGGTACACGCTGACGGGCAATGATCTGGTACAGGCGCTGTCGCAGGTCACCGGGCGAGAGCTTGAGTTGCGGCAGATGGCGTGGTGGCCGTTGCAACTGGCTCGCCCGGTCTGGCGGCTGGCACCGCACCTGCTTGAGATGCGGTATTTGTGGAACACGCCACATCGTCTGGACAGTGCGTGTTTTGAAGCTTTGTTGCCGGGATTTGCACAGACCGACCTAGGCGCAGCGTTGCAAACCGCCATTCCAGAAAAGGCCTTTCAGCGAATCACAGATGCGGATGGCGCGCCCCTTCGGACGTAGCTACCTCTGTGGATCGTGGGGCAGTTATTCGTCCAGCAGATCGACCCAAACCAGTCGATGGCGGCTGGCCGTCTCCGCAATAGTCCGTTCCGGAGCCGGCGGCCAGTACACGCCCGCATCCTGAACCTGCCAGTCCGCCGAGGGCAGTACGTAATCGACCCGCATCTCGCCCACGCCTTTCCAGTGAACCGTCGCCGCAGATCCTTCTGCATCCGTGGGTATTGGATCCTGCAGCCGCGGGTGCGCAAGTAAGTTCTGGATGGCCTGCCTGTGCCCTTCGCTGCGATCCGGGTCGAGATTTGCATCTCCTGCAATGACGAACCGGTTGGCCGGGGCAGGCCCCAATTCCCTGTCCATCAACAGTGACCAGAATCGAATCTCGTCCCTGTTGCGCAGTCCGTTGCGGTCTTCCGGGCCGTCAAAGACCGGTGGGTTGGCGTGAAAAGTCATCAGGTCAAGACGACCCTTCGGGGAGTCGATCGGAACGATCCAATGTGCGGTGTTAGAAAGACGTTGAATGGCCTGCGCTTCCTTGGAAGGATATGGCGCGCCTTCGGCGCTGGGCAGGGTTGCGCCCGGAAGGTCGCGCCACAGCAGGGAGGTGTAAGATTGAACCTGATCCGTCGCGATGGGATAGCGTGACAACACGGCCAGACCGCTCTGACCCGTGAACCGGCCCCAGCCCTGTGCATCGCCCGGCCCGCCCGTTTTGCCATCTCCATCCAGATCGACTGTAGTTTCGACCCCGGAGTTGGGTTGTGCTGAAAAGCTGTGGTCGAGGTCCAGCCCCGCATCGCTCAGCGCCTGCTGAAACGCAGACAGAGCGAGCCTTTCCAGATCCCAGTCGACCCCTTGCAACGCCACAATGTCAGGTCGCGTTGCCGTCAGCACAGCGATCACCGCATCAACCTGCGGATCGCCACGTCGGATATCACGCAGCAAAAGGCCCGGCCCATCGCGGCTGAGGTCTGCGTTATAGGTGGCGACGCGCAATGTCTCTGCCTGCGCCGCAAAGGGCAGCAGAAGCAGCACCAAAAGGGCGCGGATCATGCGATCTGCGTGGCCTCGGATGTGGAATAGGCACGGCGTTTTTCAACGATCAGCCCGGCGATTCGCAGTGTCGCGATGCCGCGCATGATCATGCTTGCGGGCAGGAAAGCCCAAGCGCAGAGCGTCCAAATCAGGGTCTGGGGATTGCTGAGCGCAATCGGCGTTGCAAAGGTGGCCAGAAATTTGATCAACGCCGGGATCAGGAACGGCAACAGCGCTCCGATGGTGATGTTCAGCCGCCCGTCGCGCTGAAGGCGGGTGACGACATCTCCGCCCTTGGTCGGATCGAACAGCGGCAGGTTGGTCCAGACATTGAACGCGCCGTTACCGGTGGGCCAGCCCCGCAGTTTGACCGCATAAACAAAACTGCCAATCGTCACCAAAGCGGCGACATAGGCGATGCTGGCGGAAATGCGCACAAGTTCGATCAACGGCTGGCTGGCATTGCCGGGCAGCATCAGAACGACAAGGCGTACCGGCGAATAAGGAAAATCCGCCACATTCGCGACCATCAGGCCGGTCGAATAGAACAGGCTGGTGGTCTGAGACGGCGCATAGACGTTCTTGCAGATCATCGTCAGGAACGTGACCATCGAGACCAAGCCCACAAACCGCAAACGGTTTACCGGTGGCGCATCACGGAATTCGATAAAACTGGGAAAGGCGGAATTGTATTCGGAAAACGTCAACAGGAACGCCAGAATGGCGAGAAATACGACAATCTCTGTCCCATTTGTCGTAGAAGCTGGCAGATACAACGCGGGGGTGAGCACCATCAGTGCTACCAATATCCCACGTATCGCCGCTCCTGTTGTGCGTGCAATCACAATCCGAACCCTTTTTTCAAACCAGAGTGGCCGATCTGAAGTCGGCTTCACTTCCAACTTGTGCTCACCGTTCGTTTGATGACGGTTACCTCGTTATCGCAAAGATTGACGATAAGCGGTATTTCGCTCAAGCCGATGTGCAGAAAACACGCAATTTCGGGCAAAATGATGGCGCAACTGGTGCGGGATTGCATCATTTTTGACGCAAATCCGACGTGTATCTCAAGATGAGACCTACATGTGGTAGTTTCAGGATTTGCAACCCCAAGAATGCGAACGGGGCCGCTCTTGCGACCCCGTCAGGTTGAGTATCCACAGAATCACACCCAGGGGCGTGCCTGGCTTGCGTGGTCCTCGAATTTGTCGATGTGGTGGTCTTTTTCCATCGTCAGGCCGATATCGTCCAGACCGTTCAGCAGGCAGTGTTTGCGGTGCGGATCGATGTCGAACGCGATCTCGACACCATCTGAAGTAGTGATCTTCTGATCCTCCAGATGCACGGTCATGCGGGCGTTTTCACCTTTATGCGCGTCATCCATCAGGATGGCGTGATGTTCTTCTTCGACCACGATGGGCAGGATGCCGTTCTTGAAACAGTTGTTGAAGAAGATGTCGGCAAAGCTGGTCGAGATCACAACCTTGATGCCGAAATCCTTGATCGCCCATGGTGCGTGTTCGCGCGACGAGCCGCAGCCGAAATTGTCGCCGGCCACCAGAATCTCGGTCTGGCGATAGGCGGGTCTGTTCAGGACGAATTCTTCATTCTCCTGCCCGTCATCGTGATAGCGCATCTCGTCAAACAGCACGACACCAAGGCCAGACCGTTTGATCGTTTTCAGGTGCACTTTGGGAATGATCATATCCGTGTCGATATTGATCAGCGGCATCGGGGCGGCCACCCCGTGGACTTTTTCGAACTTTTCCATGTCTACACTCCTGCGGGAGAGGGCCGCGCCCATGCCCCGCGATTAAGCCTCTTTTGTTTCGTCTTTGGGTGCGTTCTTGACGAAGAACGCCATGAAGACCAATCCAAGCCCGTTGAACAGCATCTCGATGCCCAGCAGAATGCCCAGCAACTGAAGCAGCACGGCAGGGTCCGTGGCCGCAAAGCGCCAGATCAGGATCGCCAGAACGATCGACATAATCCCCGAGATCAGCGTCGCCCAGAAATACTGTGTGCCCTTCATCTGGAACGACAGGATGACCCGGGCAATGCCGCCGGCCATGAACAGGATCAGCATCACGGTAGCCAGCGTCAGCGTGCCCTGCAGCGGGTGATCCAGAAAGGACCAGCCCAGGAACAGCATCACCGCACCCATGATGAGTGACAGAATCTTGTTGCCGAGGCCTTCAACGGTAAACCCGCCGACGACTTGCAACGCACCCGAGATCAGCAGCAACACGCCTGTCACGACGGTCACGGCAATTGACGCCACTGCTGGCGCGCCCAGCACAAAGATGCCGAACGCTATGGACAGAAGCCCCAGCAAAAGCCATTTGATCCAGTCACTCATGTTTTCAATCCCTCAAATATCTAGATATGAGGGCACCTTACATCAGTTCGCGAACGTCTGTCAGCCGTCCCGTGATTGCCGCAGCGGCAGCCATCGCGGGGCTCAGCAGATGGGTGCGCCCGCCACGTCCCTGACGGCCTTCAAAGTTGCGGTTCGAGGTCGCGGCACAGCGCTCGCCCGGTTGCAATTGATCCGGGTTCATCGCCAGACACATCGAACATCCTGCCAGACGCCATTCGAAACCGGCCTCTTTGAAGATATCCGCCAGACCTTCTTCTTCGGCCTGCGCACGGACCAGACCCGAGCCGGGCACGACCATGGCGCGCATCCCGTCCTTGATCTTCTTGCCTTTCAGGATCTCGGCCGCGGCGCGCAGGTCTTCGATACGACCGTTGGTGCAGGACCCGATAAAGACGGTGTCGATCTCCACGTCACTCAGTTTCTGACCAGCTTCCAGACCCATGTATTCGATGGAACGGCGGGCCGCATCGACCTTGCCGCCTTCGAAATCTTCGGGGTGCGGAACGGTTGCGGTGATCGGCAGCACGTCCTCGGGGCTGGTGCCCCAGGTGACGACCGGTGCGATGTCTTCGCCGCGCAGGGTGATGACCTTGTCGTAATGCGCACCTTCGTCGGTGTAGAGCGTTTTCCACCAGTCCATCGCCGCTTCCCATTGCGCGCCTTTCGGGGCGTGCGGACGGCCTTTGACATATTCAAAGGTGGTCTCGTCGGGCGCGATCAGACCCGCACGGGCGCCGCCTTCGATCGCCATGTTGCAGACGGTCATGCGGCCTTCCATCGACAGATCGCGGATCGCTTCGCCGCAATATTCGATGACATAGCCGGTGCCGCCGGCGGTGCCGGTCTCACCGATCACGGCCAGAGTGATATCCTTGGCGGTCACGCCCGGCTGCAATTTGCCGGTGATTTCCACCTTCATGTTCTTGGATTTCTTCTGGATCAGGGTCTGCGTGGCCAGAACGTGTTCAACCTCAGACGTACCAATGCCGTGGGCCAAGGCACCAAACGCGCCGTGGGTGGCGGTGTGGCTGTCGCCGCAGACAACGGTCATGCCGGGCAGGGTCCAGCCCTGTTCCGGGCCGACGATGTGGACGATGCCCTGACGGACGTCATGCACCGGATAGTAGTGAATGCCGAAATCCTTGGCGTTTTTGTCCAGCGCCTCAACCTGAATGCGCGATTCCGGGTTTTCGATCCCGTTTACGCGGTCCGGCGTGGTGGGGACGTTGTGGTCCGGCACGGCGATGGTCTTTTCCGGCGCGCGCACCTTGCGGCCCGCCATGCGCAGACCTTCGAACGCCTGCGGGCTGGTCACTTCGTGCACCAGATGGCGGTCGATATACAAAAGGCAGGTGCCATCATCGGCTTCGTGCGCGACATGGGCATCCCAGATCTTGTCATAGAGTGTTTTGGGGGACATATGTCCTCTCCCCGTATGTAGATGAGAAATAGCTGGCGAGTTGGCTCAGGCGACGGATAGGCGCGCCAGAACCGTGCGGGCCGCCCCAAAGAACCGTTCGCGCAGGCGCGCGCGGTCTTCCAGATTCTGGATTTGGGCTACGGTGAGTCTCATGTGCTCCAGATATATCGGGCTTTCGCGTCAATCAAGGTTCAATAGGCGCGGTCTTGCATCGATGCGCGCAGATGGCCAAGCTGGCAGTCATGAACCAGGACCTGCTGCCGGAAACGCTTTCCGAGCTTTATGCCAATATGACGGCGGCGTTTTCGTCGCAGTTTGAAAATCTGATCGAGCTGATTGTGACCCCGGGCTGGCGACAGTACCAGCTGGTCATCATCGTGGTTCTGTGGGTGCTGGCCTATCTGCTGCGGCTGCTGACGCAATCCCGATGGGAGGCATGGGCCCGGGCGCGCAGCGGCTGGCCGAAATGGCGGTTGCGGACACTGATCCAGCTGATGCGCCGCCTGACCCTGGTCTATTTCGTGCTGCTGTCCTGGGGCCTGTATCTGCTGATGCAGCACCTCACATGGCCTTCGCGCAGTTACATTATCGGAGTGTTCGCCACCCTTGCCGCCGCATGGCTGGCGATCGCGCTGGTGTCACGGCTGGTGCGCAACCGGACGCTGCGGCAGATCTTCAAGTGGTCGATGTGGGTCTATGCAACGCTGATTGCCCTGGCTCTGACCGATGACGTGGCCGGGTTTCTGGACGGGGTGGCGATTTCCATCGGTGATCTGCACATCTCGGCACTGGGGATCATCAAGGCTGTCCTGCTGATCGGAGTGCTGCTGACGCTGGCCCGCGTCGGCACCCGCGCGGCCGAACGCGGGTTGAAAAGCAATGACGACATCACGCCCTCGATGCAGGTGCTGCTGGCCAAGGGCATTCAGGTGCTGCTCTATGGAGCTGTCTTCATGGCTGCGATCCGCACGCTTGGGTTCGATCTGACCGGCATTGCGCTGCTGTCCGGTGCGATCGGTGTGGGGATCGGGTTCGGGCTGCAAAAAGTGGTGTCGAACCTGATCTCGGGCATCATCATCCTGATGGATCGGTCGATCAAACCGGGCGATGTGATCTCGCTGGGCGACACCTTCGGCTGGATCAACGCGCTGGGCGCGCGCTATGTCTCGGTGGTGACGCGGGACGGGCGGGAATATTTGATCCCGAACGAAGACCTGATCACCAATCAGGTGGTGAACTGGTCGCATTCCGACAAATTCGTGCGGCTGGATCTGGAGTTCGGCACCAGCTATGGCGACGACCCGCACAAGGTGCGCGCCACGGCGATCCGGGCCGTGAAAACTGTTGGCCGGGTGCTGAGCGGTGGGTCACATGAACCCGTCTGCCACATCACCGGTTTTGGCGACAGCAGCGTGGATTATGTGTTGCGGTTCTGGATCAGCGATCCGACCAAGGGGCTGACCAATATCCGGGGTAATGTCTATCTCGCGTTATGGGACGCATTTCAGGCCGAAGGCATCCAATTGCCCTTCCCGCAGCGCGAGGTGCGCCTGCTGCCGGACGACGCAGACGCGCAACAGCTCGCCAAAGAGTGAGCTTGTGTCACTACCTGAAACAGCCCGTTCATTGAAATGTTGCATTCCCCTTGTTACCTTACTAGTACCCCAGCGCCGGGGTCTGGCGGCGCGCAGCAAAGGAGGACTATGTCCTGTCTCTACATACACAGGCGGGTTTGCCCGCCGATGATGGGGCCGGTGTAATGGCCCACTCTCAGTCAATCAGCGACAAGCTGCTTGAGCGTATCCTTTCCTCACTTTCCGATGACAAGGCCGAAGACGTCGTGCAGATCAACCTGCAAGGTAAGTCTTCTGTTGCGGATCACATGGTGATTGCCTCGGGTCGGTCGACCCGTCAGGTCTCGGCCATGGCGGAAAAGCTGACGGATCGCATCAAGCAGGAATTCGGTTTCACCTCGAAGGTCGAAGGCAAGGATGCCGGCGACTGGGTGCTGATCGATACGGGCGACGTGATCGTCCATATCTTCCGCCCCGAAGTGCGTGAATTCTATCAGCTGGAAAAGATGTGGCTGCCTCAGGGCGGCAGCGCCTCGGCGAACTGAGGCGCCATCCCGGCCCGTATTGAGGGGCCGGAGGCGAGAGAGATGTGCGTATCAGCATAGTTGCGGTCGGGCGATTGCGTGCCGGACCGGAGAAATCCCTGCTTGACGATTACCTGACCCGGTTTGACCGGACCGGCCGTAGCCTGGGCCTTGGTCCCGCGCGGGTGATCGAGGTTGAGGACAAGAAAAACGCCGGCATGGGGGCCGAGGCCGCGCTGCTGCGCAAGGCGCTGCCCAAGGGCGCGGTGATCTGCACTTTGGATGAACGGGGGCGGGTGATGTCTTCGCCGGATTTCGCGCAGAAGCTGGGCAATTGGCGCGATGCCGGGCGGCAGGATCTGGCACTGATCATTGGCGGTGCGGACGGAATAGACGCTGATCTGCGCGCCGAGGCTGACTTTTCGCTTTCATTTGGCGCAATGGTCTGGCCGCACATGCTGGTTCGTGTGATGCTGGCGGAACAGTTATACCGGGCCGCAACCATCCTGTCTGGCGGCCCTTATCACCGGGTCTGACATGGCGCAGCTTCTGATCGTCTATCACTCGCGCACCGGCGGTGCCCGGCAAATGGCTGAGGCCGCTGCGGACGCGGCGCGGGACGAGGCGGAGGTTGTTCTGAAATTCGCGGACCAGGCCGGGCCTGAAGATCTGCTGAAGGCGGATGGCTACATCTTCTGCGCGCCCGAGAATCTGGCGGCGATTTCGGGTCTGATGAAAGAGTTTTTCGACCGCAGTTATTATCCGGTGCTGGGCCGGATCGAAGGCCGCCCCTATGCGCAGATGATCTGCGCCGGGTCCGATGGCCAGAATGCCGCCTGTCAGATTGCCCGCATCGCCACCGGCTGGCGGCTGAAAGAGGTTCAGCTACCATTGATCGTCAATACCCGTGCGCAAACGCCCGAGGCTATTCTGGCCGAAAAGACCATCCCGCAAGATCAACTGAACCAGTGCCGCGAGATCGGCGCGGCGCTGGGCGCGGGGATGCAGTTGGGCGTGTTCTGAACGTCAGTTCAGCGGGACAATCGTGGTCTCTTCGCCCCAGCCATCGACATTGCAGCGTGCCTGTATCTGCACCTGCGTCGTGCCATCGGGGATGGAAACGCCCGAGAGTGATCGTGTGAACGGCTGCTCAGTTTCATGCGGGTGGTGCAATACGCGCATCCCCAGCTCGTTGCCGTCCATATCCAGCACGCGCCAGCCATCGGCATAGTGATCCCATCCTGTGTCGGGGTGCCGGATGGTGACGTCGAAACGCCAGCTGTCTCCGCCTGGGGTGGCGCGGACCTGTTCGATCATCGACGGGTCGGCAAGGGCGGGGCTGGCCAGAAGGGCGCTGAGAATCACATATCGCATGGCCTGAATGTACGGTGTGGCGGCTGTCATTGGTATCAAGTCTATGTGTGGCAGGCTCGGGCGCAACAGTCCGTTTGGGGATGATACTTGCCAGCACGTAAAATTGGTAATAATATTTTACCAAACGGAGGATCAGCCATGGAAATGCCCCAGCCAAATCCGGATGTGCTTGCCCGCAAAACCACGGTGCTGGCACGGTTGCGACAGGTCCTGCCCCCCGATGCAATCATTCACGATGAGGTCGAAACGCGCGCCTATGAATGCGACGCGCTGACCGCCTATAGGTGCCCGCCCATGCTGGCCGTGTTGCCGTCTTCAACGCAGGAGGTCTCGGACATTCTGCGCATCTGTCATGATGAAGGCGTCCCGGTGGTGCCGCGCGGTGCGGGCACCTCGCTGGCGGGCGGAGCCTTGCCGACGGCGGATTGCGTGATCCTTGGCGTTGCACGCATGAATGAGGTGCTGGAGACGGACTATGACAACCGCTTCATCAGGGTGCAGACCGGACGTACCAATCTAAGCGTCACCGGCGCGGTTGAGGAAGAGGATTTCTTCTATGCCCCCGATCCGTCCTCGCAGCTCGCCTGCGCGATTGCGGGCAATATCGCAATGAATTCCGGCGGCGCGCATTGTCTGAAATACGGGGTGACCACAAACAACCTGCTGGGCGTGACCATGGTGATGATGGATGGCCGCGTGGTCGAGATCGGCGGTGCACATCTGGATGCGGGTGGGCTTGATCTGTTGGGTGTGATCTGCGGGTCCGAAGGGCAGTTGGGTGTCGTGACCGAAGCGACCCTGCGCATCCTGCGCAAACCCGAAGGCGCGCGACCCGTGTTGATGGGGTTCGATGACAACGCGGTGGCCGGTCAATGTGTCTCTGACATTATCAAATCGGGCATTTTACCGGTGGCTATCGAATTCATGGATCGGTTGTGCATTCAGGCCTGCGAGAACTTTGCCCATGCCGGATATCCCGACTGCGAAGCGCTGTTGATTGTCGAGGTTGAAGGCTCGGAAGCCGAGATAGATTTTCAGCTGTCGAAGATTATCGAGATCGCCAGGCGTCACAACCCGGTCGAGCTGCGTGAAAGCCAGTCTGCCGAGGAAAGCGCAAAAATCTGGCTGGGACGGAAATCGGCTTTCGGCGCCATGGGGCAGATGAACGATTATATGTGTCTGGACGGGACCATCCCGGTTTCTTCCCTGCCTGCGGTTCTGCGCCGGATCGGTGAATTGAGCGAGCAGTTTGGTCTGCCCGTTGGCAACGTTTTTCATGCGGGTGATGGGAACATGCACCCGCTGATTTTGTTCGACGCCAACATACCCGGTGATCTTGAGAAATGCGAGGCCTTCGGGGCCGAGATACTGAAGCTCTGCGTTGATGAGGGCGGATGTCTGACGGGGGAACACGGGGTGGGGATCGAAAAGCGTGATTTGATGCACCATCAATATACCCGGATCGATCTTGAGGCGCAGATGGCGGTAAAGGATGTGTTCGACCCCGTGTGGTTGCTGAACCCGGCGAAGGTTTTTCCTTTGGACACGTCCGAGGGACGGCGGATAGCGGCGGAATAGGGGGCTCTGCCCCCGTCGCGTAAAACGCGACACCCCCGGAGTATTTTTGAAAAGATGAAGAGCATGAAACCTGAGACAGAGGCCGATCTGGCTGAGATGGTGGCAGGGCTGAGCGGCCCGGTGCGAATTGTGGGCGGTGGAACGCGTGGGGTGACCGGGGCGGCACCTGTGCTGAGTACTGCCGGTCTGAGGGGCATAACCCTGTATGAACCTGGTGCCCTGACCCTTGTCGCCCAGGCGGGGACGCCTTTGGCCGAGGTTGAGGCGGCTTTGGATGCCGAAGGGCAGCAGCTGGCCTTCGAGCCGATGGATCATCGCGGGTTGCTGGGCGTCGAAGGCACGCCGACCATTGGCGGCGTTGTGGCGGCGAATGTCTCAGGTCCCCGGCGCATCCAGGCGGGGGCGTGCCGGGATTTTCTGCTTGGTGTGCGCTATGTCGACGGGCTTGGGCAGGTGGTCAGGAATGGTGGTCGGGTGATGAAGAACGTCACCGGCTATGATCTGGTAAAGTTGATGGCCGGTTCCTGGGGCACTTTGGGGGTGTTGACCGAGCTCTCTCTGAAAGTGCTGCCCAAGCCGGATCGGGTGGCGGCCTTGTCGATCTCGGTTCCGGATGCTGAAGCCGGGGTGCGGGTGCTCTCGGCTGCGTTGAGGTCTCCGTTCGAGGTAACGGGTGCTGCTTATGATCCGGATGCTGGAAAAGCCTTGATTAGGGTCGAAGGTTTTACGGATTCGGTCGCTTATCGGGCCGAAAGACTGGCATCGGAGCTGGGCCATTTCGGACCCGTGTCGGAAGAGGCTGATCCGGTGTCGATATGGCGTGCCATTCGCGATGTTCAGGTGTTTCACGGCAAAGCGGGGGATGTCTGGCGTTTGTCCATCAAGCCCGGTGATGCGCCAGAGATTGCGGCCCGGATCGGAGCCGATCAGTTGCTGTTCGATTGGGGCGGCGGGCTGATCTGGGTGCGCGTACCGAGTGATACCGATCTGAGAGAACGGCTGGGCGCGTTTTCGGGCCATGCAACGCTGGTGCGCGCAGATCATGGGACGTTTGAAAGACTGGGGCGGTTCCAGCCAGAAGATGCAGTTATTGCGGCTCTAACAAAGGGAATTCGGGCTAGATTTGATCCACGCGGCGTGTTCAATCCGGGGCTGGTGGGGTAGGCAATGCAGACGACTTTTACCGAAAAGCAGTTGCAGGATCCGGCAATCCAGCGATCAAACGAGATCCTGCGCAGCTGCGTGCACTGCGGGTTCTGCACGGCAACCTGTCCGACTTATCAGGTGTTGGGGGATGAATTGGATAGTCCGCGTGGGCGGATTTATCTGATCAAGGACATGCTAGAGAATGCGCGTGTTCCGGATGAGAAAACGGTCAAGCATATCGACCGGTGCCTGTCTTGTCTGGCCTGTATGACCACCTGCCCATCGGGGGTGCATTACATGCATCTGGTTGATCACGCCCGGGAATATATCGAAGCGAATTATAAGCGTCCGCTGACAGATCGGATGCTGCGCTGGGTGCTGGCGCGTATTCTGCCTTATCCGATGCGGTTTCGCTGGGCCCTGATCGGGGCCAGACTGGGCCGTCCACTCAGGTTTCTGATGCCCGACGCGCGGTTGCGGGCGATGCTGGAGATGGCGCCGAAACATATCCCTCCGGTCAGTCGCAACGATGATCCGCAGAGTTTTGCACCAGAGGGCCCACGGAAAAAGCGGGTGGCGCTGATGACCGGCTGTGCGCAGAAGGCGCTGAACACCGATATCAATGACGCCACGATTCGGTTGCTGACCCGGTTGGGCTGTGAGGTGGTGGTGGCCGATGGGGCAGGTTGCTGCGGTGCGTTGACCCATCACATGGGAAAGACCACCGAAAGCCACCGCGCCGCCGCCGCCAACATTCGCGCCTGGGTGCATGAGATGGATGCGGGCGGGCTGGACGCGATCGTCATCAACACATCCGGGTGTGGTACGACGGTGAAAGACTATGGCCACATGTTCCGCAACGACCCGCTGGCACAGGACGCCGCTCGTGTCTCAGAGATCGCGGTGGATATCAGCGAGGTGTTGGTACAGCTCGACCTGCCGCAGTCGGCAGGCAGAGATCTGGTGGTCGCCTATCATGCGGCATGTTCGCTTCAGCATGGCCAGCAGATCAAATCGCATCCAAAAGAACTGCTGAAACGAGCCGGATTTACTGTGTTAGAGCCTGTTGACAGCCATTTGTGCTGTGGCAGTGCCGGGACATATAACCTGATGCAGCCCGAGATTTCGACGCAACTGAAACAGCGCAAGATACGCACGCTTGAGGCGAAGAAACCGGATGTGATCGCGGCAGGGAATATCGGCTGCATGATGCAGATCGGTTCCGGTACCGAGACACCTGTGGTGCATACGGTTGAGCTCTTGGACTGGGCGACCGGTGGGCCGCGTCCGCGCGCCATGAACTCAGGACAGCCGGAGATACCAGTTCTGCGCTGATCCCAACGGATCAACATCGCGTCTAAAGATCAGCAGATCCTCGCCGGGCTGAAACTGCCCTAATTTTGCCGCACCTCGCGCGTAGGACTCGGGGCCGGACCCAATGACCGGAGACCCACGTGCGCAACTGGATCACGGCCCTTGCACTCAGCCTGCTTCCCTTGGCCACGCAGGCGCAGGATACCGGGCTGGAACGCCTTGAGACCTCGCATGCCGGGCGGGCTTGGATGGCAGTTGGGCGTCTGGATATTGATGGAACCGGGTTTTGCACCGGGGCGTTGATTTCCCCCACATTGGTGCTGACCGCGGCGCATTGCCTGTTCGACAAGGTGACGAAGCAACCGATTGATCCGGCGAAGATCGAGTTTCTGGCCGGTTGGCGACTGGGCCACGCCCTTGCCTATCGGGCCGCGCAGCGCACCGTCGTGCATCCCGATTATGAATATGACGGCGGATCTTCCGTGACCCGGGTGCGCCATGACATTGCCCTGATCGAACTGCGGCAGCCAATCCGGAACACCGCCGTGATCCCGTTTGAGACGGGGCAACGCCCCTCGTATGGCGAGGATGTGGGTGTGGTGTCATATGCCCATGACCGGGCCGAGGCACCGTCGTTACAAGAGATTTGTTCGGTCATGGCGCGGCAAGCCGGCATTCTGGTGATGTCCTGTGATGTCGATTTCGGAGCGTCCGGCGCGCCGATATTCTCGTTTGAAGGGGATCGTCCGCGCATCGTTTCGGTGGTGGCGGCGAAGGCCGAGATGGATGGCAAACGCGTGGCGCTGGGCACCGCTTTGGAACAATCGCTGGAGCTGCTTCAGGCGGAACTGTCGCAAGGGCGCGGCCTGAACGCGTCAGCCGTCAACGGCTCAAAAAATCTGGGAGCGAAATTTCTGAAACCATGACCCGATCCTTTGTTGTTCTTGCATTGATTTTTTCCTTTCTTTTCACGGCCGCGCAGGCGCAGAACAGTGGCAAGCGCCGTCTGACCGACCGGGATGATCTGTATGGCTGGGAGGCGGTGGGTCGGCTGGATATCGGCAAGAGCGGCTTTTGCACCGGTACCCTGATCGCAAAGGACATGGTGCTGACGGCGGCCCATTGCGCGTTGGACAAGTCAACAGGCAAACCCTATGCCCCTGGCGAAGTGACTTTCCGGGCGGGACTGAGCGATGGCGAAGCGCTGGCCGAGCGCAAGGTGATCCAGATCGCGGCCCATCCGGATTTTGTTGCCAACGCTCCGGTGTCCATCCCGCGCATCCGCGTTGATGTGGCTCTGATGCGGCTGGAAGAGCCTATCCCTTATGCCATCGCCGACCCGTTTGCCTTGTATAGCGGCGGCGCGAACGGCGGTGAGATCAGTGTCGCCTCCTACGGGCGCGGTCGGGCCGAGGCGATCACGCGACAGCGCTCGTGCCAGATTCTGCAGCGGGGACAGGGTCTGATCAGTTTCGATTGTGATATCACCTTCGGATCATCCGGTTCCGCCATTCTGGCCAAGAACGGGCCGCGCTGGCAGATTCTGTCGGTTGTGTCTGCGGGCGCTTCTGACGGCCGCCGCAAGATCGGATACGGGATGGAGCTTGCGGGCGTGGTCTCGGAGCTCAAGGCCCTGATGCGCCGCGATGCCCCACGTCCCACCGCGACGATCCGCAGGCTGCAGCCCGGGTCTGACAAATCGAGCTCGGGCGCGAAGTTTATCAGCGCAGGCGGGTCTTGAACCCCGCCAATCCTCTTCCCATCTGAAATGTATCGGGTCGCCTGAACAGGGGCCCGTCGCAAACCAGCGCCCGTCCGAAACGGAGGGCAGATTCGCAAATCGCTCAGTGAAGAGGATATGACACATGCGTACATTTGATTTTGCACCGCTGCACCGCGCAACCATCGGTTTTGACCGCGTTGCAGACATGATGGACCGCGTATTGACCAATGACGTGGCCCAGCCCAGCTATCCACCTTACAACATCGAAAAGACCGAGGCCGACACCTATCGCATTTCGGTGGCCGTCGCCGGTTTTTCCGAGACCGATCTGTCGGTCGAGGTGAAAGAGAATTCCCTGGTCGTCTCGGGCAAGAAAGCCGCCGAAGACAAAGGCCGCAGCTATCTGCACCGTGGCATCGCCACCCGCGCGTTCGAGCGCCGCTTTGCGCTGGCCGACCATGTCCGTGTCACCGGCGCCAGCCATGAGGATGGTATGCTGAACATCGACCTCAAGCGCGAGGTGCCCGAGGCCCTGAAACCGCGCCGGATCGAGATTACTTCGGCCAAGGCCATTGAAAAGGATGTGGTTGACGCAAAAGCCGTCAACTAACGGCTCTGAAAACCCTGCGGCACTCTACGTTCCTCCCAGAGTGTCGCAACTCTCGCCTCGCGTTCCTCCAGACGCGGGGCGATGTTTTTTTGTGGGGGTTTCCTGCCTTGGCCGCCGTCAGTGATCCTGATGCGTTGCACCGGGAACGCGCACAAAGCTTTCTGTACATCGCAGGGTTGTCCTGCCTATCTTTTCACGCCTGAGTTTGCGAAACTTCGCAGGATTTTGGTGCTCAGGGGGATGTAAACTGGCGTAACATTCCCTATCTTGTTGGGTAGATAAGAAAAAAAGGAATAGGACAGATGTCGAACCATCAATTCGAAGCTTTGATTCAGGAAACGCAGACCAAAGTGCGCGAAAGTCAGTCGCAAATCGAAGGGCTGACGTCACGGATCGAGGCCGCCCGAGCCAAGATCGGCACGGCGGAGGCGGATATCGACATTGAAAACGCCACGCTCGAAGACGTGCACGCCCATACCGAAGTGATGAACGCGAACATTGCCGAGCTGATCATGGGGCTGGACGACGTCACCAATGCGTTTTCCAAGGATTTCGACGAGATGCGTTCGAAAACCGGGTGGGAGTCGTTTGTGGGCATCTTCGCCAAAGCCAAATCCGAGTCGATGCGGCAGGAGCGGATGCGCACAGCCAATATCGACGACAAGCTGCAGGACCTGATCGCCAAATCCGACGTGATCGTGAAGCTGCTGGAGGGGCAGTTGTCGGTGCTGGAAGAACAGCGTGTGAAGGTCGAAGATAACCTGAGTGGCACTTTGGACGACCGCGAAGCCACGGTGGCCGAACTGGAGGCTCTGCGCGCCGAGATTCAGGGCATGGACCCGACGATCATCACGCTGGAAAACAAGATCAGCGTCGAACAGGACGCCGCCGCGCGGACCCAGTTAGAGACTGAATTGGCCGAGCTGAATAAGCAGTACAACGCCAAGGTTCAGGAAGAGCAGGTCAAGCTGGCCAAGTCGCAAACGCTGGAGCGTTACATCGAAAAGGGCAAAACTTGGGTCGATTCCCTGCAGAACCAGGCGGCGACGCAGATGGTGCTGATCAACAAGCTGCAGACAGACACCCAACAGCGCGTGGTGCTGTATGACGCTCTGACCAAATCGCTGAAAACCGCACAGCAGCAGGACGTCGCCCACCGCATCAACGAGATCGGCGTGCAGACCGACCAGGAGGCGCAAACCGCCATGGCCGCCATCGGCACCGCGACCAACCAGAAAATGGCCGACATGCTTGAGGCGCATGAGGATCACATGGTCTTTGCCCGCGACGTGCTGGAGAAAAAGGCGAAGGCGGATGAACGCTTTGCCCGCCGGTTCGCCTCGATTGTCGAGAAGCATGATAAGAACTTGTATGGTGGGTGAGAGTTTAGCCAGAGCGCCGCTAAAGATGCTTGGTGCCGCACTGTGCGTCGCGCTCTTCGGTGGGCTTCTCATCCTGTTCGGAAATCTGGCTCAGTTGCTTCCTGTATACCTTGGTCCCGATTTGAGAATGATGTTGTTCATGGCCCCAACGACCCTAGCTCTCGGCCTTTTTGGAGTTTCGGCAATGATGGCAATTTGGGGCATGGTTTGGTTGGTATTCGACGTTTATCTTTCTTTCATCGACAAACTTATTGGTCGACAGATTAAATGACTGACCCCACTCAAGACCATGTCGGCTTGACCGACACCTTCGCCTCGCGCCGCTATTTCCGCAAGTTCGAGGTGATCACTGTCCACCTCCTGCGCGTGGCCGCGACGATGGAGGCTGAGGGCGCGATCAGCAAGCAAGAGGTGCGGATCGTGTCGCGCTATCTCTCAGGGCTGCTCTACACCTTCCGCGCGCTTAGCATGAAGTACCTGTTGGTCGGGCGCGACACAGGGCGGTTCTTTGGCAGCCTCGCCATGGACAAGCGCGACAGCGGGTTTCCGGTGGCGGCTGAGTTGCTGACCATGGCCAATGACGCGCAGCAGGCGCAAGTGCATCTGGCGAATATGCCTTCGGCAGACGACCTGAAAACCGACATGGTGCGGACGATCATTGGCGATCAGGAAATTCCCACCAAACTGCAATTCGCGCTGTCCCAAAGGCTCTATTACGAGGAATTGCTGAAAGGTCAGCTGTTCTGGGCCCGCAACGATCCCGAATGCCACTGGATCGGGAATGAGGGCGAACGGCGCAAGTTCATGATCCACTGGGCGGTCTATGACAGCCAGATCAACCTGCCGGTTATCTATCTTATGCAGCTTGAGGACAGTGGCAAAATCGCCCTGCCCAAGGATCAGCGTCGCTGGCCAGAAGTGCAGGCGCATCTGATGGCGCAGTCGCTTGGCGGTTTGAAACTGGTGACCATTGCCAAGGGCTTCGATCAGGATTTCGACGACCTGCACCCCAAACACCTGCGCCGCATTCATGTGGGGCCGATGTATTCCTCGGCCTATACCGAGCAGTCCGGCCCCCTGCGGCAGGTGCTGGAGGATGCGCGGGCACCCGAAGGTCAGGACTGGGCACTGGCCTGGACCACCGAGGAGTTGCAAAGCGAAGAGGTCATCGAAGAGCGTGCCGGTTGGTTCTCGACCGTTGAGCGCGAGGTCTTTGCGCTGGACCCGTTCGGCGGGCAGGGGGCCGAGACCGGGGCGACGCACACGCAGCGCTCGATCATCCTGCCCCAACGTCCGTTTCAAGTGCTGGCCGAGCGCAACCCGCCGGGTTTCGCCGATGTACGCAAGTTCGTGGTCAGCAAGGCGGGGCAGGTGTTGCGCTATTGAGTTTTTCGCCTTCGGCGACCGTATTTTGAACGAGAAGAAGCAGGGTTGAGCAAATGTCTTTGACGTCGGATCAGATGGAATTGCGCGAGGCGGATATTCGAAAGCACTATCCGGCAGCGACCGCTTTGCTGAACGGGTTCGAACATGCGCCGCGGATCGCAAAACCGGCCGAGGCCGCAGTTGAGCGATCTCCGGGCGTGTCGACCGGACGGCGATTTCGGTCCACCACACCGGGGTTGGTGACGCGGCGCACCGTGCGCGCCGACGGGGTGCATCTGGTCGAGCGGATTGAGGCGTCTGATGATGGCGATACGCTGGTCTCTCCTCCGCAGGCGACTGTGCAGCAGGCGATCCGGCGCGCGATTGCAATCGCTCTGGCCGTGGCTGATGCCTATGCGGAACAAACCCCGCTGGCTGATCTGAAGCGGGCCAATCTGGCGGGGGACCTGCCCGCCGCACGCAAGACCGAATTCTCGGAACTGCTGACGGCTGAGGCTCTGATCACGTCGCACGTGTTCGGCAATGCACTGGCTTACCTCTTGTCCTCGCATCTGGGCGAAACCACCGTTGATCTCGGCGAGATCGAAGAGGTTCTGACCGACAATGGCCAGCTTGCCCTGCACGGCGCGCTGTGGGAACTGGACCAGATGCTGGCCAAACACGCCCCTGACGATGCCCACCTTATCGCGGCTGCCAGCGCCTATGCCGAACAGTTGATGGAAAAGGCCGCTCTGCGCGCCCAATCCGCAGGCCACCTGGCCCCGTTCCAGAACGCCGCCTGGCATATCGAAGCCGATGATCTGACCATTCGAGGGTTTGAACCGGCCTCCAAGGCGAAATCCACAACCCTGACCATGACATTCAAAAAACCGAACGAAGTGGTCGGCAACCATATCGCCAAGTATCAGGCGATGAAGCTGGCCAAGATGGTCATGGCCTATGACTTTGACCGCCGCCTGAACCCGTTTGCCGAGCTTGGCGGGTTCATCTTCACCTTCATGGGCGACGGCAAACCGGGTACCGGCAAGACCACCCTGATCCAGATGATGGCCGGGCTGATCAACGACTATTGCCAGAACGCTGGCTATCCGTTCCGCTATCAGAACCTGAGCACCGACAATATCGACAGCTATCAGGGCAAATCGGGCCAGAACGCCAAGGCGTTTATCAACACGATCATCGACCCCTCGGTTATCGGTTTCGGCACCATCGACGACATCGATCAACTTGCGGGCAAACGCGGCGACCGGCAGTCATCAGCCGGGCAACTGGAAATCACCGCCGTGCTGATGGAGAGCTTTGCGGGCGCCAACACCGTCGTGCGCGGCAACTGCACCTTTGGCATGTTCTCGAACTACCCCGAGAATGTGGACGACGCCCTGCGCCAGCGGGCGGGCGCGCGGTTCCTGGTGGACGGGCCGCAAACGCGTGAGGATTACATCGACATCCTGCACCTGCTGATGGGCCGCAACCACGACATACCCTTGGGCGAACACGAGGCCTATGCCGCGCAGGAGATCAAGAAAGCCGTCGCCGCCAGCTTCGAAAGCCATTCCCGCCCGCATGAGGACGCGCTTTTGCAGGTCTATGACCGGGTCTCGGGCGATATCGGCCAGATGGACACCATCGCCAAGCTGGGCACCTACCTCAAAGCGATCCAAGCAGCGGATGAGCGCTTCACTGGTCGCGCGATCAAGAACATCACCGACGCGGTCAAAGTTCGCGCGATGGATTTCGAACTGCCCGACGAGTGGATGGAGAACCCCGACCTGTTCCTGTTCCGCGACTACGACACCAAAAAGGCCATGATCGAGGACCTGCGCCAGCCGATCACGGTTGAGATGGTGATGCAGGAAATCAACCGCTACGCCGACAGCGAATTCCGCTATGCCGACAAGAGCGACGAGGTCGCCATCGAAAACGCGGTGCGCGAGATGGGCCGGATGGAAGAGGCCAAGCGGCGGTATTTGGAGGGAAAGGGGTGACGCCTTTAGAATGGAGCGATCTAGTAAGAAATGCCGCGTTGACCATTGCCAGCTTGCTTGGCGCTGGCATTGGTTTCGCAGGTTTGAGGTCTTGGAAAGCACAAAAACGCTGGGAACGTGACAACGAATTAGCACGGCGCTTCTTGGTGTCCGTAATTGGATACCAATCCGCAATTAACGAGTTGAGATTTAGAACGCTCAGCCCAACTCTAGTTCCTCAAATAGAGATACCGGACGTTCTGCGAGAGAAAAGTGGCGTGTCATTGGATGAAGATGGCCATTTCCAAGAGCTAGCCGAACACATCGTTCAAAAAACCGATGTCGCCAGAAAAATTAAAGTTGAGTTCGAAGCTATTTCTTTGGAGGCAAGAGCGATCTGGGGTTGGCCATCAGAAGAGGAATCCAGCAAGCTATTCGAATTGCATACAAAGCTACTTATGGGGTTGGAATGGTATATGCGCCTAGATGATCCCTCCAACAATGCTGAGGATCATGAGATAGCGGCGGCTGCTTTTGAAGAATATGATGGCATAGTTATTGAACCCACTAGGACTGCAGATCTCTTTCAGAGCGATCTTCGCTCAGTAGTATCAAATATGGAGATGTTCCTGAAAACTAAACTTGACGTGTCGCAGTTATGATCCGCCTCATCGAAAAAGGCCTGATGTTTGGCAACCTCGTCCACATCTCCAGCCCGGCTCTGGTCGAGCGGTATAACCGCGCGCTGCAGCATCTGGCGGGTAAGACCACGGCGCTGACGGATTTCCATGTGGATATCTCGGGCTATTCGCCCGAGGTGGGGATTGAGTTGGAGGATGAACTCTACCTCAACCCCAACGGGGTCAACCGGCAGTTCATCCTTCTGACGACCGAGCAGAAACGCGCGCCTCTGCTGAACGTCAAATTCTCGACCTCGCGCGATATCCTGCGCGAGTTCATCGAAATGAACGAGGCGCAGCTGTTTGCCCTGACCGCCACCGATGCGGTGGCCGGAGAGCTGGTGAACTCGGTCATCAAACTCACCACCCCCCGCGACCTGCTGAACCTGCGCAAGATCGAGATCGAAGCCGACACCGCAGGCGGTACCCTGCGCAAGGCAGAGCAACTGGCGGGCATGGTTGAGCGGTTCAAAACCGCCGAGGATGCCTGGTTCGATGATGTGCTGATCGCCCGGATGATCGAGACGGCCAGGGAAACCGGCGACGTCACTCGCAACCCCGTCCGCCTGCGCCACACCGCGTTCGAACAGCGCAATTTCTGGACGGCGCATTTCGGCGGGCTCTACCTGTTCCCGGATATGGATCACCCAGCTGCGATCTGCATGGGCGAAAAGCCTGACGGCTTGCCGATCAAATACATCTTTGGCCAATCTCAACGAAACCAGATTGCCAAGTTTCTCGACTACAACGATCTGGTCGAACCGATCGTAAAGGCGCGCGGTGTGGATGCTGCTGCGATCCTGCAACAGAAAATGGACTTTCTGACCATCGATGCCGCAGCAGACGCCGATGTCGATCTGACCGGGCTGGATCGCAGCGATATGCGACGGCTGGCGCGTAACCATGCGGATCATCTGCCCGAGGCCTATCATGGATTGGCGCAACTGATGCGCTGGGCGACCGATGGCGGGCCCTGGCCGCGTATATCCTCGGACCACCCGGCCTATTTCTATACGCTGCGCGCCGCCAATACACCGCATCGCGATCTGGTGAACATGCTGCTGGCCGAACTGGCACCGCTGGACCCGCGCCAGATGTTCATCTGCCACAAGGAATTGTTCTACGCGACCTACGCCAGATGGCCCGAAAGCAAAAAGGCCTATGTTGCCGACTTTCTTGCGCGCGAGTATCAGGTGGACAAGGCCGGTGCGCGCGCCGCCTTGTTCGGGCATGAGCCGGATATGAGTGGCGACGACGATATCACGGATGACCTGATCAAACGGGTCGGGCCGTGGGGCTCGGTCAGGAAGGGTTGAGATGTTCGGAGCGTTACGCCTTGTTTTGATCCTGCTGGTCCTGCAGACGGTTGCCTATGTCGCGCTGTCTTTGTATTCGCGCGGCGTCCGGCGGCGAAAGCTGGAAAGCTGGTGGGACGAGAAGGGCAAAACCGGTGACAAGGCGGCATTTGTCGCGCGTGGCCTGCACGTCTATGACAATTCGTTCCGGCGAAAATTGATACTGGGCGTCTATATTGTGCCATGGATCGCAATCGGCGCGCTGATCTATATTGTGAATTACATGTGAGGGATATGGCATGGCCTATCTGAAATGGGCGTTCATTCTGATTTTCTGGATCACGCTGGGAACCATCCTGCAATATTCGCTGCCGCAACACGATATCGTGCGGATCGTGAACACCTATGAAGAACGTCAGGACCTGACCGACTGGACCCGGATTTTCTGGTCCGAACCCGAGGATCAGTCGACCAGCCTGTCGAACCGGGACGTTCAATTCATCCAGGCCGTGCGCGCCAATGGCAAACCCATCGTGTACCGCAACGAGGATACCGGCTGGGGCTGGCCACCCTACTTCAAGTTCGACACCGCGAACCTCTATACCGAAGCCAATGATGCCAAATCGACCAAAGACAACCCCGAGTGGGTCGTCGTCACCCATTATGGATGGCGTAATGAATTCATGTCGATTTTCCCCAATGCCATCCTGCTTCGACCTGTCGAGGGGCCGGATGTGCGCATCATCCCGTGGTTCAACATCATCTTCCTGACCCTGTTCGCCGCCATTGTCTGGGCGCTCTGGGTCCGGTGGCGCCGCTTCCGGCAAAAACGGATCGATCCGGTTCTGGAAAACATGGAAGACGGCCTGTATGCCGCAGGTGATGCCATTGATGAAAAGCGCCAGGGCTTTCGCCGGTGGTTGGATAGCTGGAAATCCAAATAAGTCTGAGGCGGTGAGCGCGGCCCATTTGAGGCCGCCGCTTACCGGACGATAAACTCTGCATGAAGCGCCCCTGCCGCTTTGATCGTTTTCAAAATGTCGATCATGTCACGCGGCGATACCCCCAGCGCGTTCAGGCCCGCGACAACTTCTGACAGCGTCGTTGCCTCGGGTATTTCGGCTAGACCGGTGCCTTCTTCCTCTTCGATTCCGGCGAAAGTGCGCGGGACCACCACCGTTTCACCCCGCGCGAACGGGTTGGGTTGTACGGCAAGCGGCGCCTCTTCGACGGTCAGCGTCAGGTTACCTTGTGAGACGGCCACCCGAGATATCCTGACATCCTGACCCATGACAATGGTGCCGGATCGCTGGTCGACAACAACGCGCGCTTTGCCTTCGGGTTCGACCAGAATGTTTTCGATCCGGCCAATCGCATGCGCGGTTGAGATTGCCTGCGTCGCCGCAACGCTGAGTTCAACCGTGCCGGAATCCCGCATGATCGCGACGGTTCGGTTGAACTCCGCATTGATCGCCGCTTCGATGCGACCGGCGGTGGTAAAATCCGGTTCCCGCAACGCCAACCGGAGCTGAGTCAGATCGGAGAGTTCAAAATCAATCTCGCGCTCAATCCGGGCGCCCGAGGGGATCACGCCCGATGTCGGCACACCGCGCGTGACGGTGGCCGCTTCGCCCTCGGCAACTGCGCCGCCGGCCAGAACCGTGCCCTGCGCCACCGCATAAATCTGGCCATCCGCTGCGTTGAGCGGGGTCATTACCAGCGTTCCGCCCAGAAGGCTCTTGGAATCTCCGATCGCAGAGACCGTGACATCAATCTGCCCCCCGACACGCGCGAACGGAGGCAGGCTGGCCGTGACCAGCACGGCGGCCACGTTCTTGGGGCGAAAGTCCTCACCGTTCACGTTGACGCCAAGCCGTTCGAGGATGTTCGACATGATCTCTTCGGTAAAAGGCGAATTGCGCAGGCCATCACCGGAGCCGTTCAACCCGACAACCAGGCCATAGCCCACCAGATCGTTGCCGCGTACGCCGTCAAAATTCACCAGATCCTTGAGGCGGATCGCCCCGGCAGTGGCAAGGCCGGGCAGCAGCAGAAGAAGGAATACAAGTATCTTCATCTCAGGAAATTCACCAGTGACAGATTGGCGTTGCGAACCGTAACGGAATAGAGGCTTTCCAGTTGAAATTGCACGGTTTGCAACCGCGCCGCAGTCTCGTAAGGATCAGCCGAGATCAATTCGTTCCGTGCGCTCTGAGTACTGATTTTGGCGGCGGCGTTGCGCGTTTCAGCCTGCTCGATCCGCGCTTCGGCGGCCCCCACTTTGGCGCGCAGATTGACTGTGGCATTTTGCGTGTTCGCAAGCTCGACCCCTAGTTGAGTGAACATCGACGTATGCAGTTCGGGTGTCCAGTTCAACGCATCGTCCGAGGCCAGTGCAGCCAGAGCAACATCGCGCATGGCAGCTTTCAAAGTGGGGTCGGTTGCGGTGATCGGCAGGTCGATCCGCTCTGAATCCGAGATTTGTATCGGCGACAGTGGCGTGGCGTTGCCCTGATAGATCGCGGCATCAAATCCGGCGGGATCATTGAACCAATCCTCGGCGGCCTGTTTGATATCCGTCGCGGTCACCAGGCCGGTCAGTTCCGCCTGCAACGCGCCCAGCAATGCGTCGGCCGACAACAGCGGTGCGGCATCCGTCGCGGTGCCGGAAAACAGGCTGCGCCCACCCGCCCGTCCGTTCAATGCCGAAATCATCGTATCCAGTTCATTGCGCGCCTGCGCGGATGCCTGTTCATGGGTCACCGTCTGATTGGATGTTCCAAAGGACAGCAGGGACGATGAGACCTCGGCCACCGACTCGCTGAATGTCGTCAGGCTTAATTGCATTGAATCGGTGAACAGGCGCGCCTCGGCTGTGGCGACCGAAAAAGCATCAAGCCGTTCGATGTTGCGCTCCAGATCCAGCAGATGAGAATAATCACCGGCCAGACGGCCCGAAATGTCCTGCACTTTGCCCGAGGACATTTCGTAGGACAGCGTTTCGATCTGCGATTTGATCTCGGTGCTGCGGGTTCGAAGGGTCAATCCTCGGGCAAGGTCACCGATAGAAGTCAGGGTCATGTTCAGAGCCTCAGCAATGTGTTCATCAGTTCATCAACGACTGCCACGATGCGGGCATTGGCGGCATAGGCCTGCTCGATCTGCATCAGGTTCTGCAACTCGGTATCGCTGTCGACGCCCTGTTCGGCCACCAACTGTTGCATCTCTTGCTGCGCGTTTGCCGCAAAAGTGGTGCGCGTGTCTGCGGCATGGGCATTTGCACCGGCCTTTGTAAGAAGTGCTTCGGCGAGTTCAGCGGCACGCATGTCACCGGTGCCGAAACTTGCCCCGGCTACAGGCTGTGCCTCGGTCAGAATGGCACCGAAGGCCTGCAACTGGCGCGCCTCTCCAGCTGCGCCGGGCGTGGTGGCGCCGAGGCCTGCGCGCAACCTCCAGCTGTCGCCACCCTCTAGGGGATCGACAACTGTGTTGAGTGATATTCGTGAGGCCAGACCCGTTTGCGCGGTTGGGTCAAAGCGGTTGCCTTCGTCCGTGAACAGGCCCGGGTCGGTCGCGGCCATAGTCGGGTCAAGGCCTGCTGTTTCAAACCGTTCGATCAGATCACGCGCGACCGTATCAAGATCAGCCTGTGCCTCGACCGCAAGTGTATCGCGAATTTCGAACTGAGCCTGTAGCGCACCGCCACGAATTTGCGCGTAATCACCGGCAAGGCGCACGGGCTGACCATTGAATTCCAGCCCCGACAGCAACCCGTTGTCGAGTGTCATATGCGGCATGGTCTCACCCATTGTGGAAAACGAGAATTCGGCGGCACGCCCTTCCAGCAGGATCAGACCACCATCGGAATAGAGCGACACCTGATCATTATCACGCGCGATGGCATTCACGGGAACCAGTTCGTTCACCTGATCGATCAGAATCTGACGCTGGTCCAGAAGTGCGTTGATGTCGCCGCCCGAGTTCCGAATCGACGGAATGCGCGCGTTCAGTTGTTCGATATCCCGCAGCGCCTGATTCAGGGTATCGACCTGTTTCCCGATTGTCCGGTCCGCGTCCGACCGCATGTTCCGCACACCTTCGGACGCCTGATTCAGCTTGGTGGCCAAATCGCGCGCGGATTGTGCGACCTGATCCAGTCGCTGGGCCGAACCGGGAAGGCTGGCCGCAGTGGTGAGGCTGTTCTCAAATCCTGTCAGCCGGGCCGCGATCGACGTTGCATCGTCAGCAGTGCCCACAAGATTTTCGAAACCGGAGTGGAAAGCGGATAACGCCTTGTTGGCGGCAAGGTCCGCGTCCGTGGCGCGGCGATTGGCCAACAGTACCGGATCCTGATGCCGTGTGATCCCAGCCACGCGCACCCCATTGCCCGAGATTGCGCTGGTGGCCAGCTCAAGCGACCTGCGGGCATAGCCGGGGGTCAAGGCGTTCGCGATATTTCCCGAGACCACCGCTGCGCCGCGACTTGCTGCGCCGAGCCCGCCGATGGCGTTGTTCAGTGCTGTGGACATACTCATCAGGCCATTCCCTTTGCTTGGCTAATCACCGGATCAGCGTTTGATATTGGTGGTTTCCTGCAGCATCTCATCCACCGTCTGAATGACCTTCGCGCTTGAGGAATACGCCCGCTGGGTTTTGATCATCGAAGTCAGCTCGGTTGCGACATCGGTGGTCGATTCCTCGCGTGCGAAGGACACAAGATCACCCGTTGGGCCTTCGCCGGCGTTCCACAGGAAGAAAGTTCCGCTTTCGCGCGACGGTGCATAGGTCTGACTGTCCAATGCGGTAAGACCATTCGGGTTCGGCACGTCAGCCAATGGAATCTGGAACATGCGGCGGCTTATGCCAGTGTCGTAGAACGCGTAGACATATCCGCTCTCATCGACCTGAACGCTGGTCATTGTTCCCACAGCCGAGCCATCGCGTGTGATGGACACCGGCGCAAACGTATCCGACAATTGAGTGATTCCGTCCGCATCACCGATCTGGCCGATATTGACCTCCATCGGACCGCCCGCCACGTTGACGACAACGCTGCCCGTTGCGGGGTCGTAGGCGCCGCCGGACACCGCCGTGACACTGGCCAGAGTTCCCCCTGCGGTCCGGCTGTCGGTGAAGGTCAGAGTGTATTCCCCGATCACAGCGCCGCCCGATGCCGAATCGCGCATCGTCATGGTCCATTCATTGCTGGATCCGGTTGCCGGGACGGTGGGCACCAATTCGATATCCACGCTTTCGGATTTACCCAGATTGTCAAAATATTCGACCGACAGAGGCTGTGTGTCGCCCGGAGCCCCCGCATCGGTCGCGGTGGCGGGCAGGTTCATCCGCAGATTCATTGCGGTCGTCGGTGCACCGGACAGTTGATTGACGCTCAACTGTATGGGTTCCAGCGCGGCCGGTGTGTCCCGCGGCACGCTGGGGATCGAGCCGTCCGGATTTGCACGCCACCCCAGCAGGACAAGGCCGGATTCGGTGACCAGATACCCTTCTTCGTTGGTGCGGAACGATCCGGTCGTGGTCAGCAACATCTCGTTCGAGCTTGCGCCGATCTGAGAGCTTGGCCGCACCGGCAGCATGCCCCGTCCACGAACGGCAAGGTCGGTGGAGTTGTTGGTGGTCACCAGCGCCCCGCCCTGATCGATCATGCGCTGGCTGGTGGTGCGAACGCCGCCGGCAGAATAGCTGCCACCCTGACCCGAGGTGACCATCGAGTGAAAGTCGGTCTCAACCCGCTTGTAGCCAAAGGTCGAAGAGTTGGCGATGTTGTCGGAGATCGTGGCCAGCCTATTGGCATTGGCCTTCAACGCCGCCACACCGGCATTCAGCGAAGAGGAAATGGTCATCGGCACGCCCTTTTATTGCATCGGTCCTTGATGCAACACGTACCGCACCGGCTCTTAACAGCGCGCTAACAGCTAAAATGCGCCCTATCCTTTCCGCGTCAGGGAGAGCGCAGAAAGATGATTTCGATCCGGTTATTGCGCAGCGCCATCGGGTTTTTGACCGTCAGGTGCCGGTCGGCATGGCCCGTCACCCGATCCAGACGCAATGGCCTGACACCCTTGTCCTGAAGCAGTTGGCGCGTGATTTGTGCGCGCGCGGTCGACAGATCCCAGACCGGGTTGTCCGCCAGCACGATGGGCGAAGACCGCACATGCCCCTCAACCGCGATGGCGTTGGTGACCAGATCCGATGAGCGTGCAACCAACAGCGCCAGAGCCCGCATCATCTGCGTCGGCTTGTCGGTGCCTGATTCGAACAGAGGCTGTTCTTCGGTCGCGAACAGTTCCACCACCAGCCCCTCGTCGGTGACGCGGGTCACGATGTGCTTTAGCATCTTGTCCGAAACCAGGCTTTCCCCGCTTCGGCCCAAAAGCTGCGCTTCGAGTGATGAGAAATCCTCGAACGCGCCCTTGCCGCCGCCTTGGGCATCGACACCGGTCGAACCGCGCGCCTGTTTTGCCTCGGTCGGGTTGCGATTGCTGGCGCCCGAGCCATCCATGACCAAGGTCTTTTCCGAGAACATGTTGTCACCGCCAAACGCGCCATCGCCGCCGCCTGAAACCGGATTGACCGGAATCGTCGGCGAGAAGTAATCTGCCAGCCCTTTGCGCTGTTTTTCGGTCGTTGCATTCAGCAGCCACATCAACATGAAGAAGGCCATCATGGCCGTCACGAAGTCCGCATACGCGACCTTCCACGCGCCACCGTGATGGCCATCGCCACCCGAAACGCGTTTCTTCTTGATGATGATTGGCGCCGCATTGGTTTGCGCACCCATCTCCACCACCTTTATATCACCCGATTACCGGGGTAGCAGGGCAGGTCTTAAGGCGGGCTTAACACATAAAACTGTCTCGAAATCCCTAGCGTGGCAGGTTGGCTCCGGCCCGGCGCAGGATCAGTTGCAGGCGGTTGAAACTGTTGGCAACGCTGTCGGTTTCGGCTTTTCCGAAGAACGCATCAAGGTCCTCATGCACCCGCACGGCCTGATCCAGAAGCGGGTCAGAGCCTTCGGAGTAGAGCCCGGCCTTGATCATGACCTCTGATTGCTCATAGCTGCCGACAAGTTTTCGGGTTTCCGCAATCAACTGATTTTCCTCGGCGCTTGCGGCACCGGGCAGGCTGCGCGACACCGAGCGGCTGAGATCGATGGCGGGAAAGCGGCCACGCTTGGCAATCTCGCGGCTCAGCACGATATGTCCGTCGAGCACGCCGCGCAGGATGTCGGCTACGGGCTCATCCATGTCTGAACCTGCAACCAGCACGCTGAATACGGCGGTGATGTCGCCCTGTTCGGCGGTGCCGGGTCCGGCGCGTTCGCACAGATTGGCGATCAGCGGAGTGACCGAGGGCGGGAATCCACGCAGCGACGCGGCTTCGCCCATGGCGACGGCAATCTCGCGATGCGCTTCAGCGAAACGTGTCACCGAATCGGCCAGGAACAGGACATTGAGCCCTTCGTCCCGCAGGGATTCGGCCACTGACATCGCCGACCAGGCGCAGCGCCTGCGGGCCAGGGCGGACTGATCCGATGTGGCCGCCACCACGACCGACCGTTTCATCCCTTCCGCACCCAGCGCGGTTTCGACGAACTCATTCACCTCGCGCCCGCGTTCGCCGATCAGCGCGACCACCACCGCATCGGCCTGCATGGACCGGGCGAGCGTGGCCAGCAGGGTTGATTTGCCGACGCCCGAACCCGCAAACAGCCCCACACGCTGGCCCTGCACAATGGGCAGAAGCGTATTGAGCATGGCCAGCCCGGTCTCCATCTGCTGTCCCAGCGGTTTGCGTGCGACGGCGGCGGGCGGGGGCTGCATCAGATCGCGTTCCTCGACCCCCGGCAGCAGCGGCTTGCCGTCCAGAGGGTGCCCGAACGGGTCGATCACCCGGCCCAGCCAATGCCGCCCCGGGGCAAATACCGGCATCGGTTCCAGTATCACCTGATCCCCCAGACACACGCCATCGGGCGCTGAACCGGGCATCATGTGGATCAGATCAGTTTCGACATGCAGCACTTCTCCGGGCAGATCAGGGCCAGTGCTGCGGCGGAGTGTCAGGTGATCGCCGATTCGGGCCTGCCCGGCCAGACCTTCGATTTCGATCACACCGCGCGCAACGCCGGTGACGCGCCCCATATGACGGTGCGCCGATATCCTGTCGAAAACGGTTTTCAGACGTGCTGGATCGAGATCAGCCATCGCGGGCCCTCCAAATTGGTTTCTCGAAAACGGTTTCTAAAGGAATCGGGGTTAAGCCTTGATTGAAATAGATCGAGGGAGAAGCCCCGATGTTCAATGACCTGAACGTCTTTAAGACAGCGTACGCAATGGCAACCCATGCCGGACAACGGCAGGCGGTCATCGCGCGCAACATGGCGAATGCGGATACGCCCGGCTATCAGCCCCGCGATATCGAAGCCTTCAAAACAGCTTTTGAAAAGACCGGCGGTGAGGTGGCGATGACCGCCACTCGCGCGGGCCATCTGCATGGCGCTACGGGCGGTCAGCCTTGGGCGGAATATGTGGCCGACCCGTCTGGCGACCCCAATGGTAACGGTGTTTCGTTGGAAGAAGAGATGCTGAAGGCGGTTGACGTCAAACGTCAGCATGAGCGGGCGCTGGCGATCTATCGCTCTTCGATCGGCATTCTGCGCACCTCACTGGGTCGGGCATAGGGGCTGGGGTATGAGCGATTTTTCCCATTCTCTCACGGCGTCTGCCAGTGCGCTCAGGGCGCAGGCCGCGCGGCTGCGGCATGTGTCCGAGAATATCTCGAACGCCGATACGCCCGGATACCGGCGCAAGACGATTCCCTTTGAGACGGTCGACAAGGGCGGCCAGCAGATGGTGCAGGCGGGCCGGGTCAAGTTGGATCGCCGCGATCTGGCCCGCATCTATGATCCGGGCCATCCGATGGCGGATGAAACCGGGCATTATCGCGGCTCGAATGTCGATCTGATGATCGAAATCGCCGACGCGCGCGAGGCACAGCGCAGCTACGAAGCCAATTTGAAAATGTTCGATCAGACCCGGCAGATGTCGTCGAGCTTGATGGATTTACTCCGTAAATAAAGGAAAGCCAGAATGGATATCCGATCTCTTACCGCTGCGCAGAACTATGCCGGCGCCCGCCCGGCCACGCAGGTCGACCCTTATCATCAAGGTGCCGGGAAAGGGCTGCAATCCACCTTTCGGGATTTTGCGGCAACGCTGAAAAACAGCGAGCAGGTGGCGCAATCCTCGATGGTGGGGCAAGCCGATCCTCACGCGCTGGTGCAGGCGCTGGCACAGACAGAACTGGCGGTGGAAACCGCGGTGATCGTCCGCAATAAGGTGGTCGAGGCCTATCAGGAAATCCTGCGGATGCCGGTCTGACACGATGCTGAGCGAAGGGTTGTTCTATGACATCGTGCGCCAGGCGCTGTGGGTCGCGGTAATCACCTCGGTCCCGATCCTCGCGGCAGCGCTGATCTCGGGTCTCACCGTAGGTCTGTTTCAGGCGCTGACCTCGGTGCAGGAAATGACGCTGACCTTCGTGCCCAAGCTGATCGCCATCGTCATCGTGTTCTGGATCTCGATGGGCTTCATGACCCAGACCCTTGTCACTTTTTTCACCGGGACGCTGATCCCCCTTGTTGCAGGAGGTCGCTGATGGACACGGCCTATGTCACCCTGTCCCGCCAGTCGGGATTGATGAACGAAATGCGGCTGGTGGCCAACAATATCGCCAACGCCAACACCACTGGCTATCGCCAGCAGGGGCTGGTGTTTTCGGAGTTCGTTCGCGACATGCCGGGCGGCCCTTCGATGTCGCTCAGTCGGGCGCAGGTGCGAAATACCTCATTGCAGCAGGGTGTGCTGACTGAAACCGGCGGATCGTTTGACTTTGCCATCGAAGGCGATGGATTTTTCATGATCGAGACGCCTGCGGGCAACCGCCTGACCCGCGCCGGAAGCTTTTCGCCAAGCGTCGACGGCGATCTGGTCACAATGGATGGCCACCGGGTTCTGGACAGCAATGGTGCCCCGGTCTTTGTCCCGCCCGATGCCGCCACGATTGATGTCGGCAGCGATGGCACACTCAGCGTTGATGGCCAGCTTTTAGGGCAGATCGGTGTCTATTCGGTTGCCGATCCCGAAAACCTGGTGCGCGAGGGCAGCACTCATTTCCGACCCGGTGGACAGGTCGACCCGGTGGATGAGCCGGTTGTGCTGCACCGGTTCCTTGAAGGCTCGAACGTGAATGCTATCGGACAGGTCACGCGAATGATCGAGATCCAGCGTGCCTATGAACTGGGCCAGAGCTTTATGGATGCCGAGGACGAACGGGTGCGTGGCGCCCTCAAGGCGCTGATGCGCTGATCTGAACAGGAGAAACTGACATGCGGGCCTTGAAAATCGCCGCGACGGGCATGACGGCACAGCAGATGCGGGTCGAGACCATCTCGAACAACCTCGCAAACATGAACACCACGGGATATAATGCGCGCCGGGCCGAGTTCGCCGATCTGCACTACCAGCAGATGGCGCGGGCGGGCGCCGTGAATGCCTCGGACGGAACGGTTCTGCCGACAGGCATTCAACTGGGGCTGGGCGTGCGCCCCGCTGCGGTGACCGTGCAACTTGAGCAGGGCGGGTTGTCTGCAACCGGCAGCGATCTGGATGTGGCGATTGAAGGGCGCGGCTATCTCGAGGTGACGCTGCCCAACGGTCAGTCCGCCTTTACGCGGGACGGCAGTCTGAAACGGTCTGCCGAGGGGCTGATCGTCACCTCGGACGGCTTCGCCGTCGCCCCCGAGATCACCATCCCCGACGACGCCAGGTCGATCTCGATCAACGCCGCGGGCGAGGTTTATGCCTATTTCGATGACACGGCCGAAGGCCAACTGCTGGGTGAGTTCACCCTGGCGAGTTTCTCGAATGCAAAGGGGCTGGAGGCGGTAGGCAGCAATCTGTTCAAGGAAACCGAAGCCTCGGGCGCACCGGTAGTCGGAACACCCGGCGAGACTGGTCTGGGCACTCTGCGGCAAGGCTATCTTGAGGACAGCTCGGTCGATGCGGTGCGCGAGGTGACGGAACTGATCGAGGCGCAGCGCGGATATGAGATGAACGCCAAGGTCATCTCGGCGGTGGACCAGATGATGGGCGCCACAACGCAGGTGCGGTGATGCGCGTTTTTGTTTTCCTTCTCGCGCTGATCCCCTGCGCCGCTTTCGCCGAGATCGTTGTGCCAACCAGAACGATCCGCGCGAAAGAGGTGATCTCCGCCGCGGATATTGAACTCAAACCGACGAATGCGGCTGGTGCCGTAACGCAGCTGTCCGATCTGATCGGGCAAGAGGCACGGGTGGCGCTTTATCCGGGCAGGCCGATCCGCCCGTCGGATATCGGCCCGCCCGCGATCGTGGACCGGAACGATCTGGTGACGCTGGTATTCGGCAACGTCACGCTTTCGATCACCGCCGAGGGCCGCGCATTGGGACGCGGCGCGGCGGGCGAGCGTATTCGGGTGATGAATCTTTCGTCGCGCACAACGGTAACGGGCGTGATCCGCCCCGATGGTCAAATCGAGGTCAAGTGATGTCAAACCTATCGAAACTGCTGCTTTTCACGGTGTTGGGCGTCGCGGCCTGTGGTCGGCTGGACCATCTGGGCAAACCGCCCAGCCTGACGCCCAATACGGAATCGCCCGAACATGTGGCGATGCTGTGGCCCGGCCTGCCGCTGTACAGCCAGCCGCAGCGCTCCGTCGACCGTGCCTCGCTGTGGAGCGGTGGGCAGCACTCCTTGCTTGGGGATCAGCGTGCGATGAAAAAGGGTGACATTCTGACCGTCGTGATCGAACTGGATGAAAAGGCCGAGATATCGAACGACACCAACCGCTCTCGTACGGGATCTGAAAGTCTGTCGGTCCCCGGCCTTTTCGGGTTGCCGCAACGTGCGGCTGAACGGTTGCCGGTCGGGGCCTCGTTGGATGAGGCGGTGTCGATCGATTCAGTGTCGAACAGCAAAGGCAAGGGCTCGGTCAAACGCAAAGAGAAACTGACCCTTCGCGTGGCGGCCACGGTTGTCGATGTGTTGCCCAACGGTGTGCTGTCGATCAGCGGTTCGCAGGAACTGCGGGTGAATTTCGAACTCCGAGAGCTGTTGGTCGCCGGATATGTCCGGCCCGAGGATATCTCGCGCCAGAACGAAATCACCTATGACAAGATTGCGTCGGCACGTGTGTCTTATGGCGGTCGCGGCCAGATCACGGATGTGCAGCAACCGCGATACGGTCAGCAGATCCTCGATACCGTATTGCCGTTCTAAGATGGGTGCATGATGGGAAAACTATTGCCAATCATTTGCCTGGCGGTGGGTCTGGCTGCAGGCGTTGGGGCCGGGATCATTCTGGCCCCTGAGGGGAAAGCCAAGGATCAGGCTGAAGGCGCAGCAGCCAAGCCAAAGCCTGAACAGGAAAAGGCCGGGTCGTATGAATCCGGCACTAAAAAGAAAGATGGTGAGAAATCACAGGAATACCTGAAGCTTACCAAGCAGTTCGTGGTTCCAGTTGTGGCGGAGGATGAGATTTCGGCCCTGGTCACGATGTCCCTCAGCCTGGAAGTGCGACCGGGGATCGAGGATTTTTTCTATGAGATTGAGCCGAAGCTGCGGGACAGGTTTCTGCAGGTGCTGTTCGACCATGCCAATAGTGGCGGGTTCGATGGGGCGTTCACGCGATCGGATAACCTTGAGGTGTTGCGTAACGCGCTTCTTGAGGTCGCGCAGAAAGACCTGGGCGAGGATGTCTCGAAAGTGCTGATCATGAGTGTCAGCCGGCAGGACACCTGAACCCAGCCTATTCGATTGGTCTGCGGCGCCTAGCTTGTTTTAGGCGCTGCGACACCTCCGCAATGGCCTGTTTGCGCCCAAAGGCCCGGCGCAGGTTCTCCATCGCCGAGAGCTTCTGGGATCTCAGGCGCGCCAGGTCCGTATTCAGCTGCCTTCGCGTGGCGGATTCCCAGCTGTGCCACAACAGATCGGCGCCGGTCACCCGATATCCTTCGGTTGCTGTGCTGTCTGTCTTCACCTCGCTCAACTGGCTATCCAGAAGTGCCAGTTGCTTCAAAATCCGTGCCTCCTGCTGCAAGAGCGGGCGCAGTTTCTGATGTTCGCGCTGATAGACTGCATCGGTCACGGTCATAATGTCTGATACCCGTCTGCGCATCACGTGACCTGCCCCTTGGCGCGCTTGCGCATGGCTTCGGCAAAGCGGATGGCCGCCGCGACCGAGCGATAATACTCTTCGCTGATCTCCTGGCCGATTTCGACTGTTGCATGAAGTGCTCGCGCGGTTGGCGGGTCTGAATGTATGGGCACACCGGCCTCACCCGCTGTGGTTCGGATGGTGGCGGCGACCTCGTCCACCCCCTTGGCGACACAGACCGGTGCCGATCCGCTGGCGCGCGACCATTGCAGCGCGACCGCGTAATGCGTCGGATTGACGATCACCACGTCGGCCTTGGGGACGTCGGCCATCATTTGATTGGTGGCGATATCTTGTGCGCGTTGGCGGCGCTGCTGTTTGACATGCGGATCGCCCTCGGCATCCTTTGTCTCATCCTGGATTTCCTTGCGCGACATCCGGTTCTTGCGCAGATGCTCGGCATGTTGCCAGAGGAAGTCGATGGCGCCGATGGCCAGAGCAATTGTTATGACGATGAACATGAAGCGGAACAGCAGGTTCATCATCAGCACAACAGACGCGCGTGCGGGTATTGCGCTGGCCGATAGAATCTCGGGCAGGTTGGCGTAAAGAAACAGGGCCAGACAGGTGCCGTATATCAGCAGCTTCACGAAGCTCTTGGCAAATTCAAACAGACCGCCGCGTCCAAATTTGTTTTTCGCATTGGAGACCAGCGAAATACGCGAAGGTTTGGGTTTCAGCTTCTCAGGCGCAAAGACCAGGGCACGCTGCGCAATCAGGCCGAGGATCACTGCCGCGGCGGGTATCACGAACAAAGCAGCCACCGGTACGAGTGTGGCCCGCAGGATGCCGGTCACCGCTGCGCTGGCGGGGCCCGTTGTCAGCAACCCGGACAGGCGATCAGATTGATCAATCAGAACTACAAACAAAGTCCCGAGATGCTGCGCCGTGTATTGCCCCGCCAACACGAGCGCGATCAGCAATCCAGCATAGGCGGCCACCGCCGACAGATCGTTGGACTTGGCTACCTCACCCTTCTTGCGCGCCTTTTCCAGCTTTTGGGGGGTGGCTTCAAATGACTTGTCGCTGTCATCGTCCTGTGCGCTCATCTGGGTCCTCCGAGGGGATCGCCAAGAAAAGCAAACAGGGCGTCTGACCAGACGGACAGGATCAGCGGCGCGCCTGCGAACAGCAGAAACAGTCCTGCGTACGTGATCGCGGGGGCACCGACGAAAGCGACCATCAGCTGGGGCATGGCGCGGTTGATGACCCCCAGCGCGAGGTTATAGATGAGCGAGGCGATGACGAAGGGCATCGCCAGGGCAAAGGCGAGCCCGAAGCTGCGCGATATCTGCGCGACACCCCAGCGCGCCAGGCCCGGGGCAAGCGGCAAGCTGCCTATCGGAAACAATGAATAGCTATGGATCATGAATTGAGCGGCCCGGATATGCAGGCCCAGCAAGGCTGCCAGGGCCAGCCCGGCCAGCGTCAGAAGATAGCCCATCGCGGGCACCGGCTCGACGGCCGCTCCGCCCAATATCTGCGACAGCGAAGTGGCTTGCGCCGCGATAGAGCCAGCGGTTTGCAAGGCCAGCACAAACAGACGCAACCCGATCCCCAGCGCCAGTCCGGTTGCAATCTCTGTTCCGGACAGAGCGACCATGCGCCCAAAGCCTGGTGTTGTGTCAATGGCCGGAATTGCAGGGGCAACGATCAGCGAAAAGGCGACGGCGAGCCCCAGCTTGACCCGCGTCGGGATGCTGCGCTCACCAAAGGCAGGCAGCAGAGAGACGATGGTCGAGATGCGCAGGAAAACAACGAAGAGATGCCACAGATTCTGACCCAGATGCGGCAGCAGCTCGGGTGGCAGGGCGATCACGCGGTCACCGTTCCGACCAGCGCGGGCCGCGCCTCGAGCCCGATTTCCTCGAAGGACAGAACCGGATTGGCGATGCCCCGCGCATGCATGATGGTGCGCAGCAATCGCCGCCGCCGGGTCGAGGTCACCACCGCCGGGAACAGCCCGTGGTCGGCGGATCTGGCGACGCTGTCATGCACCCCGTCCGCAAGCTTGTTGAACAGGTTCGGCGGCAGTGCCACGTCCAGACCAGCATTGGGCGCGTCGATCTGATAGCTGGCAAAGGTGTCCTCCCATTCCGGGGCCAGTTGAATCAGCGGGATCGAGCCGTCTTCGCGTTTCATGTCGGCCACCAGTTGAAAGCCCAGCCGCTGGCGGACCAGTTCGCAAATCCCTTCGGGCTGGGTGGTGGTCAGCCGCGCCTCGGCCACGCTTTCCAGTATCAGCGCCATGTTGCGGATCGAGACCCTTTCTTCCAGCAGCAGGCGCAGCACCGCGTGCAGCGTGTCGATCGGCACCTTGTCGGGGATCAGCTCGTCCAGCAGCTTGCGGTTGGCCTCGGCCCGTACCGGATCGCTGAGGCGGGTCATTTCGGTCAGCAGGCGGCGCAGCGATTTAAGCGTCAGCAGGCGCGAGAAATTCTGTTTGATGATTTCAAGCAGATGGGTCGCCAGAATCTCGGGCGGGGTGACGATGGTGGCGCCGTTCATGGCCGCCGCCTCCTGATCCTTGGGCAGAATCCAGCGCGCAGGGGCACCATAGACCGGCTCGGTCACATCTGAGCCATCGGGCAGAAAGTCGTGCCCGTCCTGCACCAGCGCCAGCACAAGTTCAGAATTCAGAACGCCACGGGCCTGTTCGACCCCTTGTACTTTGATCACGTAGGTTCCGGTCGGAAGATCGGCGCGGTCGGTCAGGCGGATCTCGGGTAGGATCAGGCCAAAGCTTGAGGCGACATAGGTCCGCATATTGGCGATCCGCGCATCAAGGCCGGTGCCGGGGTTCAGCACCATGCTGACCAGATCGGGGGCGAATTCCAGATGTACGTCGTCCAGGTCAAGCACATCGCCGATGGCTTGTGAGACGGGGGTGTCCGCCTCGGTCGTGGCGACTTCGGTCCGGGTCTCTACGGCCTTTCGTTTCTTCAGACCGGCATAGGCGGCATAGCCCAACGCGGCCGCGCCGAGAATGAAGGGCAGGAACGGCAAACCGGGCACCAGCGCGAACAACACCATCAGAACCGCAACGGTCGCCAATGCCGCCGGATGCCGACCGAGTTGCGAGAAAATCGCGCTGTCGGTGGCGCCCTGCGTGCCGCCGCGTGCCAGCAGCAAGGCCGAAGCGATTGAGATGATCACCGCCGGAATCTGCGACACCAGCCCGTCGCCGACGGTCAGGATCGCATAGGTTTCAAACGCGGAGGAGACCGGCATCCCGTGCACGATCACACCCATCACCAGGCCCATCACCAGGTTCAGCAAGGTGATCAGCAGACCGGCAACCGCATCGCCTTTGACGAATTTCGACGCCCCGTCGAGCGAGCCGAAGAACGTCGTCTCCTGCTGTTCGCGCTCGCGCCGTTCCTTTGCCTGCTGGTGGTCGATGGCCCCGGCGGACATGTCGCTGTCAATGGCCAGCTGTTTGCCGGGCATCCCGTCCAGCGCAAAACGCGCGCCGACTTCGGCCATGCGGGCGGCGCCTTTCGTGATGACCATGAAGTTGACGATCAGCAGAACGCCGAACACCACGAGGCCCAGAAAGATACTGCCGCTCATGACGAACTGGGCAAACCCCTCGATCACATCACCCGCCGCATTCGTGCCGGTATGCCCCTGACCAATGATCAGCTTGGTTGACGACACGTTCAGCGACAGGCGCAACATCAGCGAGGCCAGAAGGATGGTCGGGAAAGACGAGAAATCCAGCGGCCGCTCGATGAATAGGGTCAGGGTGAAGATCAGGATCGCCAGTGCGAAGGACGCGGCAAGGCCCACATCCAACACCCATGCGGGCATCGGCAGGATCATCATCACGATGACCGTCATCAGCGCCAGTGCCAGCAGGACGGTCGGAGAAAACAGGGTGCGGATGTCGATCCTGGGCACGGGGACCTCTTAGTTGAACGGGATGAATGCGGTGACGGCGGCGGATTGTGGGACCAACGAGCCCAGCGCGGTGCGCGCGGCAGGTTTCGGGGACCCGGGGATCAACGGCGACGCCGAGGTGGTGAAGGGATCGCTGTCCACAAGCGGATCCTCCATCCGGGCCAGAACTGCCTGAAAGCGGCTGGAATAGGCAGCAGCAAGTTGTTCGGTGCGCGAATGATAAGCTCCGGCGGCGGCGGGCCATGAGCCAAGCTCGGCGTATAATTGGTTCAGGAACCGGGCGGCGTAGGTGGCGTTCTCGTCCGGGTCGAACATCGCCTCGATCGAGCGGAAGGCCTTGCCATGCCAGCGGTAATTGATCTGGAAACAGCCGACATCAAAGCTGCGGACACCGGATTTGAAGATGTTGAACACATAGGATTTGGCCTCGGTCGCCGAGGCGAACCAATATCCCTGCCCCTCGCGGTTGACGGTCCAGGGCCAGGGGTGCAGCGCACCGTCGACAGTGCGACCGGTCTCGACCCGCGCGATGGCCCGGAGCACCGCCAGCGGCACACCTTCGGCGCGAGCGGCCCGTTGAGCGGCCTGATCGCAAAGGGCCGCCGTCTCAACCCCCGGCGCGGCGAGGCCGGGTTTTGCCGGGGCGATAAGCGCCAGGCTCAGCGCTAACAGGATTTCACGATAGGGCATTCTGCCGGTCCGGGATTCTGATCAATCCGGGCCAAGCTAGTCCGCCTTCGGTTTACAGAGGGTTAGCGCGCCTCAGCTGCGGTCGATTCTGCGCCCAAAAACCACGCTGGTATTTGTGCGCAACACGCCCGGGATTCGGGCCAGTTCATCCACCAGGATATCAAGGTCCTCGATCCGGGGCGCTTCGGCGGACAGAAGCAGGTCAAACTCACCGTTGATCGACAGGCAAAGTTTGACCTCGGGATAGGCCTCAAGCCGTTTTATGATCCGCGTGGTTTCCTTTTGCTGTACTTCCAGCAGGACAACGACCTGAACCCGGGGCGTATCCTCGGTTTCGCGCAGGACGACAGAATAGCCCGCGATAATACCGCGCTCTTCCATCCGGTTGATGCGTTCATGCACCGTGGTCCGGGCGACGCCCAGCGTTGCCGCGATATGGGTGGTCGACGCGCGTGCGTTATGTTGCAGGGCGGCGATGATGCGGCGGTCAAGTTGATCCATGCGGGCTCCGGACATCTTTTGGGCGTGTCCCGGTTTACGGCAGTTTGCGTTGCAGGCTCAAGACTGGCGCGGGATGTGAGGGTGCAGCTCGTCGATCACGATGGGGTGGGCGTGCGGGCCGGACCCGGCGAGATGCGGGTGATCTGCCGGCAGGTCGGGGTGGCTGTGTTCGACCGCTGCGCGGCTGTCGCGTGGCCAGAGTCTGATCGCCAGCGCCAGGCCCAGAACCGCTGCGGACGCCATTACCGCCAAGACGACCGTCGCTCCGAACTGGGTCATCAACCAGCCGGCCAGCGGGTAGAGGACCAGCCAGCAAGCGTGCGACAGGGTGAATTGCGCTGCAAACAGGGCGGGGCGGTCTTCAGGATGAGCAGAGCGGGTCAAAAGACGGCCCGATGGGGTCAAAGTGGCGGAATAACCAAAGCCCACCATCGCCCAGATCACGGTCAGCAGCCCCAGCGTCATGGGTACGGTTGCAGACAGCACCGCGGCGATGGCCATGGAACCCGTTGCCAGCGCTGCGCCACAGAGCATTACGGTACGGTCTGGCAGACGTTCTAGCAATCGGGGCAATGCGAAGGCCGCCAGCATCGATCCACCGCCAAATCCCGCCAGGGCAATGGCGACCGCGCTTTCAGACAGGCCCAGATCGGCGCGCACGATCACCACAGTGTTAACGATCACCATCGCGCTCAGCGCCGCGGCGCTCCAACTCAGTGCCAGCAGGCCATGCAGGCGTGGGGTTTTCAGATAGATGCGAATCCCGCGTGTGGTCCGGTCATAAATGCCACGTCGCGCTGTCGGTTTGGGCGAGGGCAACGCAACGGAAACCACCAGCACCGCCGAGGCGGCGAACCCAATGCCAGTGCCCAGAAACAGGGTATCGAAGCTGACCAGCAGCAACAGGACCGCGGCCAGCATCGGGCTCAGCAAGCTTTCAAGATCATAGGCAAGCCGCGATAGCGACAAGGCCTTGGTATAGTCCTGTTCGTCGGTCAGAACATCCGGGATGGTGGCCTGAAAGGTCGGCGTAAACCCGGCAGAGGCCGATTGCAGCACGAAAATCAGCACATAGACCTGCCAGATCTCGGTCACGAACGGCAGGCAGAGCGCGACTACGGCGCGGACCAGATCCAGAGCCACCAACATCCGCCGACGATCCAGCCGCTCGGCAAAGGCGGCGGCCAGAGGCGCGATGGTGACATAGGCCACCATCTTGATGGTCAGCGCGGTGCCCAGCACCATCCCGGCGGCCTCTCCGGCCAGATCAAAGGCCAGCAGGCCCAGTGCCACGGTGGCCAGCCCGGTTCCGGTCAGCGCGACGACCTGCGCGGCCAGAAGATGTCGATAGGTGCGGTTTTTCAGGACGCTTAGCATGGGTCAGAGATACTTTGTGATGGTTTTGAAGTCTTCGGCGCTCTGGCCGTCGGCGTTGTTCGAGAGACAGTGGTCGACATGGTCGTGAATCAACGCGCGCTTGGCGTTGGTGATGGCTCTTTCCACGGCAAAAAGCTGCTGAGCGATATCTGTGCAGGGGGCTTGCCCTTCAAGCATCTCGATAACTTTGGCCAAATGCCCATGCGCGCGTTTGAGGCGCGCAGCGATCTGCGGATGCGATTGATGGGTGCGAGTCGTCATGTTTTATCCTTATCCTCCCCTAGGGGATATATGAGGCTTGGCAGAGTTGCAAGAGCAACCCGCACGTGATGACGTTGAGTTTGGATGCGAAACCTCCTATTTCGGGGTGGAAAGCGCACAAAGGACATCTCCGTGGCGAACCACTTGTATAAAAATGACCTGCCGGACGGGCTGGATCTGGGCCCGGTTGTGGCCATTGACTGTGAAACCATGGGGCTGAACCCGCATCGGGATCGCCTGTGTGTGATCCAGATGTCCGGCGGGGACGGCAACAGCCATATCGTGCAGGTCGAAAAGGGTCAGACGCAGGCTCCGAATCTGTGCGCGATGCTGGAAAATCCGAATGTTCTGAAGCTGTTCCACTTTGGCCGCTTCGATATCGCCGCGATGTATCACAGCTTTGGCGCGCTGGCGGCACCAGTCTATTGCACCAAGATCGCCAGCCGTCTGGTGCGCACCTATACTGACCGGCACGGGCTTAAAAACCTGTGTCAGGAACTGATCGGCGTCGATATCTCGAAACAGCAGCAGATGAGCGATTGGGGCGCCGAGACCCTGACCGAGGCGCAGCTGGAGTATGCGGCATCGGACGTCCTCTATCTGCACCGCCTGCGCGACGCGCTGAACGGGCGTCTGGCCCGCGAAGGCCGCACCGAGATGGCGCAGGCCTGTTTTGATTTCCTGCCGATGCGTGCGAAGCTTGACCTCGCCGGTTGGCCCGAAACGGATATCTTTGCGCACTCATGACCGATACCGAAGCATTCCTGAGAACCGCCCGACAGGTTGTCACCGACGAAGCCCGCGCGCTGGACGTGCTGGCCGACAGCCTGAACGAAGACTTTGCCGAAGCGGTACAACTGATCCTGCAGGCCACAGGCCGCATTATCATCAGCGGTATCGGCAAGTCGGGCCATATCGGTCACAAGATCGCGGCCACATTGGCCAGCACTGGCACGCCCGCCTATTTCGTCCACCCGGCCGAGGCCAGCCATGGTGATCTGGGCATGGTGTCGAAAGGCGATGTGGTTCTGGCGATCTCGAACTCGGGCGAAGCACCGGAACTGGCCAACCTGCTGGCCTTTACGCGCCGCTTCGGCATTCCGCTGATCGGACTGTCCAGCAAGCCGGAAAGCACGCTGATGAAGCAGGCCGACGTGCATCTGCTGATCCCGTCGATGGGCGAGGCCTGCGGTTTTGGCATGGTGCCCTCGATCTCGACCACGCTGACACTGGCGATGGGCGATGCGCTGGCGATTGCGCTGATGAAATACCGCGATTTCAAGCCCGAGGATTTCCGCGCCTATCATCCTGGCGGCAAGCTGGGGGCGCAACTGTCCACCGTGCGTGATCTGATGCACGAAGATCTGCCGTTGGTCACCGCAGGCACCCCGATGAGCGAAGCGTTGCTGGTCATGAGCCAGAAAAGCTTTGGTGTTGTTGGCGTCACCGATGAGGCGGGCCGTCTGCTGGGCATCGTGACAGATGGCGACCTGCGTCGGAACATGGATGGATTACTGGACAAAAGCACCGAAGAGGTGATGACCGAAAACCCACTGACCATCGCACCGAATGCCATGGCAGAAGAAGCGGTTTCCATCATGAATGATCGCAAGATTACCTCGCTTTTTGTGGTGGATCCCGAAGCCGGGGGCGCGGCCCAGGGCCTGCTGCACATCCACGACTGCCTGCGCGTCGGTCTGGGTTAAGGGGGCCGCCGGTGGACCGTCATTCCCGATGGGTGCAGTTTCTCAAGGTGGTGTTGCCTCTGGCTGCCATCTTGCTGCTGTCCACTGTGTTCCTTCTGTCCCGCAGCATCGACACCAGTATCTCGGTCCCGTTCAGCGGTCAGGAGATTGACGAGCGTCTGACCGATCAGGTCATCACCCGACCGGATTACAAAGGGGTCACTCGCAAAGGTGAAGAAATTCGCGTCGAAGCGCGGCGCGCCAGTCAGGTTGGCGAGGGTGACAACCCCACTGCCGCCGAAGTGCAGGGCAGGTTCGCTCTGAGCAACGGGGGCGAGATCACGCTGGAATCCAACACCGGTATGATCCGGCCCGACAAGGGTACCGCCACTTTCTCGGGCAATGTGATCATCACCACCGCCGATGGCATTCAGGTCACCACCGACCTCTTGAACACATCGCTGGAAGAAATACGTGGTGATAGCCCGGGTCAGATTGACGGCACCGGTCCGATTGGTGACTTTACAGCCGGGGGAATGACTTTTGGAACGGAAAAAACGGACGGCCCAGTCCATATTCTTTTTACAGATGGCGTGAAGCTGATATACGAGCCGCAAAAAGCTGAAAGATAACCCGTGTTTGATTTTCGTGTCGCCTTTGTGTGTTTTGCTCTGATCGTAGGAGCCCTGCCTGTTTCGGCGCAAGAAGCGCAAGTCGCGTTTGGTGCTGTCAAAGCCGATCCCTCTCTGCCGGTCGAGGTGACCTCGGAAACGCTGAACGTGAATCAGGAAGACGGTTCGGCCGAGTTTCTGGGCAATGTGATCGTCATCCAAGGCGAAATGCGCCTGACCGCCGAACGGGTGCTGGTGATCTACAATCAGGAACGCTCGGCCATCGAACGGATGGAGGCCACCGAAAACGTGGTTCTGGTCAGCCCGCCGGATGCGGCCGAGGGTGACTGGGCCGAATACACAATCGATACCGGTGTGATCGAGATGAAGGGCAATGTGCTGCTGACGCAGGGCCCCAGCATCATCAGCGGCGATCAGATGATTGCAAATCTGACCTCGGGCACGGCAACGATGACGGGACGGGTCAAGACCATCCTGCAGCAGGGTCAGAATTGATGAACCGCCCGAACCTGTCTGTCGCTGAAGGCGCCTCCGGTCTGAAGATCGAGAAGCTGCGCAAATCTTACCGCAAGAAGACGGTGATCCGGGATGTCTCGATGACTCTGGACCGGTCCGAGGTGGTGGCGCTGTTGGGGCCGAACGGCTCGGGCAAGACCACGACCTTCTATTCGGTAGCCGGGCTTGTCTTTCCCGAAGCAGGCAGTGTGACGATTGACGGCCAGAACGTGACCACCCTGCCGATGTATCGCCGCGCGCGACTGGGGATCGGTTATCTGCCGCAGGAAATGTCGATTTTTCGCGGCATGAGCGTTGAAGACAACATCGCCGCCGTGCTGGATATCACCGTCAAACATGCCCATCGCCGCAAGGAACGGCTGGAAGAGCTGTTGTCGGATTTTTCGATCGAACACCTGCGCCGTGCTCCTGCTCTGGCCTTGTCCGGCGGTGAACGGCGCCGGGTTGAAATCGCGCGCTGTCTGGCTGCGGACCCGAAATATCTGTTGCTGGACGAACCCTTTGCTGGGGTTGATCCGATCAGTGTGGGCGATATCCGCCTTTTGGTGGCAGACCTGAAAAAGCGCGGCATCGGCGTTCTGATCACCGACCATAACGTGCGTGAAACGCTCGAAATTGTGGATCGCGCCTATATCCTGCATGACGGTCAGGTTCTGATGTCCGGATCGCCCGACGAAGTGGTGGAAAACGAAAACGTGCGCCGGGTTTATCTGGGAGAAAACTTCCGTATTTCATGAGCTTGCGCGGGATTGCACCGAGCGCATGCCGGAAATCTGGTATATACACACCTGTTTTGATTGACTCTTCCGCCGTCTCTTGCCTCAATTGGGGCATGGCAAGTCCTCGGTTCCAGTCTGGATCGCGATGCCCCTTCTTGGAAGGGCTGGATCAGCGGCAACCGCAGACTCTGCCGCGACCCCCCACCCGATAAAAACAGGTCAGCCGCGCATCGCGGCGTCAGAATGGGTGTGAATTGTGAAGGAGATCACATGCGTTACCAAATCAGCGGAAAACAGATCGACATCGGTGCGGCCCTGCAGACACACGTGCAGACCGAACTGGGCGAGGTCGTGGGCAAATATGCCCAGCGGCCTACGGACGCCAACGTCGTCTTTTCCCGTTCGGCGCATGAATATGTATGCGAAACCACCGTGCATTTGTCGACGGGTCTGACCGCTCAGGCGAAGGCACATGCGACCGAAATTTATGCAGCATTCGAAGGTTGCTGCGACAAGATGGAAACACAGCTGCGCCGCTACAAGCGCCGGTTGAAAGACCATCACAAGGATCGGTCCGAGCCGGTTGAACTCTTTGGTGCGTCCTCTTATATCCTCGCCTCTGACGAGTCGGATACGGCTGACGAACCCGAATCGCTGCAGCCTATGATTGTGGCTGAGATGGAGACCAAGATCCCATCGCTGAGTGTTGGGGAAGCCGTGATGCAGATGGAACTCGCCGGGGCGCCGGTTCTGGTGTTCCGGAATGAGAACAAGGACGGATTGAATGTCGTTTATCGGCGCGATGACGGCAATATCGGATGGATCGATCCGTAACAGGCAAGAACAATTGGCCTGCCCCCGGTTCCGGGGGCATGGTCTGGGAGCAAAATCATGGAGCTTTCGAGCATTCTGAAGCCCGAAGCCGTACGTGTGCTGTCAGCCGCGTCCAGCAAGAAGCGGTTGTTTCAGGAAATCGGCGATGTTGCGGCTGCGACCCTTGGGTTGGACGCGCAGACCGTCGTCGACAACCTTCTTGAACGCGAAAGCCTGGGTCCGACAGGCGTGGGCCATGGCGTGGCGTTGCCACATGCGCGCCTGTCCGAGCTGGAGACAGTTTCAGGTGTCTTCGTGATGTTGGAAAAACCCATCGATTTCGGCTCGGTCGACCGTCAGCCGGTTGATCTGGCGTTTTCGCTGTTTGCGCCGGAAGAGGCGGGTGTGGAACACCTGAAAGCACTTGCACTGGTCTCGCGCACGCTGCGCGAACAGACCGTCTGCGCCAAGCTGCGGGCCAATCCCGATCCGGTCAAACTCTATGCGATATTGACGGAAGCTCAGTCAATGCAGGCCGCATAAAGGGCTGACCGGACATAAAAAAGCCCCCGTAGATCGGGGGCTTTGTCGTCTCTGGAAGGTTGTTCAGCCGCCGGCTCCCATTTCCAGCGTCCACCAGATTTTGCCGCCGCCCTCCTGGTGCCAGGAAAACCCCATCTGCGTTGCTTTGGGGTCCATGATGACTGCGCGCGATCCCGGTTCCTGCATCCATGCGGCCAGCGTTTCGGTTTCCGTCTCATAGGTTTCCGAGATCGCTTCGCCCAGGAACGTGCCAAGATATCCGACCCGCGCGGCCCGGTCGATGGGCGAGGACCCGTCCGATCCGAAATGCCAGGGGCGGTTCTGGCGCGCCATGTCCTTGGAATGTGTTGCCGCTGCCGCGTTCAACTGCGCGTTCAGCTGAACGCTCCGCAGCCCCGAGGCCTGCCGCAGCGCATTGACCGAATCCAACATGCGGAACTGCAACTTTTCCGGGTTGCCACGGATCTTGTAGACCGAGGGCAGCGGTCGGCCATCGGCCCCGATTGCCGAGGTTCCCGAATCGGTACATGCCGCCAGCGCGACGAGACAAATTGCCAGAAGAGAAAGAATACGTGTCATGATCAGCCTGAATTCTGTGTTTCAACGCAAATATCGCGCTTGAGGGTCGGGGGCAAACCTACAATGGTCATTGTTTGCGTGAATCTGCCGGTTTGATTTGCGACTGAAGCATTCTGGCCATAAAATGCACCGGAATTTGCATGTTCTATTAGCAAAGGACCGCTCGACATGGTCAAGAAGCCCTTAATTACCGCGACACGTCGCGGATTTTTGGCAGGCGCAACTGCCAGCCTCGCCTCGCCTGCACTGGCCCAATACATACCCGGCGACCCGCTGCGCCCCGCGCCTGAACCCGAAGTACCGGTGCGCCGCAACGTCTCGGGATTCCGGGCGCTGGATTGGCAGCCTTATTTCTCGAATACGAGAAACGGCGCCATTTTGGTCGATACGGTGTCGCGGGCGCTGCATTATTGGTCAGATGATCAAACAGTGTACAAACTCTACCCGTCTTCGGTGCCGCTGACCGAAGAATTGACCCGCCGTGGGCGCACCAGCGTCATCCGGAAGGTCGAAGGGCCAAGCTGGTCGCCGACGCCGTCGATGAAAAAGCGCAACCCGGAATGGCCGGATTATATCCCGCCGGGCCCCGATAACCCATTGGGAACGCACGCTTTGTATCTGAGCTGGAAGTATTATCGCATCCACGGCACCCATGATACGCGCAAAATCGGGCGTCGGTCGTCCAACGGCTGCATCGGTCTGTTCAACGAAGACATCGCCGAGTTGTTCTCAATGGCCAAGGTTGGCACGCAAGTGTTGCTAATTTGACGACATTTTCGCGCACGAACCCGCTTGCGGCGTAAGTTGCAATTGCATTCCGCTGGTATAGCTGATTAGAAAAAACTACGAGGTAAGTCTTAGATGCGTGGTTTCGCTATTGGGAATCGCGCAAATTCTGGAGGTTAATATGAAGAAACTCGTTCTCGCTGCTGCTCTGACTGCTGCTGCTTCGACCGCATATGCTGGCAACCTGGAAGAGCCGGTTGTTGAAGCACCTGTTGTTGTCGAAGAAACCCAAGGTTCGTCGCAGGGCATCATCCTGCCGCTGATCCTGCTGGTTGTTGTTGCTGCAGCTGTTGCCGCAAGCTAATTCGACGAGCATTATCTGAAGAAAAGGCGGTGGAGCTTTCCACCGCCTTTTTTTGTGCCTGAATTTCAGACGCCGGTCACTCCAGCCAGCCGCGCAGATTGTCCTCGATCACTTTGCCCAATGCCGCGATATGCGCGTCCTCATCGTTGAGGCAGGGGATATAGGTGAATGATTCGCCACCAGCCTCTTCAAAGCTTTCCTTGATCTCTTCGTTGATCTCTTCCAGCGTTTCGATGCAATCGGCGGAAAACGCTGGTGCGATGACGGCGATGTTCTTTTTGCCCTGACGGGCCAGATCGGCCACGTGATCGACGGTATAGGGCTTCAGCCACTCCTCAGGCCCAAAGCGGGACTGGAAGGTCGAGACCAGTTGATCATCCGACCAGCCCAGCCGCTCTTTCAGCAGTCTTGAGGTTTTGACGCATTGGCAGTGATAGGGATCGCCCTGCTGCAGATAGCGTTCCGGCATGCCGTGGTAGGAACAGACCAGAATGTCGGGTTTGGTTTCCATTGCCGCATAGGCGCGCTCGACCGACCCGGCCAGCGCATCGATATAGGCCGGTTCGTCGAAATAGGCAGGTACCGTGCGGCTGGCCGGTTGCCAGGCTTCCTGCATCAGCGCGCGGAAAAACTGGTCATTGGCGGTGGCCGTCGTGGCCCCTGCATATTGGGGATAAAGCGGGAAGAACAGGATCCGATCGCAGCCTTCGGCAACCATTTGCCGGACCTTGGATTTGGTCGAGGGGTTGCCATACCGCATGCAGAAATCGACCATCACCTGATCGCCGTACCTGTCCTGCATCGCCGCGCGCAGCTTGGCGGTCTGGTCCTTGGTGATCGTCATCAGCGGGCTTTCGCCCTTGTCGTGGTTCCAGATAGACTTGTAAGCCTCGCCCGAGCTGAAGGGCCGCTTGGTCAGGATGATCCCTTGCAGGATCGGCTGCCATTTCCACGCCGGATAGTCGATCACTCGCTTGTCCGAAAGGAATTCGTTCAGATAGCGACGCATCGGCCAATAGGTGTAATCATCCGGTGTACCCAGATTGGCCAGCAGGACACCAACGCGTCCCATCTTGACCTTGGGGTGGTCAGCCGGTGCGTGGGTGGGGCGAGTGGCATCAAACATTTGAAGCTTCCTGAGTTTTCGTGTTCCGGCCTGAGATAAAGGGAATTGCCCGGTCGTCAATCGGGCAGTTTGCCCTCTTCCGTCTTCAACGCATCTGCCAGACGCATTTGCGCCGATCCCGGGCGCAGCGGTTTGGGTTGGCTGGCATCGGGGGACCAGCCGGTCAGGCACACCAGTTCGAACGTGGCAGCCAGACGGCCCGAGGGCGTCGAGAAGTGGTCCGCATAGATCCGCTGTGCGGCCTCGAAAACCGTGCGTTGCGTCGGGCGTTTCAGCCGCCCGCTGAGCGCGTTCGCCTCGCCCATACCCCTCAGGTCTCGCATCAGGTGCCAGATATCGCGGTATTCCGCCGTCAGTGGCACGGCATCCGCCACCGGCAAGGCCAGCCCGGCCCGCTGCAGCAGCGCCCCCAGATCGCGCAGCTCACCCATGGGTGCGATTCGCGGGCTGAGGCCGCCGGTCACCTCAATCTCGGCCTGCCCAAGGGCTGCGCGTAATTCATGCAGGGTTTCTCCGCCCAGGCAGACCACCAGCAGCAACCCATCGGGCTGTACTGCGCGATGGCATTGGATCAACTGCCCGACCGGATCATTGGCGCAATGCAGCGCCATGGCGTGAATCACCAGATCATGCGCGCCGGGCTGCAGGGGTAACAGGTCTTCATCCTCAACGACTACCGCATCTGGCAGAACATCTGACCATAGATGTGGAAACGGGCTCACGATCGCTGGCTTCGTAAAGGCTTTGTTAACCATGGAGAGCCGATCCTGCACCTCATCAACTGCAGCGTGGTGCAGGAACAGCGCGTCTTCCTGCGCGCGGGCGCGATGCAGCCGGATAGCGGCGCGGTCAAACAACGAGGGTGCAGTGGACTCGGGCAGTTTCATAGCTCGCAATTATCGCATGGCGCAGCGGATTCAAACCGCTATCGAACTGATCTATCCGCCGCGTTGCATGGGCTGTGGAGAGCTGACGGACGCCGATTTCGGCCTGTGCGGTCCCTGTTGGCGTGACACGCCCTTCATCGGCGGTACGGTCTGCGACAGTTGCGGTGTGCCGGTCATTGGTGATCGCGATGGGTTTCGGATCGAATGTGACGACTGCCTGAAACGACCGCCACCGTGGCAAGCCGGGCGCGCGGCGTTGTTGTATCAAGGCAAGGCGCGGTCACTGATTTTGGCGCTGAAACATGGCGACCGCCCCGAACTGGCGCGCCCGGCGGCGCGCTGGATGGCACTGGCGGGGCGCGAGTTGCTGCGACCCGATATGCTGATCGCACCGGTGCCGCTGCATTGGACGCGTCTTCTGAAGCGACGCTATAACCAGTCGGCCGTGCTGGCGCAGCATTTGGGGCGCCAGGTCGGTCTGAATTGCGTGCCCGATCTTCTGCAGCGCACCCGGCGCACGCCGGTGCTGGACGGCCAAACTGCACAAGAACGGACGGGTATCCTTAGGGATGCAATCTCGGTCCATCCACGGCGGGTGCAGCATTTGCAGGGACGGGACGTTCTGCTTGTCGATGATGTCATGACCTCGGGCGCGACCCTTTCGGCCTGTACCCGTGTGTGTCAAGCCGCAGGGGCAAATCATATTTTCGTGTTGGCTCTGGCGCGCGTTGCCAAGGATGCCTAATTCGCCCAAGATTGCGCGAAACCCAAAGGGAACTGAATATGAAGCCGGTAGAAATCTACACCTCGCCGCTGTGCGGCTTTTGCCACGCGGCCAAACGGCTGCTGAAACAGAAGGGCGTCGAGTTCAAGGAGGTGGACGTTCTGATGCACCCCAAACGCAAACCCGAGATGATCAAGCGCGCGGGCGGCAAGCGCACGGTACCGCAAATCTTTATCGGTACGCAGCACGTGGGCGGCTGTGACGATCTTTACGAGCTGGAACGGCAGGGCAAGTTGGATCGCCTGTTGGCGGCCTGATGAAAACCGCACTGCTGCAGATCACCGCGTCGGATGACCCGGCGCAAAATCTGGACTCGGTGCGCGCCATGATGGCCGAGGCTGCTGCCGAAGGCGCGCGTTTTATCCTGACGCCCGAAGTGACCAACTGCGTCTCGACCAGCACCACGCGGCAGCGTGAGGTTCTGCAGCACGAAGAGGATGACATCACACTGGCCGGTCTGCGCGCGCAGGCCGCCGAACTGGGCGTCTGGCTGCTGATCGGCTCGCTGGCGATCAAGACCCATGACGCGGACGGGCGTTTTGCCAACCGATGTTTCATGATCGACCCGCGGGGGCAGATCGTGGCGCGGTATGACAAGATTCATATGTTCGACGTGCAGGTGACCGACACCGAGACCTTCCGCGAATCGAAAAACTACCGTCCCGGCGGGAAAGCCGTGATTGCCGAGACCGATTTCGGCAAGGTCGGCCTGACCATCTGCTATGACATCCGCTTTCCGCATCTCTACGCGGCGCTGGCGCAGGCTGGGGCGCGAATACTGACCGTCCCGGCGGCGTTTTCGCCGGTCACCGGTGCTGCGCATTGGCAATCGCTGTTGCGCGCACGGGCGATCGAGACCGGCTGCTGGGTACTGGCACCGGCGCAAACGGGCGAGCACCCGAAAACGCGCGGCAAGACCCGATACACCTATGGCCACAGCATGGTTGTCGCCCCGTGGGGAGAGGTGCTGATCGACGCAGGCACCGATCCGGGCATTCACTTTTTCGATTTGGATGATAGTTCTGTGACAGAGGCGCGCCGCCGCGTGCCCTCCTTGACTCACGTGCGGCCTTTCGACGGGCCCTGACCCAGAACGGACCATGGTAGACGACACCAACGCCCTTGCGGTCGCGCTGTTCAGCGAGATCCTGACCGCCGATCAGCTATTGCGCAACCGGCTGAGCCGGGTGCTGCCCAAGGGCATGGAAATCTCGCATTTCTCGGTGCTGAACCATCTGGTGTTTGTCGGCGATGAACGCAGCCCGGCGCAACTGGCCAGCACCTTCCACGTGACGCGCGGGGCGATGACCAACACATTGGCGAAGCTGGAATGGGCCGGGTACATCCACATCCGCCCCGACTGGGACGACGCCCGCCGCAAGATGGTCGCCATCAGCCCCGCCGGCCGCCGCGCGCGAGATCAGGCGATTTCGTCGATTGCGCCGCTGATCAACCGCGTGGTCGGAGAACTTGGGCTGGAGCGGGTCCGTAGCACGTTGCCCGTGCTGCGGGATTTGCGGTTGCAGTTGGAGGGGGAATAGGAAGGTCATGCGTTGGATTAGGAAGCGACGGAAATTCAGTGGGCTTTCAGAGAACGTGACTTTGCCAACCTCTTCGGCGGTATCCGCTAACGAAGATCAACAAAATCGATCTCATCTGAAGACTGCAAAACCGAGTGGCGCAATCTGGGTCAGCGATGTTTACCAAAGACATGAGCTCAGCATTGGTTTTGTGACTGCACCAATGCGAAACAAGATCACTTCGATCAAGTTTCGCGACGAAGATGTCGAAATTGCTAAGAAACATAGTGATGGAGATAAGAAGAATGCCCGTGGCGAGCATGTCGACCCAGAAGCGGTGCCGAATGAACTCTATTGGAACCTAAGTGAGGCACCACCGAGCACTATACTTCCGGTGTTCAGTGCGGGGCACCCAATGTTACGTGCGGATGTTGCGGAGATTTTTGGGCACCATGATTTGGGCCAGGCACGTCTACAAAAAACGCAACTTTTTGGTTATGATGCAGAAGCCCCGCTTGATTATGTCGCGTATGCTCTAATTTTCCAGAATCAAGTTCATGCTATCGATATAGCAAAGAGCGATGTTGTACCTGTGTGGCCTGGGCGCGAGGTGTTTAAGCCTAAGCCAGATGCCTCACTTGCTGATTGCCTTGTGCCAGATACCAGAAAGGTAAATGGTCAAGCAGTCTGGATTGATCCCCATATGTTCATGTATTTTTTCCTTAGTGACGCACTTGGCAGCGAACTAACAGCTGCTGGTTTTGGCCCTGCTTTTGGACTCACCCGTTTGGAGCTATGAGAAATTGTAGGGTTGGTGCTTGCACCCATTGCGTCTGTTTTGTCCTCAGCAAGCGTAGGATGGGTTTCTAACCCGTCGCTCAAGATCGAAAACGTTTGCAAGATGGGTTAAAAACCCATCCTACCCCGGCTTCACGCTCGCCGTCACATAATTCACGCTCAAATCCCGGTCCGAGATCGACCAGCTCCACAGGATCGGGTTGAAGACGAACCCCTTGCTGTCCACCGGATCCAGCCCGGCCTGGCGCAGCAGGTCGAACAGCTCATCGGGCGTGATGAACTTGTTCCACTCATGCGTGCCGCGTGGCAGCCAGCGCATGACGACCTCGGCTCCGAAAATGGCCATCGCATAGGATTTCGGATTGCGGTTGATGGTCGAGCAGATCAGCAACCCGCCCGGTTTCAGCAAGTGCTGCGATGCGTTCAGGAAACCCAACGGATCGGCGACGTGTTCGACCACTTCCATGTTCAGCACCACGTCGAACTGTTCGCCTGCGGCAGCCATGTCCTCGGCAGTGGTGTGGCGGTAGTCGATTTGTAGCCCCGATTGCTCGGCATGGACGCGGGCGACGGGCAAGTTCCCCCCGGCGGCGTCGGCGCCCACGACCTCGGCCCCAAGGCGCGCCATGGGCTCGCTCAGCAAACCTCCGCCACAGCCGATATCCAGCAGGCGCAGGCCCTCGAAGGGATTCACCAGCTTCAGGTCGCGGTCAAACTCCCCCGCGATCTGCTGTGTGATATAATCCAGACGGCACGAATTCAGCATGTGCAGAGGTTTGAATTTCCCATGCGGGTCCCACCATTCTGCGGCCATCGCCTCGAATTTTGCGATCTCGGACGGGTCGACCGTGTTCGGATGCGCTTGCATTCCTGTCTCCGTGTGCTCTTTTACGCTTAAGGACTATATAGGGCCGTAATGGATAAGTACCCGGACCAAAAGCGCGCAGTTCAATATCTGTACCCGCCGATCGATCCTTTCGATCAGCGCGTGGTCGATATGGGCGATGGGCATCGCATTTATGTGGAACAATGCGGTAATCCCGATGGAATTCCGGTGGTGATCCTGCATGGCGGGCCAGGCGGCGGCTGCAGCCCTGCGATGCGGCGGTATTTCGACCCGCAGGCGTATCGGGTGATTCTGTTTGACCAGCGCGGGTGCGGACGGTCGCGTCCCGCCGCCTCGGTCGAGAACAACACGACCTGGCATCTGGTGGCGGATATCGAGCGTCTGCGTAAACTGTTCGATATCGAAGACTGGATCGTCTTTGGCGGCAGCTGGGGCGCGACGCTGGCGCTGGTTTATGCCCAGGCGCATCCCGAGCGGGTCAACCGTTTGGTGCTGCGCGGTGTTTTTCTGGCCACCGAGGCCGAACTGGACTGGTTCTATGGCGGCGGCGCGGGCAAGTTCTGGCCCGAGCAATGGGCCAAGTTCACCTCGCTCTTGCCCGAGCATGAGGTGAAAGATGCCATCGCCGCCTATAACAAACGCCTGTTTTCGGGCGACCGGGCGACCGAGATTCTGTATGCCCGCGCCTGGTCGCATTGGGAAAACGCGCTGGCCTCGATCCACACCAACGGGTCGGTGGGCGAAAGCCCGGGTGAGTATGCGCGGACCTTTGCGCGGCTGGAAAACCACTATTTCGTCAACAAGGCGTTTCTTGAGAAAGATGGTCAGATTCTGGATCAGATGGATCGGATCGCGCATATCCCCGGACATATCGTGCAGGGACGCTATGACATGATCTGCCCACCGCAGGCCGCGTGGAACCTGTCGAAACGCTGGCCCAATGCCGAGCTCAAGATGGTGCGGCAAGCCGGTCACGCCCTGTCAGAACCGGGCATCAGCGCGGAACTGGTTCGGATCATGGATCGCGTGGCGGAGGGGATGGCATGACCCGAATCGATCGCCGTGCATTATTTGCCTCGGGTGCCGCAGCCGCGTTGCTGGCGGCGACGGGGGCGTCTTTGGCCGATACGCCGAAACAGGGTGGTACGCTGCGGCTGGCGGTGCCGCGCGACAATAGCCTTGAACAGGTGGCGCGCGGGGCGGTCTTCGACACCCTGACCGAGATCGCGCCCGACGGCACGCTGCGCGGAGAGTTGGCGACCGGTTGGCAGACCGACGCCGAAGCGCGCGTCTGGAGCTTTGATCTGCGCGACCAAGTCGTGTTTCACGATGGCACTGAACTGGACGTGAATGATGTTCTGGCCGTTCTTGGTGAGATTGGGCAGGTCGAGGCTGTCGCCTCTCGCCGTGTGCGGCTGCAACTGGCCGAGGGCAACCCGGGCCTGCCATTCCTGCTGGCGGAGACCCGTTTTGTTATCACCCGCGACGGCGAAAGTGTGACGCCTCTGGCGCAGGCCAACGGCACCGGATGCTACCGGGTCGAACGGGCCGAGGATGAACGCCATTTCCTGGCGCACCGTATACCGGATCACTACAAGAGCGACACAGCAGGCTGGGCCGACGCGATTGAGATCATCGTGATCCCGGACGCCAGAGTACGGGCCGAAGCATTGCGCGATGGTTTTGTGGACGTTGCCACTCTGCCAGCTGGCGAGGACCTGATCGCGCAGCGCGGCCTGCGGTATCATCCGTCACAGGCCGAAATGGCGCTGGCGGTGGCCGCGCATGTCGGTATGCCGCGCCAGATCAGCAGGGCCGCGTTGGATGATGGGCGCATTGCCGAACGGTGGTGGTTGGCGTAAATCCGATCACGATGTGCGCCGGGGGTTGCAGACTCGGGAAACCCTGCGTATATGCAGTTGCAACAGCGGCGCGTTGGACTTCCGGTCCAAGGCTCCATCGGAAAATTCGACGGGCCGCGCGCCCGTTTTTTTATGCCCGATTGAAGGGTAGAGAACCTGATGACAAACGACCTGATAGCCAAAGCAGCCATCGACCGGCGACTGGCCGAGATCATCACCCCCGTGATCGAGGATCTGGGGTATGAGCTGGTCCGCGTCCGCCTGATGAGTGGCAAGCAGACCACGCTGCAGATCATGGCCGACAAGCCCGATGGCGGTATCGAGGTGGATGATTGTGCCGAGATTTCCAACGCGGTCAGCGCCACACTGGATGTCGAGGACCCGATCCTCGACGCCTATACGCTGGAAGTGTCCAGCCCGGGCATCGACCGGCCACTGACCCGTCTCAAGGATTTCGAGACCTTCGAAGGATATGAGGCCAAGATCGAGACCGGGGAGCTGATAGACGGCCGCCGCCGCTTTAAGGGTGAGCTGGCCGGGATCGAAGGGGATGAGGTTCTGATCAACATCCCCGAGGGGGATGAGACGATCACCATCGGTCTGCAATTCGACTGGCTGAGCGATGCCAAGCTGGTCCTGACCGATGACCTGATCAAGGAAATGCTGCGCCAGCGCAAGGACGCCGGTGCCCTGAACGAAAACGCTTTCGACGAGATTGAGACCGAAGGGTCCGAAGAGGAGACGAACTGATGGCAATCACCTCAGCCAACCAGCTGGAGCTGCTGCAGACCGCCGAGGCCGTGGCCCGCGAAAAGATGATCGACCCCGGTCTGGTTGTCGAAGCGATGGAGGAATCGCTCGCCCGTGCCGCCAAGAGCCGTTACGGCGCCGAGATGGACATTCGTGTCTCCATCGACCGTAAGACCGGCAAGGCGACCTTCACCCGCGTGCGCACCGTGGTCGAGGATGAAGAGCTGGAAAACTATCAGGCCGAGTTCACCGTCGAACAAGCCAGACAGTATATGGAAAACCCTGAGGTCGGCGACGTCTTTGTTGAAGAAGTGCCGCCCGTGGAAATGGGCCGTATCGCTGCTCAGTCCGCCAAGCAGGTGATTCTGCAGAAGGTCCGCGAAGCAGAACGGGATCGTCAGTACGAAGAATTCAAGGATCGTGCAGGCACCATCATCAACGGTGCCGTCAAGCGCGAAGAGTTTGGCAATGTCATCGTCGATCTGGGCGGGGCTGAAGCCGTTCTACGCCGCAACGACAAGATCGGCCGTGAAAGCTATCGCCCAAATGACCGCGTGCGTGCCTATATCAAAGAGGTCCGCCGCGAGGTTCGTGGCCACCAGATCTTCCTGTCGCGCACCGCGCCGGAATTCATGGCCGAGCTGTTCAAGATGGAAGTGCCGGAAATCTATGACGGTATCATCGAGGTCAAGGCCGTGGCTCGTGACCCCGGCTCGCGCGCCAAGATTGCTGTGATCTCGTACGATGGGTCCATCGATCCTGTCGGCGCCTGTGTTGGTATGCGCGGCAGCCGCGTGCAGGCCGTTGTGAACGAGTTGCAGGGCGAAAAGATCGACATCATCCCGTGGAACGAAGATCAGCCGACCTTCCTGGTGAACGCGCTGCAGCCCGCCGAGGTTTCCAAGGTGGTTCTGGACGAAGAAGCCGGCAAAATCGAAGTGGTTGTACCCGAAGAGCAGCTGAGCCTTGCCATTGGCCGCCGCGGTCAGAACGTGCGTCTGGCCAGCCAGCTGACCGGTCTGGACATCGACATCATGACCGAAGCCGAAGAATCGGCGCGCCGTCAGAAGGAATTCGAAGCGCGTACCAAGCTGTTCATGGACAGCCTCGATCTGGACGAATTCTTTGCGCAACTGCTGGTGTCGGAAGGGTTCACCAACCTGGAAGAAGTCGCCTATGTGGAAATCGACGAACTGCTGGTGATCGACGGCGTCGACGAAGGCACCGCGCAGGAATTGCAGGCCCGTGCCCGCGACTTCCTGGAAGCGCAGGCCAAGGCCGCGCTGGATGCGGCGCGTGCGCTGGGTGCCGAGGACAGCCTTATTGAATTCGAAGGCCTGACACCCCAGATGGTAGAGGCGCTGGCCAAGGACGATGTGAAGACGCTGGAAGACTTCGCAACCTGTGCCGACTGGGAACTGGCCGGTGGCTGGACCACAGTCGATGGAGAGCGCATCAAGGATGACGGTGTGCTCGAGCCCTTTGGCGTAACCCTCGAAGAGGCGCAGGATCTGGTCATGACGGCCCGCATCATGCTGGGTTGGGTTGATCCGGCTGAATTGGAACAGGCCGAAGAAGACGGCGATGTAGCGGAAGAGGAGGCCGAGGCCTGATCTCAGGGCCTCGGGTGGCTGACATGGGTCGCGGTGGCGTCCATAAGGATCGGTCTGGCGGACCTGAACGCAAGTGCATTGCCACAGGCGAGGTACAGCCTAAATATGGCTTGATCCGCTTTGTGACCGGCCCGGGCGGTCAGGTTTTTCCGGATGTCGCATCAAAATTGCCAGGGCGCGGGGTCTATGTGGCGGCGGATCGCGCCGCTTTGGACAAGGCCGTAGGCAAGAAACTGTTCTCGCGCGGGTTCAAGGCGCAGGTGAGTGCACCGAAGGACCTGACCGATGAGGTCGAAAAACAGGTGGCGCGACGGGTGATCGAGTTGATCAGCCTGGCGCGCAAGTCCGGCGATGCGGTCGCCGGGTACGAAAAGGTCAAGTCCTGGCTGGACCGGGAAGAGGCTCAGGTGCTGATTCAGGCCTCGGACGGATCGGGGCGCGGCAAGTCGAAACTCAGCACGCCGCATTTCGGCAAATACATCGGCTGGCTGACTGCGGACGAACTTGGGCAGGCATTTGGGCGCCAAACCGTGATTCATGCGGCCTTGGCCTCTGGCGGACTCGCCAAACGTGTTGTAGAGGAAGCGCAGCGCCTGCGTGGCTTGCGCGAAACGGATGACGGCGGCAAGGGCCGCGCGGAAGGGTAAGAAGCTTTATGAGCGATAGTGACGGCAAAAAGACATTGGGTCTTCGTGGCGGGGCACGCCCCGGAAATGTGAAACAGAGTTTCAGCCACGGACGTACCAAGAATGTCGTGGTGGAGACCAAACGCAAACGCGTGGTCGTACCCAAGCCGGGCGCGACCAAACCAAGTGGTGGTGCGGCACCTTCGGGTGATCCTTCGCGTCGTCCGGCGGGCATTTCCGATGCGGAAATGGCGCGTCGCATGAAAGCGTTGCAGGCCGCCAAGGCGCGTGAGGCCGAAGAGGCCGCCGCCCGCGAGGCACAGGAAAAGGCGCGCGAAGAAGAACGCGCACGCCGCCGGGCCGAACAGGAAGCCAAGGAACGCGAACAACGCGAAGCAGAAGAAAAGGCACGTGCCAAGGCCGAAGAGGAAGAGCGCAAGCGCAAAGAGGCGGAAGAAGCCGCCAAGCGCGCTGCTGCGGCACCCGCGGAAGAACCCAAACCCGCACGCAGCCCGGCCAGCAAACCGGCCCCCGCAGCCGCCCCGCGCAAGCAGGAACGTGAACGCGAACAGCGTGGCCGTGGCAAAGGCCGCGATGACAACCGCCGTTCGGGCAAGCTGACATTGGGTCAGGCCACTGGTGGCGAAGGCAACCGTCAACGCTCGATGGCGGCGATGAAGCGCAAGCAGGAGCGCGCGCGTCAGAAAGCCATGGGCGGCCCGGTCGAGCGGGAGAAGGTGATCCGTGACGTACAGCTGCCTGAGGCGATCATGGTCTCGGAACTGGCCAACCGTATGGCCGAGCGTGTGGCTGACGTTGTCAAATCGCTGATGCAGATGGGCATGATGGTCACGCAGAACCAGACCATCGACGCCGACACCGCGGAACTGATCATCGAAGAGTTTGGCCACAAGGTCACTCGCGTGTCCGACTCGGATGTTGAAGACGTCATCAAAGAGGTCGAAGACAGCGATGACGATCTGCAGCCGCGTCCTCCGGTCATCACCATCATGGGTCACGTCGACCACGGCAAGACCTCGTTGCTGGATGCGATCCGCGACGCGCGCGTTGTGGCCGGTGAGGCCGGTGGCATCACCCAGCATATCGGCGCCTATCAGGTGAAAACCGATGGCGGCACCACGCTGACCTTCCTGGATACGCCGGGTCACGCGGCCTTTACTTCGATGCGTTCGCGTGGGGCTCAGGTCACGGATATCGTTGTGCTGGTTGTGGCCGCCGACGATGCGGTGATGCCGCAGACCGTCGAGGCGATCAACCACGCCAAAGCCGCTGAAGTGCCGATGATCGTGGCGATCAACAAGGTCGACAAGCCCGGTGCCAACCCCGACAAGGTGCGCACCGATCTGCTGCAGCACGAAGTCATTGTCGAGAAGATGTCGGGTGAGGTTCAGGACGTCGAAGTGTCCGCCATCACCGGTCAGGGTCTGGACGAATTGCTGGAAGCCATCGCGCTGCAGGCCGAGATTCTGGAACTGAAAGCCAACCCCGACCGCGCCGCCCAGGGTGCCGTGATCGAGGCGCAGCTGGACGTGGGCCGCGGCCCCGTGGCCACCGTTCTGGTTCAGAACGGCACGCTGCGTCAGGGCGATATCTTCGTTGTGGGTGAGCAATACGGTAAGGTCCGTGCGCTGATCAACGACAAGGGCGACCGCGTCAAGGAAGCCGGTCCCTCGGTTCCGGTTGAGGTTCTGGGTCTCAACGGTACGCCCGAAGCGGGCGACGTTCTGAACGTGACCGAGACTGAAGCGCAGGCCCGTGAAATCGCCGCCTATCGTGAGCAGGCCGCCAAGGACAAACGCGCCGCCGCCGGTGCCGCGACCACCCTTGAGCAACTGATGCAGAAGGCCAAGGAAGACGAGAACGTGGCCGAGTTGCCGATCCTCGTCAAAGCCGACGTACAGGGTTCTGCCGAGGCCATCGTTCAGGCGATGGAAAAGATCGGCAACGACGAAGTGCGCGTGCGCGTGCTGCATTCGGGTGTTGGTGCGATCACCGAAACGGATGTCGGTCTGGCCGAAGCCTCGGGCGCGCCGGTCATGGGCTTTAACGTCCGTGCCAACGCCTCGGCCCGGAATACTGCGAACCAGAAGGGCGTGGAGATCCGTTATTACTCGGTGATCTATGACCTGGTGGATGATGTGAAAGCGGCCGCATCGGGCTTGCTGAGCGCCGAGATCCGCGAGAAGTTCATCGGCTATGCCGAGATCCGCGAAGTCTTCAAGGTTACCGGTGTTGGCAAGGTTGCCGGCTGTCTGGTCACCGAAGGCGTGGCGCGCCGGTCCGCAGGCGTCCGCCTGCTGCGCGACAACGTGGTGATCCACGAAGGCACGCTGAAGACACTGAAGCGCTTCAAGGACGAAGTGGCCGAGGTTCAGTCGGGTCAGGAATGCGGTATGGCGTTCGAGAACTACGACGATATCCGCGCAGGTGACGTGATCGAGATTTTCGAGCGCGAGGAAGTCACCCGGACGCTCGACTAAGTTCGGAAAAAATCGAATACTAAAACAGCGGCCCCTCGGACCGCTGTTTTCAGTTTGGGGTCACTCGCTGCGGGACGACAAGAACGTGCCCGAAGGCATGATGATGTCGAAATGGTGTTTGCCCCGCTGCAAATCGAAACTGACCGAATGTCCCGCTTTGCGCAGCAATTCCGCATAATCCCGGCTCTGACGGATGAACTCGGGCGTATCCCGCTCCGCCACCGTCACCCTGTAACGCGGCCCCGGTGCGGGCAGGTTGAGGCAGGGGGAAATGTCATGAATTTCCACCTTGGTCAGTTGCAGGGGATCATTCACCGGGGTCAGGCTGATCGGCTCAAGATCGTACACCCCGCTGATCAGAATGACATTGCGCACCCGCAGACCTGCCTGTGCAAACGTATTGGAAGAGGTCGCCATCACCATCGCCGCCAGATGCGCGCCCGCGCTGTGGCCGGATAGAATGATATTCGATGGGTCAAAGCCCAGCACCCGGGATTGTGACGCAAGCCACAGCAGAGCGTTGCGGCATTCCTCGACCATCTGCCCCATCCGCGCGCCGGGAGCGAGCGTATAGTTCAAAGTCGCAAAGGCCTGCCCGTTTTCGTGCAGCACCGGCGCCATCAGGGCAGACTCGCGCTGGCTGAGCGCCTGCCAGTACCCGCCATGGATGAAGATATGCAAAGGTGCATCCGCACCAGCAGCCGGGAAGAAATCCAGAACCTGCGCCGGGCTGTCACCATAGGCAAGGTTCTCGTGAACCTCCAGCTCGGCTCGCGCCTGCGCGCTGAGTGCCGCATAGCTGGTCAGATACGGCGTCAGATCGCCGCCGATCATCGAACTCGGCGCGTATTCCTGTTCCAGTTCAGCCTGTGAAAAACCGCGATACAGCATCAGTCCCCCGCATACATCAGCTCGGTCCGCACATCATAGAGGTCATGGAAGAACCGTAATTCCAGCGCCTTGCGCAGAAACGCCACACCGCTGGACCCGCCCGTGCCGGGCTGCATCCCGATCACCCGTTCCACCGCCGTGGCATGGTCGAAACGCCAGCGTTGGAACAGGCTTTCCACATCCATCAGCTTTTCGGCCAGCGCATAGAGGTCCCAGTATTTGTCGGTGTTGCGGAACACTTCGACCCAGATTTTGACGATGCGCGGATCGCCGGAATAGGGAAGGGCAAAATCCCGGTCCAGCAGGTCCTGCGGCACGTCAAACCCCTGCCGGGCCAGCATGTGCAGCACTTCATCGTAAAGCGAGGGTTTGGTCAGGGCTGCGTTCAGCATCTCCATCACTTCCGCGTCATGTTCATGCACCTTCAGGGTCGAGGCGTCCTTGTTGCCCAGAATGAACTCGATCTGCCGGTAGCCATAGCTCTGAAATCCCGAGGAATTGCCCAAGGCCTGACGGAAGGTCATGTAATCGGCAGGCGTCATGGTCAGCAGCGTTTCCCAAGCCGCGATCAACTGCCGTTGAATCGCCTTTACCCGGTCGAGGTTCTTCATCGCGGGGCCGAAATCGTCCTTCTGCAGAAAGCGGCGCACCTCGACCAGTTGGTGATGCATCAGTTTCAGCCACAGCTCGCTGACCTGATGGATGATGATGAACAGCATCTCGTCCGGCTGCGCGGGGTCCTGAAAGGTCTTCTGCAGGTTTAACAGGGTCTTGAGCTGCAGGAAATCGCCATAGCTCTTGCGATGGGTCTGCGCGAAATCGGTGACCAGAGTCTCTTCGATCCCGCGTTCCAGAAACCGTTTGTCCTTGTCGCCCATGTGCCTCTCCAAACACCTGTTTCAGATCCTGTTTAGGCTCTGAGGCAGGCCTTTGCCAAGGCGTCAGGTCCAGTCCAACACCACCTTGCCGGATTGCCCGGACTTCATCGCCGCGAATCCTTGCGCGAAATCGTCAACGGCAAAGTGGTGGGTGATCACGCGACTGACGTCCAGCCCGTTCTGCAACATGGCGATCATCTTGTACCAGGTCTCGAACATCTCGCGCCCATAGACGCCCTTGATGGTGATAGCCTTGAACACGATGCGCGACCAGTCGACCGGAGATTTGCCCGGCGGAATTCCCAGCAGGGCGATCTTGCCGCCCATCACCAGCGCCTCGAACATCTGGTCCAGCGCCGCTTGCGAGCCCGACATTTCAAGGCCCACATCAAAGCCCTGGGTCATGCCCAGTTCGGAAATGACATCCTGCAGGTCCTCGCCGGACACATCGACGGTGCGCACCGTCGGCACCACATGTTCGGCCAGTTTCAGGCGGTCGGGATTGATATCGGTGATCACCACATGCCGGGCACCGGCATGTCGGGCGACGGCGGCGGCCATGATGCCGATGGGACCCGCGCCGGTGATCAGCACATCCTCGCCCAGCAGATCGAAACTCAGAGCCGTATGCACCGCATTGCCCAGCGGGTCGAGGATGGCGCCGATCTCGTCGGGCACATCGTCGGGTAGGGGGACAACGTTGAAGGCGGGCAGTTTCAGGTATTGTGCAAACGCGCCCTGTTCGTTCACACCGATCCCGCGCGTGCCGGGGTCCAGATGAAACTTGCCCGCGCGGCTCTGGCGGCTGTCGGTGGTGATCAGATGCCCCTCGCCCGAGCAGCGCTGACCGATCTCAAGCCCCGTCACGTTGCGCCCGATTTCAACGATTTCCCCGGCGAATTCGTGGCCGGTGATCATCGGGTAAGGCACCGTGGCGGCGGCCCAGTCATCCCAGTTCCAGATATGAATGTCGGTGCCGCAGATGCCGGTCTTGTTGATGCGGATCAGAACCTCGTCCGGGCCGATTTCAGGCACCGGGGCCTGTACCATCCACAACCCCTCCTGAGGTTTTGATTTTTCCAGCGCTTTCATTGTGTTGAGTCGCATCAGGCTCACTCCCACAGATCGGTGGATAGGTATTTCAGGCCGCTGTCGCACATGACGATGGCGATGCAGCCGCCCTTTTCGGGGCCGTTCAGCAGATCGATCGCTGCGGCAAGATTGGCACCCGCAGAATAGCCGGCGAAAATGCCCCCGGTCCGGGCCAGAAGCCGGGCGCAATCGCGCGCGGCCTCGCTGGAAACCGTCAGATGTCCGGCCAGCAGGGTGCCATTCAGGTGAACCAGATCATCCATGGCATAACCGCCGCCTTGAATCGGGTGATCCGGGTTCGATACTGTCTCTCCGGCTAGTGCGCGCGCGCCCATCGGTTCAACGGCGTAACACCGCACATCGTGGCGGTTCAGAAACGCGGCGGCCCCGGCCAATGTGCCGCCGGAACCGGCAAAGTCGCAAAACGCCGTTACGGTGCCATCGGACTGGGCCCAGATTTCCGGCCCGGTCCCGGTTTCATGCGCCGTGGGGTTACCCGAATGCCCGAACTGATCGGCGCGATAAGCCCCGCGTTCTGCTGTGAGACGTCGGGCCTCGATATCGACCAGCTCAAGATCGGCGCCCGAGACCTCACCGGGTTTGCTGCCCTCGGCCTGAGGGACAATGACAACTTCGGCCCCCAATGCCCGCATCATGCGCGCGCGTTCGACCGAGTTTCCCGCGCTCATCACAGCGACAAACGGATGCCCAAGGATGCCGCAGACAATCGCCAGCCCTGTGCCCATATTGCCCGATGTCAGCTCGACCACCGTCTGCCCCGGTGTCAGCGTGCCGTCGGCGCGGTCCTTTTTCGAGAACCCCGGCAGCAGATAGTCCAGCTTGGCCACAATGCGGCCGTCCAGTTCCAACTGCGCGCACAGGCGCGACAGCTCAACCAAAGGCGTGTCGCCGATGGCGTCGATCACCGAGGGCAGGATCATGCGATGATCCCCAGCTCTCTGCCGACCTTGCCAAAGGCGGCCAGCGCGCGGTCCAATTCATCTTTGGTCAGAGCCGCATTCATTTGCGTTCTGATCCGGGCCTGCCCGCGCGGAACCACGGGGAAGAAGAAGCCCGAGACATAGACGCCCTCGTCAAACAGCTTCGCTGCCATTTCTTGCGCCAGCGTTGCTTCACCCAGCATCACCGGAATGATCGGGTGTTCGCCGGGCAGCAGGTCGAAGCCCAGCTTTTCCAGCCCCGCCCGCCAGTATTTGGCGTTGCCGAACAATTGCGCGCGCAGCATGTCGCCGTCTTCGACCAGACGGATCGCTTCCAGACCGGCGGCGACGATGGAGGGCGGCAGCGAGTTCGAGAACAGATAGGGCCGCGCCCGCTGCCGCAGCAGGTCGATCACTGGCTGCGGCCCGGCGATGTAACCGCCGATTGCCCCCCCAAGTGCCTTGCCCAAGGTTCCTGTCAGAATGTCCACATCGACGCCGAAATGGTCCGGTGTGCCTGCGCCGCTCGGCCCCATGAAGCCGGTGGCGTGGCAGTCATCGACCATGACGATGGCATCGTATTTATCGGCCAGCTCTCGAATCTTCGGCAGGTTGGCCAGATAGCCGTCCATCGAGAACACGCCGTCCGTGGCGATCATGATATGCCGCGCCCCATCCTCGCGCGCCTGCTTCAGCCACGCTTCGAGGTCGTTCATGTCGTTGTTCATGTAGCGATAGCGTTTCGCCTTGCACAGCCGCACCCCGTCGATAATCGAGGCATGGTTCAGACTGTCCGAGATGATGGCGTCCTCAGGCCCTAACAAGGGCTCGAACAGCCCCCCGTTCGCATCGAAACAGGCGGCGAACAGAATGGCGTCGTCCTTGTTCAGAAACTTTGCCAGCCGTTGCTCCAGCTCGCGGTGAATGTCCTGTGTGCCGCAGATGAACCGGACCGAGGCCATGCCGAACCCCTTGGGTTCCATCGCGCCCTTGGCGGCCTCGATCAGCGCGGGGTGATCGGCCAGACCCAGATAATTGTTGGCGCACAGATTGATCACCTGCTTGCCGCCCACCGTAATCTCACCGCCCTGAGGCGAGGTGATCATGCGTTCGCGTTTATACAGCCCTTCGGCTTCGATCTGCGCGAGTGTGTCCGTGATATGGGACAGGAATGCATCAGCCATGGCGACCTCCGTTCAACTGAGTCGCACGTCTAACATAGCGGATAGAATTCCCAAATAGGGGAATTACAGTATGCAGGAAAAAAATCCGTGAAGGTGGAAATTCATCCGTTCAGGCGTTTTTTACGATCAGGAAAACCCGGGCCGGGCCTTTGGCACTTATCGAATGGGCGATATCGGCGGCATACCGGGCGGTGTCCCCCTGTTTCAGATCGCTGACCGCCGTGCCCGAGGTGACACGAACCGCGCCTTCCAGCACCGTCAGTTGCTCGCGCGCGCCCCTTGCATGAGGCTGGCTGTTCAGGCTCCCATCGGCCTGAAACTGAATGTCATAGACCTCGTGCCCGCCCGCCTCTTCCGGGGGGGACAGGATGCGAATCCGGCATTTCTCACCCATGTTGTCGATGCTGGGCACTTCGGCCTGACGCAACACTTCGATCTGGTCGGTGGTTTTGGCGTCTTCCAGCAGGCCGGCGAAATCCACCTGCAGGGCGCGCGTCAGGTTCCACAGGGTCGAGATTGTGGGGCTGCTTTCGCCACGCTCGATCTGGCTGACCATGGACCGGGACACGCCGCTGAGATTGGCGACCGCCTCAAGCGACAGACCCTTGGCGCGGCGCGCCTCTTTCAGGCGGGCGGGCAGGCGTGTCAGGATATCGTCTGTATTTTCCGTCATGACGGAATCTCATGCGCGTTGCGCAACGTAATGTCAATTCCGGGCGTGACAGTGAGTCTAATATGAAGATCATGCTGCAAGTGCATAATGCGCGCGGGATTTGGAGGAGAGAACATGACGGACATTGTAATTCTGGACGGTGCGCGCACGGCCATCGGGACCTTTGGCGGCGCTCTGGCCTCGACCGCGCCGATTGATCTGGCGACGGTTGCAACCGAAGCGGCGCTGGAGCGGTCGGGTGTTGAGGGCGCGCAGATCGGACATGTTGTCTTTGGTCATGTGATCAACACAGAACCGCGCGACATGTACTTGTCGCGGGTTGCCGCGATGCAGGCGGGTATTCCGAACGGGACACCGGCGATGAATGTGAACCGGTTGTGCGGGTCGGGGGCGCAGGCGATTGTGTCGGCGGTGCAAGCGCTGATGCTTGGTGATGCCGAGTTTGCGCTGGCGGGCGGCGCCGAGAGCATGTCACGCAGCCCCTATGTCGTGCCGCAGGCGCGTTGGGGGGCGAAGATGGGGGATGTCAAATCGCTGGACATGATGCTGGGCGCGCTGAACTGCCCGTTCGGCACCGGGCATATGGGTGTGACCGCCGAGAATGTGGCGGATGAACATCAGATCAGCCGCGAACAGATGGATGAATTTGCGCTGACCAGTCAGACCCGTGCGGCGGCGGCGATTGAGGCCGGGCATTTCGACAGCCAAATCGCGCCGGTGCAGGTCAAGGTCAAGCGCGACATGGTTGACTTCAAGGTCGATGAACACCCCAAGGCGACAACCGCCGAGGCATTGGCCGGATTGCGCCCGGTGTTCCAGAAGGATGGGCGGGTGACGGCGGGCAATGCCTCGGGCATCAATGACGGCGCGGCGGCGATGGTGCTGGCCACGGCGGATGCGGCAGCGAAAGCGGGTTTGAAACCCAAGGCGCGCGTGATCGGCTATGCCCATGCGGGAGTGCGGCCCGAGGTGATGGGCATCGGCCCTGTCCCGGCGGTGCAGAACCTGTTCAAGAAGACCGGCCTGTCGGCGGATGATTTCGACGTGATCGAAAGCAATGAGGCGTTTGCAGCGCAGGCTTTGGCCGTCAATCAGGAATTGGGTCTGGACGCTGCAAAGGTGAACCCGAATGGCGGCGCGATTGCGCTGGGCCATCCGGTGGGTGCCACCGGGGCTATTATCACACTCAAGGCGCTGTATGAGTTGGAGCGTGTCGGCGGATCGAAAGGTCTGATCACCATGTGCATCGGCGGCGGTCAGGGGATTGCCATCGCCATCGAGCGGCTCTGATTGGAGGTCGGGCGGGGGGCTGTCTGCCCCCCATCGCGCCGTTGGCGCGATTCCCCCCCGAGGATATTTTAGCCAGATGAAGCGGGCGGGTTGGTCTAGCTGAGCGCGAAGATCACCAGTGTCGCGGCTATGCCTGCGGCCGCGCCGATCGCTGCCGGCAATAGATTTGCGATGAAGCCCGGGGTCTTTGGGTCGTCTTTTTGGGTCTGGGCAATCAGGGCATTTTCCACCAGTCCCGGCAGGCGGGGGCCGAACCGGGCCAGCACCAGGGCAGTTTTGCCGAAATCGCGCAGGGCGGCGCGGGGACCAATGGATTGTTTGATGTAGTCCTCGACCACCGGGCGGGCGACCTCCCAGATGTTCATGTGATCGTCGAGTGAGCGGGCGACGCCTTCGACCACCACCATGGTGCGCTGCAGCAGGATCAGCTCGGTCCGGGTTTCCATGCCGAACCGTTCGGTGACCTCGAACAGGTAGCTCAGCAACCGGCCCATCGAGATATGGGTGGCGTCCATGCCGAAAATCGGTTCGCCCACAGCGCGCAGGGCGCGGGCGAATTCGTCGACGTCCTGATTGGCCGGAACATAGCCCGCTTCGAAATGCACCTCGGCCACGCGTTTGTAGTCGCGACGGATGAAACCGAACAGTATCTCGGCATATACCCGGCGGGTGTACTCGTCGATATGGCCCATGATGCCGTAATCATAGGCGATGATATCGCCGTTGGCGGCGACCTTCAGATTGCCCTGATGCATGTCTGCGTGGAAATAGCCGTCGCGCAAGGCGTGCAACAGGAACATACGCAGGACGCGCTCGGCCAGATCGCGGCGGTTGTGACCGGCGGCGTCCAGCGCGTCATTGTCGCCCAGCGGGATGCCATCCGCCCAGCTGAGCGTCATCACCCGGCGCGCGGACAGAGACCACACGACGGGCGGCAGCCAGAATCCGGCGTCGTCCTTGGTGTTGGCGGCGTATTCCGAGGCGGCGGCGCTTTCCAGACGCAGGTCAAGCTCACCGCGCACCACGCCGTCGAAATGCTCGATCACCTCCATCGGGCGCAAGCGGCGCGCTCCGGGGGCGAACAGCTGCACGATGCGGGCGGCGAAATAGAAGGCATCCACATCCTTGCGGAAGGCGCGTTCGATGTTGGGGCGCAGCACCTTGACGGCGACATCTTCACCGGTGCTGACCAGTTTGGCCTTGTGGACCTGCGCGATGGATGCGGCGGCGATGGGCTCGCTGAAATCGCTGAACATCTCGGCGACGGGCTGGCCCAGTTCCTTTTCCACCTCGGCCATCGCTTCGGCCTTCGAGAATGGCGGCAGCTTGTCCTGCAGCACGCGCAGCTGCTCGGCCAGTTCGTTGCCGACCACGTCAGGGCGGGTCGAAAGCACCTGACCGAACTTGATGTAAGCCGGACCCAGCGCGGTCAGCGCCCGCGTGGCAGGCGGCATGTCGGGATCGCCCTTGTAGCCCAGCCATTGGAACGGCTTGCCCAGCGTATGGGCCAGAATGCGAATGGCGCGCGGCGCTTCGAACGCGTCCAGCACCACATTCATGGCGCCCGTACGCTCCAGCGTGGCGCCCGTGCGGATCAGGCGGATGATGTTATGGGGACCGCGCATCTAGATCTTCCAGCCGGAATGCAGCGCGGCAATGCCCATGCTCAGGTTGCGGTATTTGGCGTTTTCGAATCCGGCGGCACGGACCATGCCCAGGAAGGTCTCCTGATCGGGGAACTTGCGGATCGATTCGACCAGATACTGGTAGCTGTCGTAATCATTGGCGATCAGCTTGCCCATGCGCGGGATGACGTTGAAACTGTAAAGATCATAGAGCTTTTGCAACCCGTCATTGGGCAACTGGCTGAATTCCAGCACCATCAGGCGACCACCGGGCTTCAGTACGCGGAACGCCTCGTTCAGTGCCTCTTGTGGACGGGTGACGTTCCGGATGCCGAACGAGATGGTGTAGACGTCGAAGGTGTTGTCCTCGAAGGGCAGGGACATCGCGTCGCCCACCACCCAGTTCAGGCTGTCGGACATCTGATCGGCCTCGGCGCGCTGGCGGCCTTCGATCAGCATCGGTTCGGTCAGGTCCAGAACGGTGGCATGGCCGTGGCCTGCGCGTTTCAGGAAGCGGAACGAGATATCGCCGGTGCCGCCCGCCACATCCAGCAGCCGCTGACCGGGGCGCGGGGCCAGCCAGTCCATCATCGCGTCTTTCCAGACCCGGTGGATGCCCATCGACATCACGTCGTTCATCACATCGTATTTCGAGGCGACCGAGTTGAACACGCCCTGCACGCGCCCGGCCTTGTCGGCCTCGCGCACGGTTTCGAACCCGAAATGAGTGGTCTTGTCGTTGGTGTCGGACATTTGCCTTGCCGTTCGTCGAATTTCGCCTCTGTTATAGGGCGATAAGAGGCGGGCACAATGCGGCCCTTTGGAATAGGAGCCATGTAATGCCTGAATTGCCCGAGGTCGAGACAGTAAGACGCGGCCTGAGCCCTGCGATGGAGGGCGTGGTGATCGAAAAGGCCGATGTGAACCGCCCCGATCTGCGCTGGCCCTTCCCCGACCGGATGGCCGAGCGTCTGACGGGCCAACGGGTGGAGCGGATGCGTCGGCGGTCGAAATACATCCTCGCCGATCTCAGCAGCGGTGAGACGCTGTTGATTCATCTGGGCATGTCGGGGCGGATGACGGTGTCGGGTGACCCGCTGGGGCAGTATGCGCATGAACATCCGATGGCGCAAAAACATGATCATGTGGTGTTTCACATGGCCAATGGCGCGCGCATTACCTTCAACGACCCGCGCCGGTTCGGGGCGATGGATCTGCTGTCCACGGCGACGGCAGAGCAGCACAAGCTGCTGTCGGTGCTGGGGCCGGAACCTTTGGGCAATGATTTCCACGAACAGCACCTGATCGACGCGTTCAAGGGCAAGAACAGCCCGGTCAAATCGGCGCTTCTGGATCAGGGAATCGTTGCCGGATTGGGCAATATCTATGTTTGTGAGGCGCTTTATCGCGGCCGAGTGTCGCCACGTCGCAAAGCCGGACAGATTTCTGCACCCCGGGTTGCGGCGCTGGTTCCGATCATCCGTCAGGTGCTGCGGGACGCTATCGAAGCGGGTGGATCATCGCTTCGCGATTTCCGCCAAGCCGATGGAGAACTTGGATATTTTCAGCACAGCTTTGATGTCTACGGGCGCGAAAACGAACCCTGTCGCACCGATGGATGCGGTGCGCCAATTCGCAGAATCACCCAGTCCGGTCGCTCATCCTTCTATTGCGCGCAATGCCAAAGATGACTTGATCCAGCGAAATCGCGTGGTAAGGAATCGTACCTGAACGGAACAACCGAAAGCTCAGACCTCATGGCTTTTGAGACGATCATCGTCGAAATCGAAGACCACGTCGCCCTTATCAAGCTCAACCGCCCTGACGCGATGAACGCGCTGAACACCCAGCTGCTGAGCGAGCTGTGCGAGGCGCTTGAAGACGCGGATGGCAATGACAAGGTGCGCTGCATCGTAATCACCGGATCGGAGAAGGCCTTCGCCGCCGGAGCGGACATCAAGGAAATGTCCGAGATGAGCTTCGTTGATGTATTCAACGTCAACCTGTTTGCCGACGCCAATGATCGTGTCTCGGCCATCCGCAAACCGATTATCGCCGCCGTTGCCGGTTACGCGCTGGGCGGCGGGTGTGAACTGGCGATGCTGTGCGATTTCATCATCGCGGCGGATACAGCCAAATTCGGCCAGCCCGAGATCAATCTGGGTGTCATCGCAGGCCTTGGTGGCAGCCAGCGTCTGACGCGCTTTGTCGGCAAGTCCAAGTCGATGGACATGAACCTGACAGGCCGCTTCATGGACGCGGAAGAGGCCGAGCGGGCCGGGCTGGTCAGCCGGGTGGTTCCGGCCAAGAAGCTGATCGAAGAGGCCACCGGGGCGGCGCAGAAGATCGCCGAGAAATCTCAGATCACCGCGCTGGCGGCCAAAGAAGCGGTCAACCGCAGCTATGAGATGCCGTTGAGCGAAGGCATGCTGTTTGAGCGCCGGGTGTTCCATTCGATGTTTGCAACAGAAGATCAGAAAGAGGGCATGGCCGCCTTCCTTGAAAAACGCGCGGCCCAGTTCCGCGATAAGTAAATCCCTTTGCGGTTTCGGGATCAGGCGGGCGCGGCCCGCCTTTTTCATGGCTGCCATGCGTGGCGCAAGAATCGGCTTGGCAAACCCCGACAACTTGGATAGTAAGCGCCGCTATACATGCGCGTGCGGCCCGCCTGGCCCGACTCACACTCGTGATTTCTGATCCGGTGCGGATAATTCCGTGGCGCGCAACCTAAAGATAACCGTACCGAACACGAAGGTCAGAGACACATGGCAAATTCGCCCCAGGCAAAGAAGCGCGCCCGTCAGAACGAAAAGCGTTTCGCCGTAAACAAAGCACGCCGTTCGCGCATCCGCACCTATCTGCGCAAAGTTGAAGAAGCGATCGCATCCGGTGACAAGGACGCGGCTACCGCAGCCCTGCGCGCCGCTCAGCCCGAGCTGATGCGTGGCGTCACCAAAGGCGTCTTCCACAAGAACACCGCATCGCGCAAGATGTCGCGCCTGTCGGCACGCGTCAAAGCGCTGGGCTGATTCTGTGGGAAAACGCGTCAAGCGTTGATCTGCAAAAAAGGCGCCGCTCATTGCGGCGCCTTTTTCATTGTTGCCGGAAAGCCGCGCCTTCACGAAACCGAGAGATTCTTTCGGCGTGAACCGCGAGTCAATATCAGAGTTTCGTTGCCCGCCCCTATCGCCTGTTGTTACCACTGTATCAGCGATTCACTCGCTTGGGGGGACAGGCTGTTCCATTGATCTGACCGACGGGCATCGGGAAGGTTTCGGGACGAATGTTCGAAAACCGGCTGCGGCCGGGTGGACGATCTGCTCTGGATATCGGGTTTCCCGGCTATCCTAGCCCTGTCGAAAAATTGGAATGTCATGCACATCCCGGGCACAGGGTGTGCTCCCTTTTTGGGGATGATGCGTATTGGTTTACGCTGATGTTCAACTTTACCCGCCAAACCATGCGGTTTGGTGCAGGGTACCCGTGTGTGTGAGCGCAATAAGACCGGTTTTCCGGGACATATCAATAAGGCCGGAAGGCCAATAAAGATGGGATGCGTGAGGCGCCGAATGACACAAGAGAAGTGGGGACAGCTGCGAAACAAGTTGATGAAGGTTGTTGGTAAGAACAACTTCACCACCTGGATCGAGCCTCTGAAGTTTGAAGAGCTGCAGGACGGTGTGGCGGTTTTTTCGGCACCGACCAATTTCATGGGCAATTACGTCAGCCAGAATTTCGCCGACCTCATTCTGTATGAGCTGAACACCGCGGGCGAGTCCGTGCAGCGTCTGGCCTTCCGCACTGCGGCCAATTCTCCGGCGCGCCCGGCGCAGACCGAGGCGCCTCAGCCCGAGACCGCCCCGCGCCCCGCCATGGTCGATACGTCAAATGATGCGCTTGAGGCGCTGCAGGCCGCGCCGCTGGATGCGCGCTTTACCTTTGACAGTTTCGTTGTCGGCAAACCCAACGAACTGGCCCATGCCGCTGCGCGCCGGGTGTCCGAAGGTGGCCCCGTCACCTTCAACCCGCTGGTTCTGTATGGCGGCGTTGGGCTGGGTAAGACCCACCTGATGCACGCCATCGCGTGGGAGCTGAAGACCAAACACCCCGAACTGAACGTGCTCTACCTGTCTGCCGAACAGTTCATGTACCGCTTTGTCCAGGCCCTGCGCGAACGCCGGATGATGGATTTCAAACATCTGTTCCGTTCGGTCGATGTGCTGATGGTCGATGACGTGCAGTTTATCGCCGGCAAGGATTCGACGCAGGAAGAGTTCTTTCACACGTTCAACGCGCTGGTGGATCAGAACAAGCAGATCATCATTTCGGCCGACCGTGCCCCGGGTGAGATCAAGGACCTTGAGGATCGCGTGAAATCGCGCCTGCAATGCGGGCTGGTCGTCGACCTGCATCCCACCGATTACGAATTGCGTCTGGGCATCCTGCAGAACAAGGTGCAGCAATACAGCAGCACCTATCCCGATCTGACCATCTCGGATGGGGTGCTGGAATTCCTTGCCCATCGTATCTCGACCAATGTGCGGGTGCTTGAGGGGGCGCTGACCCGGCTGTTCGCCTTCGCGTCGCTGGTCGGGCGCGAAATCGACATGGAGCTGACGCAGGATTGTCTGGCCGACGTGCTGCGCGCGTCCGAGCGCAAGATCACCGTCGAAGAGATCCAGCGCAAGGTGTCCGAATATTACAACATCCGCATGTCCGACATCATCGGCCCCAAACGCCTGCGGTCCTATGCCCGCCCGCGTCAGGTGGCGATGTACCTGTGCAAGCAACTGACCAGCCGCTCGCTGCCGGAAATCGGCCGCCGCTTTGGCGGGCGCGATCACACCACGGTCATGCATGGCGTCAAACGCATCGAAGAGCTGAAGACAACCGATGGGCAGATCGCCGAAGATGTCGAGATGCTGCGCCGGTCGCTCGAAGCCTGATCCGCGCCACTTTCCAGAAAACGCCCCGGATACTCACGCCCGGGGCGTTTTCTTGTGCGCCATAATCCACGGTCGGCCCCGAACTGACGTCTTGCGGGCACGCGCCCCTTGACGCTGTGGGTATTCCGACCCAGAAATCCATAAAAAATCCTTGTGCCTCAGGGCTGAGACGCTAACGTGCCAGTCCCGCCCATGTTGCACGCAAGTCAGAGGAATTGAGGGTATGAAGATCAGCATCGAACGCGGCACCCTTCTCAAGGCCGTTTCGCAGGCCCAATCCGTGGTGGAGCGTCGCAATACCATCCCGATCCTGGCCAATGTACTGATCGAGGCCGAAGGCGATCAGGTTCAGTTCCGCGCCACCGATCTGGATATCGAAGTGGTCGATAAGGCCCCCGCGCAGGTCGAAAAGGCCGGCGCAACCACGGTGGCCGCCACCACGCTGCATGAGATCGTGCGCAAACTGCCCGACGGGGCGCTGGTGACCCTGACCGCAGACAGCGCCGCAGGGCGTCTGACGGTTGAGGCAGGGCGGTCGAATTTCTCGCTGGCGACGCTGCCAAAAGAAGACTTCCCGGTCATGGCGTCCTCGGAATACGCGTCCAACTTCACCGCCTCGGCGGCGCTATTGCGGCGGTTGTTCGACAAATCGAAATTCGCCATCTCGACAGAAGAGACGCGGTACTATCTGAACGGCGTCTATATGCATGTCACCGACGGCCCCGAAGGCGGCAAGGTGCTGCGCTGCGTGGCCACCGATGGTCACCGTCTGGCGCGCATCGACGCCGATTGCCCCGAGGGTGCGGCGGATATGCCCGGCGTCATCGTGCCACGCAAGACCGTAGGTGAGCTGCGCAAGCTGCTGGACGACGACGAGATGGACATCGCTGTATCGGTCAGCGAAACCAAGGTACGTTTTGCCACGCCCGATATCACCCTGACCTCGAAAGTGATTGACGGCACCTTCCCCGACTACACCCGAGTCATTCCGCAGGGCAACACCCGCAAGCTGGAAGTGGACGCCGCCGAGTTTGCGCAGGCGGTGGATCGGGTGGCGACGGTTTCTTCGGAACGCTCGCGCGCGGTGAAACTGCAACTGGACGGCGACAAGCTGGTGCTGTCGGTGAATGCTCCGGACAGCGGCGCGGCTGAGGAAGAGCTGGCCGTAGCCTATGGCGATGAGCGGCTGGAGATCGGGTTCAACGCCAAATATCTGCTGGAGATTGCATCTCAGGTAGATCGTGAGAACGCGGTGTTCATGTTCAACTCGGCCGGTGATCCGACGCTGATGCGTGAGGGCAATGACCAGAGCGCGGTTTACGTTGTCATGCCGATGCGCGTCTGATCGCGCTGGCGCGCGATGCCTCCGGCGGGAGTATTTTTGAAAAGATGAAGGGAGGGGTCATGGGATTGGCCCTGACCGAGCTTACGGTCTCGCATTTTCGGTCTCACAAGCTGGCGCGGTTATCTTTAGATGGGCGGCCGGTGGCGATTCATGGGCCGAACGGGGCGGGTAAGACCAATATTCTGGAAGCGGTGTCTTTGTTTTCGCCGGGGCGCGGGATGCGGCGGGCAAGTGCGGCCGAGATGACGCGACGCCCCGAGGCGCTGGGATGGAAGCTGTCCGGGCTGTTGCAGGCGCAGGGGCAGCAATACGAGATCGAGACCTGGTCCGAAGGTGGCGCAGCGCGTCAGGTGCGCATTGACGACAAGGCCGCCAGCCAGATTGATCTGGGCAAGCTGGCGCGGGTGGTTTGGCTGATGCCATCGATGGACCGGCTGTGGATCGAAGGCGCGGAAGGGCGGCGGCGGTTTCTGGACCGGATCGTGCTGAGTTTCGATCCCTCGCACGCCGAGGCCTCTCTGACCTATGAAAAGGCCATGCGCGAACGCAATCGGCTGCTGAAAGAACAGATTCGGGATGCCCATTGGTATGCCGCCCTGGAAGGGCAGATGGCCGAGACAGGGCACCGGATACACGCGGCGCGGTTGGCCGCACTGGATCACCTGCGAGCGGCGCAGGAACAGGCCGAGACCGCGTTTCCATCGGCGGAGTTGGAACTGATACAGACCGAAGGCGCGATGCCAGCGACGCCGGAGGATTTGCGCGAGGCGCTGAACGAAAGCCGGTTTCGCGATCTGGCGGCGGGGCGCACTTTGGTCGGGCCGCATCGGTCGGATTTGTATGGTGTGTTTGCCGCAAAGGGCGTGCCTGCCAAGGATTGTTCGACCGGCGAGCAGAAGGCGCTGCTGGTTTCGCTGATCCTGTCCAACGCGCGGGCGCTGGCCGGGATGGTGGGGGCACCTCCGATCGTGTTGCTGGATGAGGTCGCCGCGCATCTGGATGCCGGGCGGCGCGCGGCGTTGTTTGACGAGATCTGCGCGCTGAGCGCTCAGGCCTGGATGACGGGCACCGGGCCTGAGCTGTTTGCGGAACTGGGTGACCGGGCGCAGACGCTGGTTGTCACCGAAGGCGACGCGGGCTCGGTCGTGACCGCTTAGGCGGGTTCGCCGACTTTGCGTTCCCACAGGAAGCCGCGCATCACCTCATCAACCGGAGTTTTGGCCATGTGATTGACGTAGTTCGACATGGTTTTCTGTGCCAGGCCCAAGACCACATCCAGCACCGCGCGGTGCGAATAGCCGGCATCGAAGAAGGCCTGCATCTGTTCGTCGGTGACGTTGCCGCGGGTTTCCATCATCTGCAGGGTGAAGGTCCGCAATGCTTCAAGCTTTGCCGACGGCAGCGGGGTTTCGTTGCGCAGCGCTTCGGTGATGTCGTCCGAGACCTTCATCATCTTGGCAATGCCGGTATGGGCGGGCACACAATAGTGGCATTCGTTTTCCACGTTGATGGTCTGCCAGACAACGGTTTTTTCGTCATTGTCGAAATCGGTCTGCAGAAACAGGTGGTGCAGAACCTGATAACCTTCCAGATGCTGAGGGCTTTCTGCCATCACCTTGTGCAGGCCAGGCAGGCGGCCAAAGGCGGCCTGCGACTTTTCCAGCAGCGGTTTTGAGCCTTCGGGGGCGGTGGTCAGGTCGTGAGAGGGGAAGTTGGCCATGTCGGAACTCCTGATTTTTTGGGTAACAGGTCGTATCTAGGGTTTTTTGAGTGATCACTCAAGTATATATTTGAGCGAGCGTTCAAGAATTGGTGTCAACAATGCCCCGCAAACCTACCTATGACCGAGACGCGCTGATCGCGCAGGCCCGAGATCTGTTCTGGCGTCATGGCTGGGCAGGGACGTCGCTGAAAGATCTGGAAAGGGAGTTAAAGCTGAAGCCCGGCAGCTTCTATGCGGCGTTTGGATCGAAAGATGCGCTCTATGCGCTGGCGCTTGAGCGCTATGCGCAGGACGGGGTGGCGCGCTTGACGGCGCTGGCGGATGAGTTGGGGCCGAAGGCCGCGCTGCAGATCCAGCCGCGCCGGGTGATCGAGGATACAACCTCGCCAACGCGGGCCTGCATGCTGGCCAAGACCTATGCCGAACTTCAGGCCAAAGATCATGCGCTGGCGGCAAAGGCCAGTGCCTCTCTGGGGCAGATGAAAGCGTGTTTTGCAGACCTGTTCCGCAGGGCGCAGAAGGCAGGCGAAATTGGTGCGGATCACGACCCGGAGCGCCTTGCTGCGCGGTATCAGTCGGACCTGCTGGGCCTGCGCTTGTCGGCGGAACGCAGCGATGTGGATGCGCAGGCGATTGCGGCGGATATCGCGGCGGATATCGACCGTTTGTGACGCGCGGATTTTCCTCCGAAACAACCACAAAATATTGGGGTACCACGTGACATTCCCCACCAGAAAACGTATAAATTACCAAAATAATATAGGTACTGACTGAATGTCCGAAGACGCACAGGCCCCACAAGAATACGGCGCAGATTCCATCAAAGTTCTCAAAGGGTTGGAGGCGGTTCGCAAACGCCCCGGCATGTATATCGGGGACACCGACGATGGCTCGGGCCTGCACCATATGGTGTATGAAGTTGTCGACAACGGGATTGACGAGGCTCTGGCCGGTCACGCCGACCATGTGACGGTGAAAATCCACGCCGATTCCAGCGTTTCGGTCAGTGACAACGGGCGTGGAATTCCGGTCGATATCCACCCCGAAGAGGGCGTTTCGGCGGCCGAGGTCATCATGACCCAGCTGCATGCGGGCGGGAAGTTCGACAGCAACTCGTACAAGGTATCGGGCGGTCTGCACGGTGTGGGCGTTTCGGTGGTGAACGCCCTGTCGAATTGGCTGGAGCTGCGCATCTGGCGCGCGGGCAAGGAACATGTCGCGCGCTTTGAGGGCGGTGAAACGGCAGAACATCTGAAAGTCGTAGGCGAATGCGGCGACCGGACCGGGACCGAGGTACGGTTTCTGGCCTCGACCGACACGTTTTCGAACCTCGAATACTCGTTCGAAACGTTGGAAAAACGACTGCGCGAACTGGCCTTCCTGAATTCGGGCGTCCGCATCATCCTGATCGACGAGCGCCCTGCGGAACGGCTGGAGACCGAGCTGTTTTACGAAGGCGGCGTCAAGGAATTCGTCAAATACCTCGACCGGTCGAAAACCCCGGCGATGCCCGAGCCCATCTATATCAAGGGCGAGCGCGACGATATCGGCGTGGAAATCGCCATGTGGTGGAATGACAGCTATCACGAGACGGTGCTGCCCTTCACCAACAACATCCCGCAGCGCGATGGCGGCACCCATGTGGCCGGATTCCGCGGCGCGCTGACCCGGACGATCAACAACTATGCGCAATCCAGCGGCATTGCAAAGAAGGAAAAGGTCAGCTTCACCGGCGATGACGCGCGCGAAGGTCTGACCTGCGTGCTGTCGGTCAAGGTGCCCGATCCCAAGTTCTCATCACAGACCAAGGATAAGCTGGTCAGTTCCGAAGTCCGCCCGGCGGTCGAAGGGCTGATGAATGAAAAACTGGCCGAGTGGTTCGAGGAAAACCCGAACGAGGCCAAGGCAATTGTCGGCAAGATCATCGAGGCCGCGCTGGCTCGTGAGGCTGCCCGCAAGGCCCGTGAACTGACCCGCCGCAAGACGGCTATGGATGTGAACTATCTGGCCGGCAAGCTGAAGGATTGTTCCGAGAAGGACCCATCCAAGACCGAAGTCTTTCTGGTCGAGGGGGACTCGGCCGGTGGTTCCGCCCAGACCGGCCGCGACCGACTGACTCAGGCGGTTCTGCCCCTGCGCGGGAAGATTCTGAACGTGGAACGGGCGCGGTTCGACCGGATGCTGTCGTCTCAGGAAATCGGCAATCTGGTGATGGCGCTGGGCACCGGCATTGGCCGCGATGAGTTCAACATCGAAAAACTGCGTTACCACAAGATCGTCATCATGACTGACGCCGATGTGGATGGCGCACACATTCGCACCCTGCTGCTGACCTTCTTCTACCGGCAGATGCCGGAACTGATCGAGGGCGGCTATCTCTATATCGCCCAACCGCCGCTGTATAAAGTTTCCCGTGGCAAATCAGAGGTTTACCTGAAGGATCAGGCCGCGCTGGATGATTATCTGATCAACCAAGGCGTCGAGGGCGCGGTGCTGAAACTGGGCTCGGGCGAGGAAATCATCGGGCAGGACCTGACCCGCGTGGTCGACGAAGCGCGTCAGCTAAAGCGCGTGCTGGACGCCTTCCCGACGCATTACCCACGCCACATTCTGGAACAGGCCGCCGTTGCCGGGGCTTTCGTGCCCGGCGCGGTCGATGCCGACCTGCAAGGCGTGGCCGACAAGGTCGCCACCCGTCTCGACCTGATCGCGCTGGAATACGAACGCGGCTGGCAGGGTCGGATCACTCAGGATCACGGCATCCGTCTCGCCCGCATCCTGCGCGGCGTCGAAGAGGTGCGCACGCTGGATGGCCCCATGCTGCGCTCGGGCGAAGCGCGCAAGACCGGCAGTTTCACCCAAAGCCTGCAAGAGGTCTACAACACCCCCGCAACACTGATCCGTCGCGACCGATCTCAGGTTATCCACGGCCCGCTGGACCTGCTGCGCGCCATTCTGGACGAGGGCGAAAAGGGTCTGTCGTTGCAGCGCTACAAGGGTCTGGGCGAGATGAATCCCGATCAGCTGTGGGAAACCACGCTGGACCCCGATGCGCGCACCCTGCTGCAGGTGCGGGTGGACGACATGGTCGAGGCCGACGATCTGTTCACCAAGCTGATGGGCGACGTTGTTGAGCCGCGACGGGAGTTCATTCAGCAAAACGCATTGAGCGTCGAGAATTTGGATTTTTAGGAGATTGTAGGTGTAGGGACGCGCACAAACCTACACGCGCCGCATAAGTTTGCAGGATTTCCCCATAAGCCTGCATGCTTTCCTGCATTTTGAGAAATATCTGGGCGATTTCCATTTAAAGTTGATTAAGGATAGTGTGTCAAAGGCGCGCTATTGCTTTAGCGACCCAATGAGGCAACCATCGGTAAGCGTTTGGCGCCTAGCCGCACATATTTCGGCTAGGCTTCTCTTTTGTTATTCAATCTTTTTGTCAATGAAACCTAACGTATTCGCATTTTCTAAAAGCGTTCGAACCTTTGCGCGATCCAGCCCAGTCTCAACTTCAGCGTCAATCTCTAGTTTTAATGTTACCTCAGCCCCCTGGAGAGTTGTTAGCTGTTCAACAATCCCTTCTACGACTTGATGCATGTCGCGGGCGGGCCGTTCGGCAGATAGCATCACCGTTCCCACGAACCGCGTTGGATCGCTCTTTGAACCGTTCACTGGGTCTATAGGGGAAATTGGCCTAGGCTGGACTGGGTCATCTGGTTGGGTTCCAGTTTCTGGATCAGTTACAACAGGGCCAAGAGGTTGTGGCTGCGGACGATTTGCTTCCGCTACCTTGGGCCTGACTATGGCAGAATCCTGATCGATACTAACGACCGTTGAAGACGCACCCTCGATAGAAAGACCAACATAGCTTCCGCTCGATTCATCCAATCTTTCTGCGTATGCGAAAGGACCTGGAACAATAGCTCCAATCGCCGCTTGCACAGCTTTTGTCAGTGTTTCTCGACCTTTCAAACGCGGCAAGTAGATATACCGGTTTGAGTATTCCCAAAGGTCCTTAAGCTTTAGGTGATCATTTTCATGCCAAATGCTCTTCTCCAGCTCTCTGTTCAGCCGCTCTGGACCAATCTCGGGCAGCAGCGCTTCGTCACTAACCAGCTTTTTACTGGCCCTAGAAAGCACACCATCCTGAGCTGCCACTTTTGTGGAAGCGAATTCAACGTCAGCTGGCGCAGACTCTTGATACGGGTAGACAAGATAGCACCAAGTGTCCTTCAATCGGGTTTTGGCCGTATCGCTGGCTTCTCTTGCTTTTTCTTTGGCCAAAGCAATGTCACTAGTTCTTAGGTTTAGACGGCCGGTTTCTGCATCGCGAACGATTCCGTCCCAAGCAAGTGATGTACGAAACGCGTCCTTCAAATTTTCCAGCTGACGGTATTCTGCTGTAATGAAAACGAGCGTATTTCGATAAACCCGAGGCGTTGTGCCCTTCTGAAGGAGCACGTCCTTGATTTCGACCATAGCATCTGAAGTATCTCGCCCATTGTGCGGGTGTTTTACGCCTAATACGACAGCGCGAACACCTCCTACTTCGTCCGGTACGGAACCAGATCCATCTGGTGCCACTTGTACGGCGTCAAAGTGCCCTCTGTCGGCGATACCGTTGATGTATGACGCCAGCGCTTTGTCAATTTCGACGTCGATCAAGGCGTCCTCGAACTGCCCGGCTCTGTCCGCAGCGACCCTGTTCAAACTTGCGGACATGGAATACCAATGCCTGCCTAGATCACTATGCATGAACTTTGCTTGGTTCGTCAGACGGCGGAGAGCATCACCGAAAATTGCGACCCTCTCTCCTGGCTGAACAACACCCAGATTGATGTGCTTGTCGTCTATTCCCTGATTTTCTTGCCCACTGAGTGGTGCAGTGCCCATGAACACCGTACGCGCCACCCTGCGTGTAGCCGAATATCGGTTTAAGTTAGGAGCAGCTTGATCGATTTTGTATGGCGTTGAATTAACACCATCGATGTCACCAGCGATTATCGACTGCCACGACACATCAAGATAGTGCAGCAGTTCGGGCTCCACTCGGGCAGACCCAATGGCCACGCTGCCCGACATTATCATTACCGATCTGTCGTCGGACATCCAAAGCTCATGGATGACTTGAGCCATCAACCGAAGTACACCGCGGGTTCTTTGGAACTTCTCAAGCGTCCCCCATGCCGTGTACAAGTGATCAAAAAGATCGGGGTGAATTGGGTACGCTTTCTCCAACTTGCGTCGGTAGTCTTCGTCCGCACAGCCTTGGGGGAACTCATTCGGGTTTTCCCGATAGAGTTTGGCAAACTGCTTCAGCGTGTTGTCCCTGTGCCGATATTTGTCCCCTGGTATTTCTTTGAATAGTCTTCGGCGGACGATCTCGTAGCTCTCCTCTTGCGAAGCTGGGCGCCATGAGCTTTCGACACGACTGAATGTTTGCTTAAGTCGGGTCAGAGCTTCCTGACCACCTTCCCCGCCAACTTCGATTTGCGAGGCCGGAAGCGACGCAACCAAAAGTGTGTTTGGCGATGCTTTAACTGCTTCTGTCAGAGCTTGGACGAATGACAAGTTTGCGTCGAAAGTGCCAGATGGAAGGCCCTCGATTTTGTAGATTTGTCGCAAATAGGCGACCCACTCATCAATAAGGATCAAGCTCGGCGCGCACATCCTGAAAATTTCTTCCAGCTTCTCAGAACCAGGAGCAATCCCGCTCGCGTCTTGATCAGCAACCAAGTCGAACGCATGCTTCCCGCCTAATTGCCAAGCCAGCTCTCCCCAGGTCGTACGGATCTCTTGACCATTATCGAGTTTGACGACGTCATGTGGACCACGTGAGGTCCCGACGAGAACAGCCCTGCTGATTTTCTCTGGAACGCTTAGACCATCCTTGGACAAAAGCTGATCCAAGCCAGGAAGGTCCTGAGCGGGTGTTTCGCCGGCCATGTGATACAAAGCCAGCATTGAGTGCGTTTTGCCGCCGCCGAAGTTGGTTTGCAGCTCGACGACAGGATCGCCCCCTTTGCCGGAAAGACGCTTGGCTGCTCCTTTGATCAAGGTGCTCAAACCGTCCGTTAGATAAGTCCGCCCAAAGAACTCCTTTGGGTCGCGATACTCAGGAGGAGCGCTGCCATTATGCACTTTGGCCAGATCAGCCGCAAACTCGGCCTGTTGGAACTCACCGGTCGCAACATCCTGATGCGGCTCCACGACCTCGCGCCAGGGTAGCAAGCCCGCGACCGTTTCGGTTGAGATCGCTGTCGCATTCGACTGTTTGCGCTCTTCGGAGCGCGCCATCTCTGTAAATTTTGTCCGCAGGATGCTGTCGCGCATCTTGCTGATTTCAGACGCAGACTCACCGGCGCTCACGGCTTCTAGAAGCCTGCGCATATTGTCCAGCGCACGTTCCGTGTCGTCGTAGGAGAATTTCTCATCATGCGCGAGTTTGTTTCGCACATCGGTCAGTTCGATAACAATCGAACGGTGTCCCTTGTCCAATGTCGAACGGAACGCCTCGTTCCAGCAACGATCCATGATTTGGAGCAGCTTTTGGGTGTCGAGGCTGAACTTTCCGTTTCCCTGGGGCCGCCAGTGCGGGAACTTGGCGATCACTTCCTGAGGCCACCCCTTACCCATTCCGGCTTCCAAAGAACGCATGACATAGGGTTGAAGCCCTTTCTGCATGTGCTCCATGCCTTCGAATACATACTGGCGATTGCTTTTTGCCATGTGCTCGTCCTCAGAGGTCCATCGCCGATTGGCGATTCATATCGGTATCGTGGATCGTGGCGGCCAGACGTGTGAGCTCGGTCCAGCCTGAAATCAAGGCATTGTAATGGGTGGCTTCCTTGGCATCTTGTCGCTTGTTCGAACAGACGTCATAGAGGTAATAGGCAAGATCTTTGACCGCCTCGGCCTTGTCGCTGCCAATCCTCTTCAGAAGAACCGCAGCAGCGTATTCACCATCACTTTCCATGACCCGGATCAGGTGCTGACAGCCTTCCCAGATCGTTGGATGATCGTCAGTGGCGGGATCCCAATCCGGTTCTATCTCTTCCCGCTTCAGTATTCGAACATTGCCCGCGGAACTTTCAACAATTCCAGCGTGCTTGACGTTATCGACGGAAATTCCACGCGCCCGAGCCAGGTTATCGGCATCTCCAAAAGGACCGGTATTGTAACCATGTTGAGTGAACCATGTAATCGCGAACCTAGTGTCTGGGTCGAAGTCGCCTTCCTGCTCCGACAAGAGTTCATCGAGTGTTTCATTGATGACTTGTAAAGCCCTCCAAACAGACATTGCGGAGTCATCACTTTCCAGTACTTTCCGATATCGGCTAAAGACGCCAATCCCTGGACCGATTGCAGATTGAGGAACATCCACGGGCGCAATATTCGCTCTTTGCAAGTCTGACATTGCGGCCTGAAGTTCCTTTCTGAGTATTCTGATGAACTCGGATCGAGAAACCGTGTGAGCATTTGCAGACCTTGGTCGACAAGAAAGCACGACTGACGTCGCTAAAGCGTTCCTATTTTTTTTGAGGTTGCCAACCAATTCGGTTCTTACAGGCCAGGTTGCGCCAATTTGGTATCCTGCGCTAATTACCGCTTGTAAGAAGGTAGCCCAGCCTTTTGAGGCCATACCTCCATCGTCAACTTCCCCCTGTCGGAACGCATAGTAAATCGTGGCTGGAATATCCTGCCGCCCTTGGCTAGCCATATTGTGCATGACCTCGGTCATACCTCTTAGAAAGAACTGATCTGCTGGCTCTTTTCCGCTGTGACGCTGATGATCGGCCACTAGTTCCTCCGCCTTCGGGACCAACATCGTACCGAAAATTTCCGGATAGAGCGCTTTCATTGATTTTCTCAACCAAACATAAAAGAAATCTGAAAGATCAGCGTATGGAACATTGTCGTAATAGGGTGGATCAGTTGACACAACACAATCTGAAAAGTCTACAGTTTGCGCGTTTTTTTGGAGCTCACGACTACCGTTCTGCGTTGCCGGCAAATTCGCAACTGCCTTGGCCAAATACTCTACTTGACCCACGAAGTTGCCGGACGATTGCGAAAATGGATTGCCCTCGGCTGTGTCCCAGCGCATGGGAAGAGCCTGCATTGCAAAAACTTGTTCTACTTTTTCTCCTTGCGTGTGCCAAAACGTGCTAGTTGACTGCCGATTTGCCAAACGTCCCACTCCTAGTGACAAGTAAGTTGCAATAGCTTTCTTGTATTCATCACTTGCATCAATGTCCGAGATTACGCTGGGGATTAGGTCTATGAACGTGTTGAGCGCAACGGTTTGTCTGTCAGTGAACAAATCCGACCAATTTGTGGGACCATAGTTTGTCACACTCATATACTGCGGATGTTGCGACATTGGTGCTTCGGGCCGCCAATCGGGTTCTTCAGAGAAAGCAACAGTTTCATGCTTCTCGTTTGGCGAAACATACCGCCTTCCGCCTTTTCCTTCCGCCACGATTGCGAGAAGCTGCCACCCCATGCGCCCCGCCATGCCTTCTGCTTTTACATAATCAGCAGTGATAGCGTCACCTGTCACAGGGCAAGTGAAATTCGCTCCGCGTCCAACCTTGTTTCCTTTTCCGATTTTCTCTTCATCCCTCGGAGTTCCGGTCACTACCTCAAACCGAACTGTTGGTCCTTCGACATGAGGTTCGACCCAAACCTTCTTTTTCGGTTTCTTGCAAAGCCAATAGCTGGACACCAAAGGAACTTGGACGCCGCCTAAAGCAGGATTTGGGCTTGGAACAGTTCTAGCCCAGATCCATGCCAAAACGGTTTCTTCGCCACCACCATCACGGTCTTCTAAATCCACCTTGGGGTAGAGGTGACCGATCTTTTCCGATGCGCGTTCTCGCAACACTTTAGCATAAAACAAAATGTCCTCAGCGAGTCCTTGCGCATTGCGATAGCCACCATGACCTGCTTCGGGTTCCCCTGGATGGACGGGCTCCATGTCCTTGAACATTGGCGGAATCTCAATCATCGCCTTGCCGATCATCACCGCCACAGGGTTCAGGTCGGAGCCATAGGCGGGCATACCTAGCCGCTGCGCCTCAAGCGGTATAGACCCGCCACCCGAGAATGGGTCATAGACCGGAGGCAGTTCGCCCCCGCAGCTGGCGCGGATCTCGACCCGCGCGCGTTCCAACACCTCCTCATTGGTCGAGTTCTCCCACTTCACCAAGTCTTCAATGATTTGAAACAGCCGCTTGCGTTCCGCCTCCACAGCCTCCTCAGTGGGGAACTTGTCCGGATGGCTCGAAGGATCGTCCACTAGTTGTGCAAACAGCACCGCCCGACACGCTGCCAATGGCCGCCGTGCCCACCACAGATGAAGCGTCGAAGGGTGTCCGTGCCGGATCGACTTCTCCCGCGCTGACGCCGCGTTGATCGCTTCCAGCGGGATTGCGACTTCGATAAGTTTCTTTTTGTAGTTCATTTCAAGTCCTCGAAGTCAGTTTGAGAAGAACAGGCCGTATAGACCTCGGTTCAAGTCTTTAAACGCATCTTCACCCAAAAGCCGTTCGAATGCTTCCGCACTTCTGATTGGGTTGCCCGAATCTGCCCGCTCGTCCGGTGTTTGCCCTATCGGTATACCGGGACTGTTATCTGTGAAAGGCGGTGGCACCACATCGGCGGTCCCATCCTGCCATCCTTGCGTTAGAAATTGAATCAGCGATCCGCCTCGCCCAGTGTGGGCTGCCATGATGTCATGCGCTGAAGAAGGGCAAAAACATCCCAGTCGCTCGCAGGCCGATTTTATGTGTAGTGTTTGCGCCGGTCTTTTCTTGGCGAGGTAACTGGATCCTACGTCTAGAGTGAAGGCAGCAGAATTTTCGGAATTCGGAAACGCTGCATCAAACCGAGAAGGCGGACAACAAAAGGCGTGTTCGAACAAACAGTTTTCCGCTCCGGCTGCAAAGATGTCGCCAGCTTCCGGGAACACATAGAAAGTACTATTGGGGTAAGTATTCTCCACATTTCGCAGCTTTTGGTATTGCTCTCGATCAATCTTGATCTTGTTGCTTTGCTTGGCCTTGAACTGAAAAATTACAAGCGTCCCACCAATGCCGAGGATCGTATCGATACCTGCCTGGCGTTCCTGCGCTTGAGTGAGGCCGAACCATTTCGGGTTCCGGTTCAAAGGCATAACCGCAGCTGTGAGAGCCGCGCAGAAACGGACCTCAAAGCTCTTCTCCGCATACCTCATGATACGGCCTCGGGTTTTACCGCCTTTTCAAGAAGCCGCTTGATATTGAATTGAATCGCATTTTGCTCAAAAGGCGGCTCACGTGTATCAAGCGCGCCATGTACGTATCGTGGTTCGTGAACGAAACCATCCCCAACTTGAACAAGTGCGAGTATGAATTTGTCTGGCTCGTTTAGCGAAGTTATAAGCTCCTGTCGCGTTATCATTACTGTGTCCGCGCTGTCTATGCGGCCCTTAACTTCAATGAATCGCATGTGATCAGTTTTTGGATCGTAGGACGCAATATCGTAGCCAACCTTTTGGGCAGACACATCCTGCGGCTCATTGCCTAGAGCGATTTCCGCCGACATCACAGCTTCCATAGCTTTGAGTTCGATTTGTCGGCGGGCAACAGGATCTTCAGAGAAGCCTGTTGGTTTTGCCGTTGCCGCGTCACCTTGGCTTCGTTCAGACAACAAGCCTCTGGGTACGATGATCATTCCACCCCTGACCCTTGGCGGTTGAGAAGAGACAAATCTCTCTTGCTCAATAACTTGCAGACGACGATTGAGACGTTCCGCGAGGTCCTCGGCTCGCCGTTGAGCATTTTTCCAATTAAGACGAGTCTTTTTGCCGGCCTTTTCTTCTTCCTGAAGTTCGAAAGCTCGCGAATCCCAGTAGTTGATCTCTTTTTTCAGCCGGGCTTTAACTTCGTGTTCGACTTTATCGATCTCGGGAACCCGGCGCTCACGCACTTCAGCCAGGTGGTTTTGCGCCATTTCTATTGTTGCGAACTGAACAACCCTTTTTTCAAGATCATGTCTCAGCCAGTCAGCGCTCAGTGAGTCCTTTACCAGTTCGATTTCTTCTGGCTTAGCGGCTCGGAGATTCAGGTGCGGAGCAACCCCGGCGTTTGTGATCTCGCCTTCTTTGCCAATTGAAGCAAACTGGAGCCGTTGGGACAGAAGGTTCGGGTTTCCCGTGCTGGTCGTGCGACCGTCTTGTACGCTGTGTTCCAGCAGAAATAGTGCCGACACCTCCGTGCTATCGTCCGTATCATCGATGAGCACGGCGCCTTGTTTCATCAAATGTTCGTTCTGCTCACGAACAAGGCTGATCACCGCCTCGAGCAACGGATGCCCGGGATACACGAAAGCAGCAACAGGTTGCTGATTGATTTTGCCTTTCTCAAAGCAGATCCGTTCGTACTTCTTTTGCAATGGCGCGCCAATTCCAATCTGGCGATCCCGTTCTCTGACCGCCAATGGAACATGAGATATCTCCCAGCGACCTTCTTCACGGCTCTTTATTTGCCCCCCAAGTTGACGGAAGGACTCAATAAAAAAGCTCTGAACGTGGTGTGGTTGAAGTCGTTGCGCTTCTGCAAGTTCCATCTGGAGGCGAAGCTCCTGGACACGAGCTTCCGGCATAGTGTCGTTAGTAAGTTGTCGCTGCTGAAGCAGATGCAGCAAATGGCTTTGATCAACGGCTCCGTCAACAGCCTCAAATAGGCGTGCTTTGACTTCGTCCTGCTCTCCATATTGAATCGCTTCGAATAGCAAATCCTTCAAGGCTCTCTCTTCAAAGAGCTCTCCCAGAACGTCATACACGCGCCCACCCAGAGCTTCTCGAGCCGCTTCGAGCTTTTCGAGTAGGCGTGCATAGACTTCGCCCTCACGTGTGTCATTGGCTACTAGGTTCCAAAGATGGCAAACTTCTGTTTGTCCGATACGATGAATCCGCCCAAAGCGCTGTTCGATCTTGTTCGGATTCCAAGGCAGATCGTAGTTCACCATAAGGTGCCCGCGTTGAAGGTTAACGCCTTCTCCAGCGGCGTCATTTGCGATCAGAACTAACAAATCTCGGTCTTGCATGAAGCGCTCAACAACCTTGCGGCGCTCTTCTCTTGTTACGCCGCCGTGTATCACCTCCACTGCTTCCGGACGACCTAATCGTGCGGTCACCTTCTGCCTCAGGTACTCGAGCGTGTCTTTGGGTTCAGTAAAGATGATCAGCTTTCGGCGATGTCCATCGGTATCCACCATTAGATCGTCATCGAGTATGCGATCCAACTGCTGCCACTTTGTGTCTTGGCCAGAGCGGAGCACAACCAAGGCCATGTTTTCCAATTTCTTTAAGGTTTCGACTTCCAACTCAAGCTGCTCTACTGTCTCCGCCGTTGTCGCGCCCGTAGAAATGAGCTCTTCAAGTTCGTCGACCTCCTCCTGTTCATATTCTTCGAGATTTCTGAGCATTTCGTCACTGACGTTTGGGACATTAAATGACGCCGACTTGCCTCTGACGACTAGTCTCGCCTCAGCCAAATCGCTTTCGAGCCGCTCTCTGCGTCGCTTTAGGGATTGATAGATTGCAGCTGGGCTGGAGGCGAGACGTCGCTGAAGGATCTGTAGAGCAAATCCAACATTGTTCCGCTTGCGCCCGTCATCTTCGGCAAAACGCTGGACCCTGTTCATTTCATTTCGGACGTATTCGGTCACGACCGCGTAAAGTTCTGCTTCTTGAGGTGAAAGGTCGTATTTGGCGGTATACGCGCGCCTTTCGGGGAAGAGCGGGCGACCATCAAAGCGCAGCAACTCCTCTTTTGTTAGACGCCGCATCATGTCTTCAACGTCTGCTACATGGACGCCGTCGCGAAATCGGCCTTCAAACCGATCTCCGTCTAACAATGCCATGAAAAGCTGGAAATCTTTTTCCTTGCCGTTGTGCGGCGTGGCGGACATCAAAAGGAAATGCCGACAAACCTGACCCAACTTCTGGCCCAGTTGGTAGCGCTTTGTGAATTTGGCTTCGTTTCCGAAAAATGTTGCAGACATCCTGTGGGCTTCGTCCGCGATGATCAGATCCCACTCCGTTGATGATTGGAGCTTTTCCTGAAGATCTTCATTTCGAGCCAAAACATCCAAACGAGCAATCATCCTGTTGCAATCGTTGAACGGATTGCCCGAACGGGAACTTTCAATCATGTCCCGAGTGAGAATATCAAACTCGAGGTCAAATTTGTCACCAAGCTCGTCTTGCCACTGCTCGACGAGGCTGCCGGGAGCCACGATAAGGCAACGCTCCAAATCACTACGAGCAATCAGTTCCTTAACCAAAAGACCAGCCATGATAGTCTTGCCGGCACCTGGATCGTCCGCAAGCAGGAACCTTAGCGGCTGTCGGGGTAGCATCTCTCCGTAGACCGCCGAAATCTGGTGTGGAAGCGGATCGACGAGGCTTGTGTGAATGGCCAGGTATGGATCGAAGAAGTGTGCCAGTCTTATTCTATTTGCCTCTGTAACAAGACGGAGCATGGCACCGTCGGCATCGAACGACCAATTCTGACCTCGGTCCACAACTTCCAAACGGTGTTCATCATCCCGAAAGAAAGTACTTTCAGAAACTTGGCCACTCGTTGAGCGGAAAACGACATTAATAGCTTGGTCACCGATCCATTCCACAGAAACTACTTCGACGGGCTTTCCGACTTCAATTCCGCTGATTCTGCTGTTTGGTCTTACTTCTTCCAGTTTCACGTACTTGCCTTACATTCTTGCCCGTTGCAGTTCTCGACAGTTGTGTTGCGACTGCCATCTCGCTTTTTTTGTGCAGGATTTCTTTTGAAAGGATTGATGAGCCAGCTGACCACCACTGAGAGCGATTTAGCTGCACCAATTGGCAATATTGTGTTCATGTTTCCAAAATCTCAAAAGCCGTCCTCTCTGGCGAAGTATTCTGCGTCGTCGGTTAGTCTTCAATCACTAGATCGCCGACGCGCTCCGCCCTCTTTTCGGGCAATGTCGCAAAGCGAATACCCTTTAAGGAGAGTTTGTCGCGCAGATCGGACATCTTTCGCAAGTCATATGCGCTTCCTTCGGGCACAATCATGAGAATTTCGGGCACAAGTTTTTGAATTAATGCCAAATACCCAAGTGTTGTTATGAACTGATGCCGGTCTACCCGGTTTCGGTAAGATTTTACTTCTACTGCAATACGCTCTCCAGAACTCAGGTTCACAACAAGGTCCGGGCTTATAGGATCGATAATTCTTCCGGGCTGGACAGATACGCTGTCCGATTCAAAGAATTCAGCCCCAAAGCGCTTAAGGTAGTCGTCAACAAAGTCGTTAAATCGTTGTGCTCTTTGAGGCGCGGAAAGCTCTATACTTCCGGTCGTTATGGAAGGATCGCTTTTTCTTTCTCTAAGGTCGTCGAAGATAGCCTTGAGCTCGATCTGCTTCATCTGACCTTCAAAAACTTTCGGCGTTATCTTTTTTGCTTCTGCGGCATCCAACTCTTCTATTTTCATCAAATACATAACCAGCGTCATACCCAGCCAGGCAGGTTTGGCTTCGTAAACCTCAGGATGTTTATCTTTTAACCATCTGCTTACATAGAGCGGGTTCTTGAGGCTGTGAGGTCTTCTTCCGGTTAAATCTGAAATGTTTTTAAGGACTTCGTTGGATGTTCGAAGTCCATAAGCGCTCGGGTTGTCCATGGCGTCGGACAAAGCACCTCCAAATTCTATCCAGTTTTCTCTTTTTGCCACGCTCTCGAGGCTGTTGCCTTGTTGCACCATAAATTTATCCATTATTGGCCGCGCCAATATTGTATTGATATTGGAGATGCCAATATTGTAGGCATCTATTCATGAAAAAAGACCCCAAATCACACCCAACATCCCGCATCGTAAGAAAAGCGGGGCAAAAAAAGAGAGCAAATTACGTCAGTGCTCCGAAATGTGCTGGATACATCCAATTGGAGAGCACATTGGAGGCCACGACTGCTTTTGCGCTGGCGTTGGATCCGCGTGTAGCCAGTTTCCGGCCCCAACCTTGCACATATGATCTTCTATCGGGAAGGTCTTATGCGAAAAAAGAGAATCTTATCGATGAGTTTGTCGGAAAGCGCTATCGCCCCAAGCCTTACACACCCGACTTCCTCGTCAGAATGCGGGATGGTCGAGCAGCTTTCGTTGAAACCAAAGCTGAAAGGTGGGTCAACGAGGACCTTCATCGGGATTTTTTGCCAAAGTTTTTCAAATCTGTTGGCCATCATTGGACACTGATTACAGACGAAACGCTAACGGAAATCGTGGCTCACAACGTCCGCACGCTGAAGGCTGTTATTGACAGGCCACCAACGAAGAAAACTCTAGAAGTCCTTGCTGAAGTGCCAACCGAAAGTGTCCGTCTTGGTCAGCTGATCTCCGAGTTTGATCTTGGTTCGGACGAACTCCTTTGCGCTATCCTTTCCGGGTTTCTTGCAGTGGATCTTTTTAGTCGACGTCTTGGGCCGGCTTCGTTTGCGTCTTTGAACCCAACTCCCAAAACAAATCATCTGGAGATCATCGAGCTGTGACCCACGTTCAGCGACAGTATATTGGCTGGCATGTTCTGATCGAAGAACAGACCTTCACCGTAGTAGAAATTGGAGTGCGCGACGGTTCAGTCTCCTTGACTGACAAGGACGGTGTTTATTCGCACATCAGCTTTGAGAGATTCAGAGAACTCATTCATTCCGAGATGGCGTTCGATCCGAACGCAGATGCCAGGTCACTGCGCCGAATGCTCAACGCTTCTGAGCAGAAAGAACTAAGCTTCAAAAAACGTGTTATCACAGCGATCAGAGTGCATAGAGGAGGTGGTCTCACTTGGCAGGCAGCCTACAATCGACTTGTACTAGACTTCTTGGATGACAAATACACGTCTTTCCGAGCTAATGGTTTTCCCTCACTAAGGACTGTTCAATCCTGGGATAAGCTGGACCGTTCAAAAGGCGATGCAGGGCTTCGACCCAAACACACGAACAAAGGCAACCGAGCGCCCAGATACGACTTCTTGTTTGAAGAAGTCACTTACGATCTGCTCGAAGAACGGTTTCTGACTTCGGATCGCATGACGGTTACGTCTCTCGCAAGGCTTGCCAAAGCAAAGTATCAGAAAAAATGTGAAGAACTGGATCTCAAGCCCGGACCATGCGGTAGCAAATGTGTAAACGCGATTATTCAGCTATTGCCACATGCAGATGTTGTGAAACTTAGGCTCGGCAGTGCGGAAGCAAGAAAACAATACTTGCTCGCGATGAATCTCCAGAAAGTTGAAGTTCCGTTCGCACGTCTTGAGGCGGACTCCACCACTTTGGACATGTGGTGCGTAGATGATGACGGAGATCCAGTAGGACGTCCAACAGTGTGTGCGGTAATCGATTGCGCAACGGGCCTGATTCTGGGCCTTCAAGTGTCTTGGGGCGCTCCATCATCCAGTCTGACCGCGAGAACCATGAAGGAGGTTTTCGTACCCAAAACGGATGCGTTCTTTGATCGCTACAAAATCCAAAACAGGTTTCAGGCCGTCGGTACGCCACAATTGACGGTATCAGACCAAGGCTCAGAAAACTCTGGCGATATTATTGGGTCAGTCCTGTCGGCCTCGGCACAAGACTGGTTGAAGTGCGTTCCAGGCCAGCCAGATAAGAAGCCATTCATTGAGAGGTTTTTCCGAGAACTAAGTCGATTTATTACCCAGTTTCAGGGGGCCTCCCAAACTTCAGAAATTGGCGCGAAAAAACGCACAAAAATCGCGGAAGCAGAAGCTGTCTATACCATTCGCGAAGTCGAAGAAATGCTTCAAAGGTGGCGTTATGACATTTACGCTCAAAAGCAAAGACGGCGAGTGCAAAACATCCTACGGACCAATGAGTCTCCCGTTGCCGCATGGAACAGACTGAGTAGACGCCACTTACTTCCCCCCGCGCCATCTGCGGTCCAAGTCAGAGAAATGTTTATGGTTGAAGAGGCAGTTCGTGTCGCCGAACGAGATGGCATCATGTTCAAGAACATTCGGTACGCCTCGTGCGAGCTGAAGAACTATCTTGAGCGCGTTGGAGTAAGAAACAAGGTTCAGATCCGGTACGACCCAAATGACATCCGAGAAATCGCTGTCTGGGACGAACTGGCTCACGAACACTTTTTTGTCCCTACAAAGAGAGAAAACTGCCCCGCGTTGTCATTTGCGCAGTTGGATTTCGCACGAAAAGCGTTGCGCACGCCTGATGTGGAGGAAATCGAAACGCAGGCAATTCTAGCCGAACTTCAAATTTACGAAGACTTCAAAGACAAGGCTGACAAACTTACGTCGAAGAAGCGCCGGGCAAAGCAGATCGCAGCGACCCGCAACAAAGAGCTAATTGAACGTTCGGATCGCCTACCCGGTCAAGATCCCACCAACTCAGCCAAACGCAAACGGATCAAGCCGACAGTTAGCTTGCCCGGGAACATGCCGAAAAAATCAACCCGGAGGCACAGTTGAGTCACCAGAACTACAGTCACGTCCTGAAACAAGCCGTCTATCACGCCTTGTATCAACAAACGCGCAGTGAACTGATTGAAGCCATTAGCCTTGCACAGCGGCTCGGTGGGTCAATCGTGCCCTTCCTTGGTCCCACAAGGTGCGGAAAAAGTCGGATGCTCGAGGATCTGCGGGATACTATCGGTAAGCCAACAACTGAATACCAGGGATGGGTCTATGACAGCGATTTTGTCATCGGTTCCATCCCCAACAAGCCAAATGACAAAATGCTTGTTCGATCCATGCTGGCTTCGCTGGAACTGAGCGGTAAGAGAGGGTCATCTGCGTCAGAGATCGAGGCACAGCTATACAAGGAAATTACGAGCAAGGGCATTCGTGTCATTGCGATGGACGAGTGCAATCACTGCGCCGAACGTGGTGAACGGCTGTCAAAGCGGGGCGTTACCGACCATTTCAAACGCCTCGTGGACAACACAGGTGTGACGCTGGTCCTCTGCGGGTTGCCCAAGTTTCAGAGAATTTTGGATGAGAACGAACAGTGCCGTGATCGGGCAATGAAATCCACTTACATGTTGCCTTATTCCTGGTCTGTTGAAGAGGAAAAAACCAACTTCGCTGGCGCTATCGCAACGCCACTCAACAGCTTGCAAGAAGCCGGTTTAGAGTTTGACTTTGACCCCCATGACATTGTGGTGCGCCTGTACGGAGTGTCTGGCGGCCGCGTTGGGATCGTCATGCGCGTCTTGCACGGGGCAATCGCCTACGTCGAGAATGACGTGTTGAGCTACGCAAGTCTCGCCAAGGCAGCGAACTCCGTTCTCCAAGCCCAACACCGTCCAGATTTTTTCTTTGAATCTGATGATATCGAAGAACTGGATTTGGTCCGGTCGTTCGTAAACGTCATGAAGGAAGCTGACCTTGAGCTTGCACCTTCCACGACGGAAGAATTTTCAGTGTTGGAACACTATTGATGCTGGCCAGAACAACAAATCCACAACCTGATGAAAGTCTTCTCGGCTTCCTTCGCAGATTGTCTGCTTTCAACGCATTCATCGACACGGGGGATTTCTTCTCGGAGCTTGGTATCAGGTACGGGCGCCGCCTGATCGAGAGCATTGATGACTTGGAGCGCAAATGTGGATTACCTGCGGGCGAGCTCGCGGCAATCGCACCGGAAGCCAAGCCAAAAGACGCATGCCGCGAGTGGCAATATGACCGGCACTGGTCTGACCCAGTGTGCCCAATCTGTATCGCAGACGGTAAGGTCTATCACCAAAGCTGGCGTCACACGCTGGTAACTGCGTGCCCTGAGCACACGTGCAGATTGGAAGATACCTGCCCGCGATGCTCAGAGGCTCTTACGCCCGAAAATGGAGGGCACGGAAAATGTTCTTGCGGAACGGCTCTGTCGAGACTTCCAGTGCAGACAGCGCCGCGACATGAGGTTCTAATCTCGCAGTTGATTTCGGGCATTCAATCAAGCGATGTCTCAGGTCTTCCGACGCAGTTGGTGTCCAGTCCTCCAGCAGATATCGGCCGTTTTGTTCATTTCTTAGCCTCGTCCTTCTCAACAAATCGAACGGGCAAGGCTCTTAAGACTAAAATGCCGAGAACAGTAGAGGAGGCTGTTGTGCTGCTTGAGCCGGTTGCTTCGCTATTAGAAAACTGGCCAAACGGTTTTGAAGATCACATTCGCGAACGCCTGGTAAAAGCTGATCCGGCATTGAACTCCGCGCCTGCAAGATTGGGAAGTTGGTATCAGCGGTTCATGCAATTCAAAGATCCTGCATATGAACCATTTCACAAGGCCTTGGGTGGAGTTGTTTCAAAAGAGTTCAGCGGAACCTATCTCGGTTCATTGCAAGTCGATGAATCAAGAGAATGGGTGTCTGCCAAGGAAGCTGCTCAAGAGATTGGGATCACGTCGCAGAGGCTGGTTGAGGCGGTTCAAAAGAAACAGATTGCCGGCAAACAAAGCCGGAGCGGATATGGGCACACTCATACTGTTATTCCTCGGCTGGAAGTTCATAACATCCTCGCTGATCGAGAAAGATACTGCGACGGCACTACAATTCGAAACCTACTTGGAGTATCTCGGAAGCAGCTTGAGCTTTTGCGTGAAGCCGCTGTGGTCAGCGAAATTGCTTTGGAAGATCGTCCCCCGTTGATTGACGGTGGCTTTGACAAAATTGCCCTTGCAGACCGGCTGGCTCTCATCAGAACCTCCGCGGTCCAACGGGATGGTGAGACGATCAGTTTTGCGGATCTAAATCTTCGCAGAACAACGGATCGTTCGGTGCTTATCCAAATTTTTCAGCGCATCTTTGAATGTGAAATCGTGCCTGTAAACACCAATAGCGAAGTCTTGTTAGGTAAGTTCCAGTATCTGAAAAGCGATGTGGAAAGAGAGCTGAGTAAAGGGCGGTTTTCAAAAGACTGGACAGCTCAGGATGTTGCCAGGATCACTGGTTGGAAACCTCAATCAGTCGTGCACTGGTGTAGGCTTGGTCTGCTCGAAGCTCGCGAAGTTTCGCATTGTCCGAACAAGGGTTATTTGATCTCGCCGGAACAGCTAGCGCGGTTCCAATCTACTTTCGTGCCTCTCGCAGTACTTGCTGGGTCACGCCGCACAACTTCGCGCCGCTTGCTCGGCCTTCTCGCGAAAAGCCAGATCGAGACTTTTGGCGCACAAAAGGAAGCCCAAACAAGCAGAGGCCATCTAGTACGCCTGTCAGACCTCATGACTTTAGCCAATTCCGAAGGACTTCCATCTCTGGATGCCGAAAGCTGTACGGCAAGTCTGAGAAGCGATGAGGCGAAGATGTGCTCGTAGCCGAGTCCACCCCAACTAACCTCACTATCAAAAAGGAACATCTGATGAGTAAACATCTCAGACATAACGAACTCTTCACTGGAGATACGCGCAACCAAGGGTGCCAAGACCGTTTTTCTTTCACGCTTTTCAATAAATCGGAGCGTGTAGTCCTCGATGTCTTTGCCGCAAAATACTCAGGAGAGGTTATCGCGTCGATTTCTCCGTCTTCGAGCTTTCGCTCTGCTAGTTCTTTCCTGGAGAACTGTGTTCTTCCAGTTTACGCGGGTAGGAACATCAGGCTTCAGTCAATTCATACTGACCTTGGGAAGGAATTCGCGGCGCAGGAATATAGGGACTTGTTGAACCGCGAGAAGATTACTCAAGCACATGTTCTTTGGAACGGGGTCAATGAGTGTGAAGATTTTGCTGACGCGTTCCATTCGGAATTCTGCAAGATGGGTACGATCAATTCCTTTTATCGCTCCGCGATGGATCTTAAAGGAGACTTTGCTACTTGGCTCAACTTGTACAATCATCAGCTTCGGTAGCGTTCAGGGCGATGTCATTGATAATCGATACGGCACAGTTATCTCCAAGATACTGAATGCACGCCCATTTTTTTCACGCGCGCGTTCCGTACGTGCGTAAGAGTCATGATGCGAGTTCGACACGGCATATCCGCTGTTTCGGGCAACGGGAGAGAGCGTCATTTGGATAAATTGCCAAAACTGCTATTGGCGTACTAATTCACGATGATTTAGGAAATGTTCGAAAAATGGCGTTTCGAAATTACTACGATCCGAATTACAAACCTGACCGTACCGCCGCCAAGTACAGGGCCGACAAAACCAAAGACGCAGCGTCCGCTCGCGAGACGGAAGATTTCGTGCAGAAATTTCTTGAGCGATGGCGGCGTGAACCGCTCGCAAATGAAGATCCCGCCGCGACTTTTCAAGCATTGCGCACTGAAATGCGTAGTCTCAGACGACAACGCAAAAACTCACCCAAATCCCAGAAGTTCGACAAAAAACCAATAAACAAGCGACGAAAAAAACGAGGTGTTTACAAAACACACCCAGATGTTTTGTCGTCCGCAAAGCGACGTGATCCACCTGTACCGCGCCTGCCGCGGCTAAAACGGCAGAGTAGCCAAAAATATTGGAAGTCGGAAGATGAACAGCTTCTGATAGACTATGTTCTGTGCGAAAATAAAATTGACGCTTGGCGAGCGGAGCGTATGGAAACTGTCGATGCGCGCCGCAAAGCCGTACTTGCGGACCAAATTCAAGTCCAATTGGACATTAGGCAAGATCTTCTCACAGTGCTGCATGAAAGAGCATTGTCATGGATGTGAGTAGCGAAACAGAGACCGACACCGTATTGATCCCGCCCTACGCGATGCAGGCTGGAACGTGGTGCCGAGGTAAGGATTTCGAATGTAGGTAAGTTCCTTGGGCAACTGCGGTCGGAATATTACAAATGGGTTGCGGGTTTTCCGCACGCGCCTGAACAAGGCACCTAGTTTAATTGGGATACTGCGTACATCTTCCTTCAAGACATCACCGGAAGAAACATTCGGTTTCCTGAAACTGTCGAAAACGCGCACCGGTTTTGTGGCAGGATGCCGGGAGTTCGAGATTTAACATAAGTCGCAATTATGGAGCGGTTGCGTTCTAGTCAGCCAACCACCGGCTAGATCCGAACCTCGGACACTCGTGAACATTCCTTCAGCGGTAGCCGTGAGCACAAAGTTCAAAGGGCTTCCTCGAACTCAAAGGTCTGCGATGCGCAGAAAGCAGACTTTGCAAAGTCCGGTTGACCACATTGTCCACCAAAGGCGACAGTTCTGCTTCGCGACTGGGCTATACATAGCCCTCAAAGCGTATTGTTTGCGGGACTTCAGTTGCACCGTTTTCCTGAGCGAGTAGGGCGCGTGCTGACGAAAAGGTAGCAAGCGCAAAAAGAACAAGAAGGGCCTTTATCATCGTAGCGCCTCGGATCCGGGTTTTGAACTTGGGCCGGGGTTCACAAATGATCGCCCCGGCCAGCGTCAGGGCAAACGAGGTAGTTCTTGCCCTGAAACATCGTACTTTCGCCTAATTTAGAAGATCACCGACGATGCCGACGGCATCGACCACGGTAGACAGGTCATTCGTAACTTCGAGGACTTCGTCATCGACCAGAATGTAGCGGTTTCCTTTGCCCGGCTCCCCAAGCTTCCATTTGGAAAGGTCCCCAATATCCTCGAACTCCAGGTCAGATGGGAGCTTGGCACCGCGCGTGTAGCGCTTGATCTGTCCAGGTGGTACAGCTTTTGGGCCTATGCCGGGTTTGTCTTCTATCTGAATGCTGACATCACCGTTCTTGCCCCCCTTGTTCGGCTTTTTACCCTTGTTGTCTTTGGCATGGGCATCGCTGCCTCCAAGGATGAAAAACACAACTGCTAAGGCTGCAAGAATTCCGTATGCAATCTTCATAGATTGTTCCTTTGCTTCCCAACTTCATTCGACCGGCGTTGAAAATTCCGGCACGCGCTTGATCTCTCTTAGTTGCCCTTTGGCACACCCCTTAGTGACTGCCTTCACCCCGCATTAGAAAACGATCCGGGTTCTTAGACCGAACAGGGTAATCCGGTCCTGATCGGGATTTAGAAGCGGGTCGGAAATGAATTGTACCGATGGCGTGATCTGCAGTCCGGGTGAGATTGAAAAGCGGTAGAAAGCTTCAAGCGTGAACTGATCGCCATCTATGCCTCTTGCTTCGGCCCAGTTTAGGCCCAGACCGGCCAAATCGGTGTTGCGACCATAGTAACCGAGACCGGCAGAAATCGACCGTTCATAAAGCGCTGCGGTTCCCTTCGAGGCCCCTGCACGGAAGAACGGCATCCATTTATTGTCAACAAACCATGCGGCGGAAAACGCTGCGCCGTAATCTTCTGCTCGACTGCCATCGTCAGCCGCATCCGCATGCCAGAGGGTCAGATGGATATTGTCGAAGTAGATGCGATCAAAGTCGGACGTGTACCCAAGTTCGAGCGACTTGAAGAGATTGCCGTCGCTAAACACATCAAAGTTTGGATCGGACGGGTCGGCGTTTGCGTCTGATACGCTGGCAACGGCGTAGAGGTTCTCGCTCAGCTTTACCCCACCGGCAATACCAAGGCCTTGGTTGGGCGTGTTGATTGTCGGGTTGGTATTGAAAGACAGGTTTTGAAAACCACTGTAGGGGCTTACCAACCCGTAGATATCCACAAAGTCCGTTACATCAATCTGGCCGACTTGCAGCGCCCACGACCCATTCTCAGCCCTTTGGGTCCAGAACAAATTGGTCAGAAGCAAACCGTTGTCATTGAAGGCTGTTCCCGTGATTGAAAGGGCTCCGCCATCCAGCCCGAGAAATTGCGGAGCAACGTCAGTATAACTGTGCCTGTCTTCGATCTTGAATGTCAGAGACCCCCGTTCAGTTGCCTGCCAACTGCCGTAGAACCGCGCAATTCCGCTGGCTGCTTCGCCGGTTCCCAGATCAGCATCCGTGGTTTGGCCCAATGCCAGGTAGTCAATGTTGAACCGAAAACCACCCTCAGCCAGTCGGTCTTTCCACTGAAACCAACCCGGTGCGATGTTGCGTGGAAAATCGGAACGATATTGCGGATCGGTGAGCCCGTCTCCGGGCGCAAGATCGGCTTCGACTGAAGATGGCCCGGATAGTCCCTGAGCCGACGCTGCGCCAGCAAATGCAAGGCTCAATGCGGCAACCAGAAGTCTTATCATTTTGACGCCTGTGCCCCACCGGTCTTGCGATTTCCTGCCGCGCGGATGCGATCAGCAGCACGCTGCTTCCATTCCAACCTGTCTGCCTCGGTTTCCAGAGTTTCGACACGTTCCGCCTCTAGCTGGAAAGTCGCATTCATAGGCATGAGGCCATCCACAACCATCATATTATGAACGGAAGGATCGATAGTCAGCGTGCCTGTCAGCCGAACGGGTTCGTGGAAATAGCTAGGCGCCCAGTCCCCGTTCAACCGCACACGGATCATCTGGTTAGGCGGAGGTGGAGGCACGTGGCTGCACATCCCTCTTTCTGGCACCAAATACGCCACAGGTCGACCGTCCGGATCGCTTGGAGCAGGAATGGCAAAGCCCGCGAGTGTGATTGTTCTGCCGTCGAATTGCGGGTTTCCGCTCGTTCCAGCCTTTCTTCGACGTTCAGTCACAACCTCGCGCTGATCGAGTAACCAGTCGACGTCAATTCCGTCTGACACCAAGGCGTCTTCGGTCTCTGCTAAAAGCAATTGCCATTTCTGCCGTTCTTCGGCGCTGCCAACCTCCTGCTGCAACCTGCCGCGTATACGCACAACGAAAAGAACATCGTCGAACTGTTCGGGGCTGAGTTCACGATAGGGGTCATCAAAGACCTGCGCAGACGGATCTGGCAGATCTGCCCAGTCCAACGCGGTTCCAGGCGTCGCCGCAGCATCATAACCGCACAAAACCAACCCTGCAAATACTGCGGAGCAAAACCAATTTCGCATGAATGCTCTCCGGCTGCTTTATCTGGTCAATCCAGTGTGTTTTTGTAGATCACACCGTCCTTCATGATCAGGCGGATTGTTTCCGGGCTGTCCGGCCTCGGGTCCGCACCGAACCACTGATCGCCTGTTCCAACGACAGAGAAGTCTTCGAGGGGGTTGCCGTCTATCAGCAGGATGTCGGCATAGGCGCCTTCTTCGATCACACCCAGTTTGCCTTCCGGATAGGGGTTCATGAAATCACCGCTAAGTGCCGCGATCTCGCCACCTACCGAAGTTAGGGTTACCATCGACGCATAGGGGCCGAAGAAATGGTTATTCAGATGTTTCTCGTAGGCGATCTGGATGTTGCACGCTTCGACCGAGCCGACGCAATCGGTTTGGAAACCGCGCGGCGCCGGGCATTCCTTCATACTTGGAATGTAGGCTTCGAAGGTCGCCGAGGCCGATTTGGCCTTCCTCAAACTGTTGGGGTTGTTTTTCACGGAAGGAACATCAAGTAGGCCTGGATCAAATGCTGTGATGTTCGTCGTGATGTACGCTCCTTTTTCTTTCATCAAAGCAGAAATCTCGCAGTCAAAGTGAAATCCGTGTTCAATGGTTCTGACCCCTGCATTCAGGGCATTGATGATCGCTTCTTTGCGGTAGGAATGTGCCATGACATAGGTGCCGTACTCGTTGGCAACCTGAACAGCGGCCTCGATCTCTTCTTTCGAACCGGCGAGCAACTGCCATGGATCGAATGCCGAAATCACCCCACCTGATTGCATGAACTTCAATTGCGTGGCACCCATGCGCAGGTTGTTGCGGCCATACATGTAAATTTCATCAACACCGTTGACCTGTTGGGCCATATTCAGAGTGCCAAAATTGGTCACCCCGCCCGGCGGAGATGTGAAGGATGCGAAATCGGCGTGACCACCACGTGTTCCGAGAAATGCCCCGGAAGGGTAAAAGCGGGGGCCGACGATCTGGCCGGCGTCTATTGCGCGCCGCAGCCCACCGCCAGCGCCCCCGGCATCGCGAACGGTCGTGAAGCCCTGCATCAGGTACATTTCGGCCATCCGTGTCCCGTGGATGGCGAAATCCTCCCAGGTCGAGTTGGTTTCCATCTCGGCAATCGATGGCCCCATGAGCATCAGATGCGCGTGATTCTCGATAAAGCCCGGTGTCAGAGTACGTCCGCCACCGTCGATAACCTTCGCACTCGGCGCATCAATGGCATCGGTTGAGACGGACTTGATCAGATTGCCCTCGACCAGAACGCTCGCATTTTCGATCCGCTGTTCATTGACGCCATCGAAGACATGCACGTTGGTAAACAGCGTTTGGGGTTCTTCTTGATCCTGAGCCTGCGCGGTCGTCGAAAAAGAAAGAACTGCCGCGACAATTGCCGTCGAGCAAAGAGACATTCGTAAGCCGGACATAAGTACTCCCTTCATATTCATGTTTTGCCAACTATAGTCTGGAATTCATTGGCTCGGTTGCCCCTTTTGAATTAGGATGTACGAATGTGACTGCAAAAATGGCCACTTCTTAAAGCTAATCCAAACAAGGGTTATGAGCTTGCCTTTCAACTCCGCCTCCCGAGAGCATAGCGAGGGCTTTGTTCGCCTCTCTTTAGCCGCTCCCTTTCTGCAATATCTCACCGAACGTAAGATCAATCCGCAACCAGCATTGGATCAGGTCGGCTTGAAAGCCGAACTGTTGACTAACCCATCCGTGTTCGTTCACTCCGAGTTGGTTTACGGCTTGGTAAATGCTTTCTCAGAAGTGTCAGGGGATCGATACCTTGGACTGAATGTAGGAGAGTCGTTTGACCTGCAAGAGTGGCCTCCGTTCGCTCAAGCCCTGCGAACCACAAAGACGCTGTTCGAGTTTTTTACCCGCTTTGTTGGGCTCGTACCTCAGGAGTCCAATTCTGTGCGGCACAGCCTCATTATTGAAGCGGACAAAGCGACTTATCGTATCGATAGGCAACAGGAACCAACTATCCCACCCGTTCAGGTAACAGGTTTTGGTGCTGCAATCTATGTACGCCTGTTGCAGACCGTCGTCGGCGATTCCTGGGACTCTTCGCGTGTGCGATGGGAAAGCAGATACATCAATGGTTTGCCTGTCAAATACAAAGGGATCGAGGTTGGCCTTGGAACCGATCCCGGAATGCAAATTAGTTTTCCTGTGGAATGGTTGTTTTTGCACCATGTCTTTGACGGCTCTGCCAAGCCGATGGCCTCACCGCGACAAGATGAAGAAGTAACTATGGTGGCTGCTTTGCGCTCTGTCTTGCGCGGCAAACTGGATGCAACCGATTTGGGGCCGGAGATGGTGGCCGGGTTGCTGGGAATACAGCCGGAACGGTTCCTGAAAGCGCTTCAACAACAAGGCACAACGTTACCGCGCGAAATCAAACGGCTGCGTATCGATGTCGCCAAGGAGCACCTCAAAGAAGACCAGATGACAATTGCGGAGATTGGTCTGATGCTCGGCTATTCTGACAAGTCCCATTTCACTCGCTTTTTCCGAAGTCAGACCGGAATGACACCGACCAAGTTCCGAAGCAAGTAAATGTGGTCGAGCCAAATGAACGCTTCGAAGATTAGGTCCTCGTGGGATCAGTTCGGAGAAGTTGTAGTGCGACGTTGAACAGATTAGTCGACGACATGAATGGTTGGTTGCCACCGCCGATACAACCTCTGCAACTGGCCGTTTCGTTGTGTAGTTCGGAGTTAGCAAAGTTTGGTTGCGAAGGTCCGGTTTGGGCTGCGACCGACCAACAACGCAGACCGCAGAGAACGGCAATATTGAGCCCAATTTGACCAATGCTGCGTGACGCCCCAATGACTGCAATGCGCAGAAAGCGGACATGGTGTATCTGCTGAGCATTCGGCTTCAAGGGCATTGAGAACGGCTATTGTCGTATCTCGAAAACCTTGAGCTGAAGGAGAGACAGCCATGAAAAACTATGTTGGCTTAGACGTGTCCCTGACCAATTGCGCAGTGTGTGTTCTGCAAGAGGATGGCACGCGCGTTTTTGAGGGTGAGTGCTCGACT